>JANRLS010000211.1:0-17158 GCA_033762315.1 Pirellulaceae bacterium
CCGCCGCGCAGGTGCTGATCGATAAACAGGCCAATCTCGGCCGGTGCCCAACCGGCCTGATGCCCGTGCGGCATGTTGACCGTAACCCGCACCCGCTTGGTGCCGGGAACCGCGTCGATGCTCTTTTGATAGCTATCGAGCGGATAGGCGAAGTCGTTCGTGCCGTTGACGAACAGAATCGGCATCGTCACCGCCGGCAGATAGCGCGACGGATCCCACAGCTTGAGCCAGCGCTCGCGCTGCTCGGGGGTCATCTTGGCGAATTGTCCCAGCCAGGCGCTGTTATCGCCGAGGAATCCGCAGCCATACACGGGCACCGCCGCCTTGAAGCGCGTATCGACGCCGGCCACGATGCACGTCAGATAGCCTCCCCAGCTGATCCCCGTGACGGCCGTTCGCTCGGCATCGACTTCGGGAAAGCTGCGAATCAGCGAATGGGCGCGAATCGCGGCGGCCACGGCGTGATTGGACCACTGCTCCGCCGGGTCTTTGTCGATGCTGCCGAACTTCTCGCCATCCCCCTGATCCGGACCGCCGTCGGGAAGCCGTGTCCGATTTTCGCGTTGATTGGCATTCTTTCCCTCGATCGGCCGGTAGCCGGCGGTATCCATCGCGATGGCCGCGTAGCCCCGCTTAGCCCACAGTTCGGCCCACTCGCGAAAAGCGGTCCCGCCGCCGCCATGAATCAGCACCACGGCCGGCAGCTTTTGGTCGGCTTTTGTGTCTCCCGCCAGCGTGCCAGGCGTGGCATAGTAGGCAAAGACCCGAGTCGGCTTGCCGCCATACGGTTCGCCGGCATAGAAGAGCGATCGCACCGGCCCGGCGCGATCGATCCATTCGACGACCGGCGGCTCGCCTAGCTCGGCCAGGTTCCAGGGAGAAGTTTCTGGCAGCCTGGGGCTGGCGGGAATTTTCTCTCCCCGCGCGCTACTGGCCGCCAGCACCAAACCGGCAACAATGACGAGTCGGCAAAGGCGCGGCGGCATGGTGTTCCTCGTTGACCGGCGAACGGATGGCAATGATACTCAAAACGACGTCTGATTCCCCTGGCGAACGTAGTGGGGCGGAGACCGAAAATCAAGCATCGCCGCGATACCGCGAGTCCACTATGAACAATCGCCCGGCGGCCAACCTTGTGGGAGTCCTTGTCAGCGGCGGCCTCGACAGCGCGATTCTCGTCGGCCATTGGTTGCGGCAAGGGAGGGGAGTGCGGCCGTTTTACATTCGCACTGGCCTCGTATGGCAAGAGCGCGAGCTGGCGGCCCTGCGCGAGTTTCTGGCCGCGATTGCCACGGAGAAGCTGCAAGAACTCGTTGTGCTCGACTTGCCGCTGGTGGACCTTTATGCTGGCCACTGGAGTCTCACCGGCCGTGCCATTCCCGCCGCCGATTCGCCCGACGAAGCGGTCTTCCTGCCGGGGCGCAACGCGCTGCTCCTGGTGAAAGCCGCGGTGTGGTGCCAGCTGCATGGCATTGGTGAGCTCGCGCTGGCTCCGCTCGGCACCAGCCCCTTCGACGACGCCAGCGAGGCGTTCGTGCGTGATTTTCAAGCCGCGATCAACCGCGGCGTCGAGCGGCCGCTGAAGCTGCTCCGCCCCTTTGGCGAAATGACCAAACGGCAAGTCATGGCTCTCGGCCGCGACTTGCCGCTGGAGCTGACGTTTTCGTGCCTGTCGCCGGTTCGTGGCTTGCACTGCGGCCGCTGCAACAAATGCGCGGAACGACAAGCCGCATTCGTGGACGCCCAGTTACCAGACCGAACGCGGTATGCGGAGTAGTCATTGGTCATTTGCCAGTTGTCATTGGGTTAGTGAGTGGTGGTCACCGGACCTTGAACCTTGAACTCTGAACCCCGATTCCCTTTCCCCGCTCTCCTATGTTCCGCGTCTCCCGCGAAATCGATTTCTGCTACGGCCATCGCTTGCTAAACTACGACGGCAAGTGTAAGCATTTACATGGGCACAACGGCCGGGCGATCATCACGCTTGAGGCGCAGGCGCTCGACCAACGGGGGATGGTCCTCGACTTTACCGACATCAAGCGGTTCGTCAGCGCCTGGATTGATCAGCAACTCGATCACCGAATGCTGCTGCACAAGAACGATCCTTATGTCCCGATCTTACGCGACCTGGGCGAGCCGCTGTACCTGATGGATGAGAATCCCACCGCCGAGAATATCGCCAAGCTGATTCACGAGTATGCCGCCAGCCGGGGCTTTCCGGTGGTCGAAACGCAGCTCTGGGAAACGCCCCACTGCTATGCGACCTATCGGACGCCGCGCTAGATGCCGAGCGGCCGGCGGTTGCGATGGGCCGGGGCGGGGGGGTATCCTACTGACAGGCGGCTCTTCCGTTTGCTCCTTCTCCCTTTGCTGTCAGGGTTTGGCTCGTCATGCGCAATGTCATTTCGCTCGTGCTCGGCGGTGGTCGGGGCACGCGGCTCTATCCCCTCACCAAGTATCGCAGCAAGCCGGCGGTGCCGCTGGCGGCGAAATACCGGCTGATCGACATTCCGCTGTCGAATTGCATCAACAGCGGCATGAACAAGATGTACGTGCTGACCCAGTTCATGTCGGTCAGCTTGCATCGGCACATCCGGCAGACCTATCGCTTCGACCATTTCAGCGGCGGCTTTGTCGAACTGCTCGCCGCCCAGCAGACCGAAATGGGGGGCGGAGCCGATTGGTATCAAGGGACCGCCGACGCCGTTCGCAAGCAGCTGCGCTACATCCAGCAGCCGGGCATCGACTACGTCATCATCTTGTCGGGTGATCAGCTTTATCGGATGGACTATCGGGACATGCTCCGCACGCACATCGAAACCAAGGCGGACGCCACGATCGCCGCGATTCCGGTCACGCGCGAAGCGGCCAAGGGTTTTGGGGTAATGCGCGTCAGCGACGAAGGGCGGGTGCTCGGCTTCCTCGAGAAGCCGCAAACCGACAAAGAGATGGATATCGTCCGGATGGACCCGAAGTGGATCGATGCGCGCGGCATCCACAGCCGAGGGCGCGATTTGCTCGCCAGCATGGGCATTTACATCTTCAATCGCGACGCGCTCGTCGAGGCGCTCGTCAAAACCGACTATCTCGATTTCGGCAAAGAGGTCTTTCCCGCCTCGGTCCGAGCCAAGCGGGTGCAGGTCCACCTGTTCGACGGCTATTGGGAAGACATCGGCACGATCAAGGCCTTTTACGAGGCCAACCTGAGCCTGGCCGGCACCTCGCCGCCGTTCGACTTCAACAATGCCGACGCTCCGATCTACAGCCGGCCGCGATTTTTGCCCCCGACGCGCCTGGAGCAGGCGCACATCGTTCACAGCCTGATTGCCGATGGCTGCAAAATCGGGCGTGGCGCGGTGATTGAAAACAGCGTGATCGGCCTGCGGTGCATCATCGGCGAAGGTGCGACGATCAAAAATACGGTCATCATGGGGGCCGACTACTATGAAAGCGACGACCACCGCGCCCAGGCTGCCGGCGCGCCGCCGCTGGGCATCGGCGCGGGGAGTTACATTTCCGGCGCGATTCTCGACAAGAACTGCCGGATCGGCAAAAGCGTTTGGATCGTCAACGAGGCCAGGGTCGAATCGCGCGGCGAGGACGAACCTTGCATCATTCGCGAGGGGATTCCCAACGTCGTAAAGGACGCGGTCTTGCCGGATAATTGGAAGTTGTAGAGGCAAATCCGTTGCGTAGGAGAACTTCGCATGATACGGACCAATCTGCAACGACTTGCGATTCTCCTGGGCTTGGTGCTGTTTGTTGCCGGTGGCGTGAAGGCCTCTCGCGCGCTCGCACTAAAATGGCGAGCCGACGCTGGTGAACGTATCGTGCCGACGCAGATTGGCGAGCATGCGGGACCGGCAATCGCGCTATTCGCTATCGCCGGAATCGCGTTCATCGCTGGATTTCGCCGCCATCCGCTGGTCGGAATTACTGGCGCCAAGGTCGTCGGTTTGCTCGCACTGCTGGCGATGCCGGCTGCGCATTTCGTTTAACGGCAAGCCGCAGGCGACGGTGTTCGCGGCGGTCGAGGACGCGCTCGCCTTCGGCTTGCCGTTTAACGAGGCCCCCTCAGACTCAAAATGCAGGCGAGTCGCGGCGCGGGTGATTACCGATACCGCTCATCGCTCGGCGCGAGTTCCCGCGCGCGGGCGAGTTGGATTTGCGATTGCTCCGCGTCCCCCTGGGCTTCGTGAACGAGGCCCAAAGCGTGGGCGATGTCGGCCCGGTCGGGAGCCAGCTTGGCGGCGGCTTCGTATTGCTGCTGGGCCTCGGCCAGGTCGTCGCACGACCAGGCGAGCTCGGCCAGTCGCAGCCGGGCTTCGACAAAATCGGGCCGCCGGGCGAAGAGGGCTCGCAGGCGCGCTTCGCACCCCCCCAGGTCGTTCTGCTGCCAGCGGTCGAGGGCGGCTTGCAACTGGGCGTTGTCGCGGTGCTGCTCGAAAGACTGGATCGCCTCCTCGTGGCGGGCCACCCGCTCCTTGGAAACCTCCGGCGGCGGACTGAACTTCGACAGTCGCAGCTTCGCGGTCGCGCAGCCGCCGACAGCAATCAGCACGGCCGCGGCTAGCAGTCCGGCAATCCAATGCGACACGCTCGGCTTGCTCATGGTGCAATGGCTTCCGGCACCGTGGAAAGCGGCTCGGGAATCGTCACCGGAGCGATCGTCGGTGGCTTGGTGCCGGCGGGGACCGGTTCCAAGGTGCGAATCGCGCCGGGCTGGCCAGGATCGTCTGACGAAATGACTTCCGGCCCGCTGCCGAAGGCAGGCGGATCTTTCCACGGCGCGCCTTGCTTGGAATAGTCCGGCTTGCGGCGCGGATGCGAATGGAACCCTTGCCGCAAATGCTGCCGAATGCTCTCGTTCTCGAACCCGCCGGCCGTGACGATTTCGTCCCGCAGCACGATCGCATCCCGATTGAGCGGATCGTGCTGGATCGAGAGATTCACGTGCTTCATGGCGGCATTCATGTCGCCGGCGTTGAAGGCCGAGCGGGCCAGGCGAAAGTAGTGGAGTGCGTAGTTCCGCTTGGCGATCGGACTCATTTTGTCGAAATAGACGCTCTGCCGCTCGGTGAAGACATTGCCATATTTCTGCCCTTCCTGGGCCATCGCCGGCTCGGAAACGATCCGCGGCGTGATGAGCACGATCAGCTCGACCCGGTCCACTCCCTCGGTTTTGTCGCGGAAGAGCCAGCCAAAATAGGGCAGGTCTCCCAGCACTGGAATTTGCGAGGCGTTGGTTTTCAGATCCTCGCGAATCAGCCCCCCAATGACCACAGTGCAACCGTCTGGGCACATCACGTTGGTCGTCACCTGGGTGACCGATTTGTTCGGCAGCGTGAAGCCCGACTGCACCGTAACGGTGCCGGTCGAAAGCTCCGGGTGAACTTCGAGTCGCACGAGGCCGTCGGAGCTAATGTGCGGACGAATCCGCAGCAAGGTGCCGGTGTCGAGAAAGTTGACGGTTTGCGTGGCGGAGTTTTCGGTCACTGCCGTGCTGATGTAGCCGAGTTGGTCGCCGATCTGGATTTCGGCCCGCTGCTTGTTGAGGCAAGTCAGCCGGGGGGAGGCGATGACATTGGTATCGCCGATCGTTTCCAGGCAGGAAACGAAGGTGGCGAGGCTGCTATCGAGAAAGCCAAACTTGAGACCACCGGTGGTCGGATCGATGCTCGACAGCCCCGCGAGCGGCGAACCGGCGACGAAACGGATGTTGTTCTGGTTCTTCAGCACGTCGAAATTGACGCCGAACTTGTATTGATCGACCAGCTTGACGCTCAGGATCATCGCTTCGATGGCAACCTGCTTCGGCTTGATATCGACCTCCTCGAAGAGTTGATCGACCTCGTGCAGCACCGCCTCGTAATCGCGGACGATCACCACGTCGATGCCGGCGAAATCGACGCCGCCGCTCTTGGTTTGATCGGGCGGAATATCGACTCCCGACGGCGCACTGACGGTCACCTTGCCGATTTCCGGTGTCAGCATCGGCGTGATGAGCGACTGCAAATCGGCTGCCTTGATGTAGTTCGGCCGATAAACGCGGCTGACGATGCGATCCTGCGTCTGGTCGATTTCCACGAAATCGGCGGGGGAACCGACGTAGAGGATGTTTCCCTCGCGGCGCGAGACGAAGCCGGTGCTTTTGAGAATCGCGGCCAGGGCGGTGTCGAAATCGACATTGTTCAGGCTCGCCGTGACCGTGCCGGTGACGCTTTTGCCCGCCAGGATGTTGAGCCCCTCTTGCTGCTTGCTGAGTAGCGCCAGCACCTGCCGGATGTCCTCGTTCTGCACCTCGATCGAAAGGAGACCATCTCCTTCGGCTTGAATCTTGGTCGGAGCGGGCAAGGGTCCGGCGGCCGGTGGCGGGGCGATGGCCGGCGGCGCGGCGGTGGGAGGCACGGCCGCGGGTTGCTCGTCATCCTCGGCGGCGGCGAGCTGATCCTGAATTTTGGTGATCGCCTGCTGAATCGACAGTTGCTGCCGCTGGGCGGAATCCTGCGCGCGCTGGATCGTGGCTTCCAGGTCTTGCATTTGCTGGTAGGCCACCGGATCGCGATACGGCGCGATGGCCGGCGCGAGCGGCGCGGCGGTCGGCGTTGGCACGGCCTCGCCGGCGGTGACCGGACGCAGGGGCAAGGAGTCGGTCGCCACCGGGGGCTTTTGCAGCGCGAGGGCAATAGCAATTGCGATGCCGACCGCGGCAAAGACCGACAGCAGCGTGACTTTGAGAAAGATGTTCATCGTCGTCCCTGACTTGCAAACGAACGCCCACTCACCGCGGAACCAGCACGTCGTCACTCAAGAGGCCAACCTCTGGCAGGACCAGCGGCCACTCCCGGCCGCCACGCACCAAAACGACTCGCTGCCGCTCGATCCGCGCGAGGCGGTAGGCGAGCGGCGGGGCGTCTTCCTGAGCTTGCACTTTGATCGTATCTCCCTCGCGATAGGCCCGGCCGTTGATGGTCGCCGCACTGCGGCGCGAACCGACGGCGACGCCGGTTAGCGCCAAGCCGGCCGCGGCCGGATCGATGTCGTTCTCGGTCAATTCCGCCGACATCGGGTGAGGATGCTCGGCCGAGTTTTCACTGGTCGGTGGTTCGTCCTCGCCGCCAAAAGGATCGGCAATATTGGGGTCGAGCTTTGCCGACACCATCCGTTTGTCGCTGGAAATCTGCTCGCGAACCTGGCTCCACGCGTATGTTTGGTCGCCCGCCGTCGCGGGATTGCTCCCGGCAGCTAGCGGCTGGGCACTCGTTTCGGCCACGGCAACGGCTGTCGGTTGCGGCCGACCAGGCAGCACGAAACCCTTCACCAGCGGCCACCAAAAGTAAGCCGCCACGAGGGACATCAGTCCCAGTGCGGCCCCCTTTTTGGGGTTCGCCAGCAAATCGCGTCGGAGTTGCTTCGCCAGTTTTTCCAGTTTCACGGTCTTACCGAGAATCGCGCCGCTTCCGCGAGCGCGACGACTCGGCTCCCTCTTTATCGGAGCGCGGGGGGCGGACTAATCGGCATAATCGGCACGGTCCATGAAAATCGTCAAAGTCAACTCTCCCCGCAAGGATTTCCCAGGTTGCCCATCATCCGCGATTCGTAGCCCCGTCACCCAAATGGTTCCCGGCAACTGCTCGACACGGTGCAGGAAGTCGAAGAGCTCGCCAAACTCTCCCTGAAACTGCAAAATCACCCCATGCTGAGCAAGCAGTTTCAGTTCCAGCGGCGGCTGCGGGTCGAGACGTTCCACTTCCAATCCTGCCTCGGAGGCTGCCAGGCTGACGAGGGCCAGTTGTTCGGTCAGCTTGCCGTGGCTCGGGGCGGCGGCTTTCCACTGGGCGCTCACCTCGCGCGTCCGCGCCAGGCGCAGCGCCGCTTGTTCGACGTGCCCCAGCAGGCTTTCGGCCTGCACGATCTGCTGCTGGCGGTCGGCCACTTGGGCCCGCAGTGTTTGGATCGATTTTTGCCCCGGCAAAAACACCAGCACGACATACGCCACGGCCGCCAGGCCGACGATCCCCGTGACAAGCCAAGACCGCTGCGTGGCGGTGCTGGGGCGAACGACTTTTTTGCTCATGGCCGCCCCTCCTGCGTGGCGAGGGCCGTTTTCGCCTGCTCGCCACCCCGAATGCCGTGGCACGTTCGCACGACCACCAGCACGGTGAAGCGGGTCGTTCGCGCCCCTTCGTGCCCGGCCGACGACTCAATCGATTTGAGCCGCGCCTTGGAGACCAGCGTCGAACGCGCGAGCGCCGCGACATACCCATGCAGCGGCGCGATATCGGTCGTCTGACCGGTGATTTCAATCACCGTTTCGCGATCGTCATGCAGCTCGCGCAGTTTCTCTAAATCATGCACGGCCGGCGCGACCACCAGAGCGCTCGCCTCAGCCGAAACACCGGGCGGCGGACCGGCACTCGCCTCTCCCACGGCTTGCGGAATTTCGCTCAAGACTAGCGCCAATTCCGTCAGCTTCACGCTCTCGGGAAGCGGGCGGACAATCTCGGCCAAGAGCTGCGTCCGCGGCCAGGGATGATCGAGAAATGTCACCAGGCTCGCCAATTCTCCCGCCTGCCGATCCTGAGCATTGAGCTCGGTCAACTTGCGAACATGCTCCTGCGCGGCGGCATGGCGCGGTTCGAGGGCCAGCAATTGTTGCTCGATCGACCGCCGAATGAAAAACTGCCCAATCGCCGTCGAGCCCAGCGCGGCCCCAAAGAGCACGACGAGCACCCCCCACCACACGCGAGCGCGTAAGGTCGCCGCGCGCTGGCGATAGATGTCGGGGAGGAAGTCGATGTTCTTCATGATCTGCCGAGGGCGGTTCGATAGGTCCTAACTCAGTTGCCGCATCGCGAGCCCCGCGGCGACATCCCATTGCCCCTTGCGCCCCAGGTTGGGGACGGTCGGAAACGAACGAAACGGGTCGCTCAGCTCGCATTTGAGGTCGATATTGCGGGCCAGGTTGTCGAGCAGTTGTTGCGTCGCTTCGCCTCCCCCCAGCACCAAGCGCACCAGCGGCTGGCCGCGGAAGGTGACGCTGTGATACCGGACGCACATCGACAGCTCGCTCGCCAGCCGGTCGATCACCGGACGGGTCGCTTCGGCCACGCTGCGAGCCACGTCGGGGTCTTGCAACTCGGCTCGGCGGTCGCCGTTGTGCTTGCGCAGCGAAACCGCCTCGACCAGGTCCATCTTCAAGTGCCGGGCCACCGCTTGATCGAAATGCAAGCCGCCCAGATCGATGTATTTGACGAACAGCAGGTCATCCCCCTGGGCAATCACGGCCGCCGTCCGGCTGTAGCCAATATGCACCATGAGGGCCCGTGTTTTTTGATCTTCATCGCGGCGATATTGGCCGGCGTAGCTGCGGATCAGCGCGGCGGGTTCGATATCGACGCCGACGGGATGCAGGCGAGCCTCTTCGACCACGGCCAAGAGCTGCCCCAGCACGCTCCGCTGGCAAACGAACACCACCACCTCGCGGAGCGTCGCGTCTCCCTGGCGAACGTCGGCCGATTCGAGATACCGAAACTCCGCCTCCTCCACCGGAAACGGCAGCCGGCCGGCAGCCTCTTGAAATACCAACCGGTCGAGCTCGCCCCCCGATTGCTTCGGCACGCGGACACTTTGCAAAAAGAGCTGCCGGTCGTTCAGGCAAAGCATTGCCTCGCGGCCGCGAAAGGCTCGCCCTTCGAGTCCGCGGCGCAGCCCTTCGGCCAAGCGCTGGGCATGCTGCTCGGGAGTCGCTTTGTCGGGCAGCGCCGGCAGCTCCACCCGATTCGCTTCGAGCAGTCGGCTCCGGTCGCCCGAAAGCTGCACGAGCTTCAGCGAGCGGTTGCCGATGTCGATGCCAATGGGGCTGGGTCGATTGCGGGTAAGCCAGGAGAGCATGGTTAGTTGGTGACGAGGCCGGTACCGGTGGGGAGCGCGGCGAGTGGAGAGTTGATCTCGACGAGGCCCGTGGCGGGCGCGACTTTGACCGACAAATAGCGGGCGGTCGAACCGCTGCCGCAACCGAGCCAGATGAACGTCTCTTGCCGGCTCATGGTGTTGCCGAGCGGGCTGAACTCGATGGTGGTCGTAGGGTTCGCGCTCGGCGCGCTGACAACCGTTTGCAGCACCACGAAGGGAGCCGGAAACGGCAACTCCGAGAGCACGGTCGTCTGCCGCGTGGCGGGATCGTCGTACCGGCGAAAGGGAGACGGCGGCAGCGGATCGAAAGCGCTGTTCGCGCCGCTATGTTCCAGATAAAGGCGATTTCCCGCCGGATCGAAGGTGATTCGATAGTGCGTGTCGTTGGCGATCGCGAGGCCACGGGCGTTTTCCAACTCCGCCGCCAGCACTTCGGCCGCGCCGAGCAATTTGTCGGTGTTGTCGGTGCCGACCTGCGGAATGAGCATCGCCGCGACGACACTCATCACCAGCACCACCATCAGCACTTCGACCAGCGTCAACCCGCGCGATCGCCCCACGCGGCCGCCGTGGCGCCGGGCTGTTGGCAAATCGATGCTAGCGGGGTTTCGGCTTCTCATTGGCCTTGGCGGCGGCACGAAGCAACGCGTTCTGCTCCTTGAGCAGCTCTTTGATCTCGCGCAGCTCCTGAATCATCTCGGACCGTTGCTCGACCGAACTGGCGAACGGCGGCTGCTGGGGGGCGGCAATCCCGCTCCCATAGAACCCTAGCACGCCCACAACGAGACCCACGAAGGCGGCCGGCAGCGACCAGCGAAAGACGGGTGCGGACATGGATTTTTCCTTGAAATTGGGGTGCGGGCTGGCGCGATCGTATCAACCGCACCATAGGTGACGGTTTGTCGCGGAAAGGGGAGCCTTCACGCAAGACGAATCGGCCCGGAAAATATGGGCCACGATTTACCGCCGGAGCGGCGCGGCCGGGCCGCTGAGCAGGTCGAAATTGCAGGTGTTCGTGCCTGGTTCGACCTTTTGACGCAGCTCGGTCTGCACGTTGTAGCGTTCCGGGACCAGCTCGGGTGTCGCGGGCACTGGTGGAATCGCGTCCGGATCGCCGTGGCTAAAGCTACTGATCGAGACGGCATATTCGCCCACCTGCGCCCCTTTGATGCCGCGCACGAAACTCAGTTCATAGTTGCCGTTTTCATCGGTCTGATCGGCGGCCGACGACCCGCCGGTTAGTGCGGTGTAGATCACCACCGCATTGGGCAAAGGCTGGCCATCGAGCGTGACGCGGCCTTTCACGCCAGCGAGATTGTCCGGTCCTCCTCCGCCGCATCCCAACAGGGAAATCGAGGCCAGGGCCGCGACGAAAGTTGCGCGCAAGGCGTGGTATTGATTCATGTTCTCAGCCCAGAGGGTGCGGGCGCAAACTGGGGATTGTGATTGAATTCAAGGGGCGCGACTAATACGACGGCACAATCAAACTGTCGGCACGCGACATCAGCCGCTGGTAGGTGCCGTTTTGGGTATTCGAGGCATCGGCCACCGTGCCATTGGCGGTGCTGCCGTACCAGTTATGCTCGATTTGGTCCGGAATGAAGCGGACCGATGCATCGCCAGCGAGAAACAAGGCCCCGCCGGGGTGCAGGCTGCTGAATCCCTCGCCGCAGCCGACCCTCACGGTGTTCCAGGAAATGGCGGCCGTGTCCTGGTTCAGCTTGGGACGCGAGTGGCCGCCGGCTAATTCGACGCCGCGTCCGCCGCTGCCGCCGGAATTGCGAATGCCCACCCAGGCGGCAGCCCGGCAGTTGAATGTGTCACGTTCGCCGACGATCAGCGTATTCGAGGTTCCATCGAGAAAGTCGGCGAATCGCACCTGGCTGTCGCCGTAGAAGGCTCCCGTATTCTCCACGCCATTAACCACGCTGCGGTGCCCCAATACACCTGCGTAATTGCTCACTCCAGGCAGGAATGGCGCGGTTTGGCCTGACGCGGCAAAGCCATTGCCATTGAATTGGCGATTCTGATGAACGTTGCCCGGCTGAGTGAAACCGGTGTCGCTAGGGCACATGAAGACCTTCAGCTTCGTGCGAGCGGCCGGCACCACCACGGCACCATTGGTGCTCAGCTGGTCGAAAAATGTGCCGCGATAGACGCCGAGTTGATCCTGCAAATTGCTTTGTTCCAATTGCGGCAGGATGAACGCTGACCAGCCCCAGCACTCGTTTGTGGCGGTTGGTGATTCGACCCAGCCCGGCGGAAAGCTGCCGAACGTATCGTGATGATTGTGCAGCGCCAGGCCAATCTGCCGCAGATTGTTTTGGCAGGCCGAGCGGCGGGCCGCTTCGCGCGCGGCTTGCACCGCGGGCAGAAGCATCGACACGAGCACGCCAATGATCGCAATGACGACAAGCAGCTCGACGAGAGTGAAGCCACGCGGGGGGCACACGATTCGGTTCCGGCGACGCGACATGACCAGGCTCCGTACAGGGGTAAGTGAGTTGACGAAGGGGCCGCGCGCAAACCAAGCGCGCAGCCCCGGAGAACGATCCGCCTGGAAAGATTGGGCCGTGAAGGTTCGACGGGGCCAGGTGCGACCACGAAGATGAGGGCGCTTCGGCGATCGGCGGGCGAAGGGACTCTGCCCGAGTCTCGCGGCCGGGGCCAGCACTGCTCCTCATGGGACGAGTGCCCAGCGAACCTCACGCGCCTACGAGGTACAGCACTCGCCAGTCAGGCAAAAGACAACAGCCATGCCAAGACTCCTGATGAGAGTCTGCGCCTGCCTCCGGGAGGTCCAGTGAGCGACGCATGGGGTTGGGAATCGAACGACCTTGGGGCTCTCTGGCCAGCCAAGTGTGAGTATCATTGTAAACTTAGTCGTCATTGTCAACAGGCAAAGTGAAAGCGACCGCAAAAAACAGGGCAGTGGGGCCGTTTGCGACTCCATTCGCAATCTCTAAGTCATTTCAAAAAAAGCACTTGCGTCTTTGGTGCGGAACTCCGCCAAATCGCCAGTGCCAACGCTGCTTCCCGGCACGGGTTACAAATTTTCCGTCCACCGCACCACATTCCATCGCAGCCCAGTGTCGGCGGAGTCTTTCTGAAACAGGGGCTGGCCCCAGTCTGGCCAGTGGAATTTCACGCCGCTGTTGCCCCGCTGAATCTTCAGGTTGGGCTGCACCATCAGGTTCGATGTGCTCTGCATCCAGACCGGAAAAAACTTCACGCTGCCGGGCAGCAGGGAGTATTGCTGCGCTACGAAAGCGTTATACCGAGCGGTCCAGATGTTGCTCGGCAGGCTCCACTCGGTCCGTCCGCGCACGGCGAAGCTGGCGGTCAGCAACTGACCGTTCAGCAGAAACTGGGTATTCTGGCTGCTGGCTTCAACCTCAAAATCGTCAAACACCACGGCCTGTCCGATTATCCCCACCGAGCTTTCGAGAATCCGCAAGTCATCGCGCACGATGAATGCCGGCAATTGCCACGCCTGGCTCGAGCCCTCGACCGCGGGCAAGTTCGGCGCGGCGATCGTTACCTGCTGGCCGCAGATTTTCAAATCGCTCGACGAGCTCTCGGCAATGATCGTCCCCGTGATGTTCACGTTGTTGCAAATCGTCAGTTCGCCGGTGCTCCGCAGCACTCCGAGCGGGTTCGTGCGCGGATCGGGGCCGATCGTCAAATTCATCAGCGTGCCGCCGTAGCGCGATTGCAACACCGGCGGCATATAGAGCTTGCCGCCAGGATAAAGTCGATAGCTGGCGACGCAGGTTGGGCAGGTAACCGGTGCGGAAGTGGCCGTGATTCCCGATTCGCTGACGACCAGTCCCAAGTCGCTGGTAAGCGCGGACATTGTCTCTTCACTCTGGCGGGCGACGACCACGGCCAGTGGACCGCTGAAGGGACGCTGGTCACCCTGTCCCAAGAGTCGCATCAGGTTGAGGTCTTCCAGATAGCGTTCTTGGTGCGTGGAGTCGGTCGGTGCTTCCGCACAGAGACGAATCGCCCCGTTGAATGTCGCCGGCCCTTCGATGCGCATCGGCACCTGGGCGAAAGCCGGTTGATTGGCCCATTGATACACGGCCGGCGCTTGCAGATTGCTCCAGCCGCTGGGGGCCGGATTCAGCGTTCGCCGCGCCAGTTGGACGACCGCTTCGATTTTGTAAATCGATTGAATGTTCGGCCGCGTCGGATCGGTTGCCGTGCCGGTCGAGGTGATCGTCACGCGATAGGGATACTCGCCATACTGCGGGTCGGAGGTCGTTAGTCGTTCGTCGCCCGTCACATAGGAAACGCTATAGGCCGAGGTGCTCGTCGCGCTGCCGGTGAAGGTCGTTTCGGTGCCGGCCCAGTTGCTTTCGGTCATCCGGCGCAGGGCGATTTGCATCCCCGATTCGGCGGCCAGGCGGGCGTCATCCCCGCGGCCGAGGTTGCTGGTCAGCTGCGCCGTCGTCGCCTGCCCGCGCAGCGTGGCATACGACAGGGCCAGCGTCATCGCCAGCATTCCGAGGATCAAAATCACCGCCATGCCGCGGCGTTTTGAGCATCTTTTTCGCAGATTGCAGCTCATTTCGACACCTCGAACGTCAGCACCGACGAGCCGAAAAACGGAATCGCCGTCTGGCTTGCCGCGGTGGGATCGCCGGGCACGAGCTGCAGCTCGGTCTGGCAGGCGACGCGGCGGACGCCGGCCGTTGTGCCGTACAAATCAAGCGGCCAGGTCAGGTCGTCCCAGGCGGCGGTTCCGCTCCGGTAGCTCGCCCATTCCGCGGCGGTCGGCGACATCAGCAGCAAAAACCGCGCGCAGCCGCGGAGCGTGCTTGGCGCCGGCGTGCCGGTCGAGTTGGTCGCGGTCGTGCCGGTCCGCAATTGATCGGTAAGTTCGATTTTCGTGCTTGTCGCCGCGGTTTTCAGGCTATTCGCCAAGGCTGCCCAGGCCGACGTGCTGCCGAGCGCGGGGCAGACGGTGTTGTCGCTCGCCGCCGGGCGAACTTCCATCAGTCGATTGGGTGCCGCCGGATCCGGGCAAAACAGCAACAGCTCGCTCACCCTGGGAAGGCCGGTCGGGTCCGCAGCCAAAGTCGCTGGGGACCAAACCACGAGCGTGTCGGGGAACGTGTAGCCCCCGGTGGTCGTCGCGATCACCAGGCAGCCCGGAAATTGCTCATTCCCCACGGCCCCCCGCACCGCCCGGTCGATCCGGTCGAGTGCCGAGCGTCCATGCTGCACGGCAACGGTTTGCTCGCGGCAATGCCCGCCGGCCGAATGGACGGCAGTCACCAGCATTCCCATGCCGCCGGCGAGCATCGTCATGATCGTGCCAGCGATCAAAAGCTCGGCGAGCGAAAGGCCCCGGCGACGGCGATTCAGCAGTAAACGTGGCATGATTTGGGCCAGTTAGTAAGTCGGTGGCGGCACCCAAGCGATGACCCGCTTGCGCTGGGCGAGAGGCTGCACCGAACCATCGCGGTCGATCCGCTCGATGTTCACCTCGACGCAGCGGAAATAGCTGGTGCCGCTAGTCAATCGTTGGCTGGTGTTGTTTGCACTGACGAAATAGACGCTGACGCGCTGCCGCCAGTCGGCGAAGTAGTTCGTCGGCACCTTGAACCCCGGATGCCGCTGTCCGCCGCTGTCGTTGCCGGTTCCCAGCGCTTCGCCCCAAATTCCCTCGGCCGGCTTATTGCTGATGCCGTGGTAATCGTCGGTGTCGTTGAAGCGTTCGCGGCCACTGCCCCCTCTTTCCCAAGCGCTCGCGCTGAAACCCGGATCCAGCGGGTTGCCGCCCGGAATCATGAAGTGCTTGCCGACCACTTCGTCGAGCAATTGCTGAGCCATCCCGGCGGCGATCGTGCGATCCACCGCATCGGTGGTGGTTTCGAGCGACCCTTGCGCGGCGAGCAACAGCACCGACGAGGCGAGACCCATGATGCTGATCGCGACGAGCGACTCGGCCAGCGAAAACCCGCGACGCGCCTGGCGATGGGAAAGCGGGCGTGGCATAAGCAGGACTCCGCGTGGGGAACACGCGAATCCAAAAAAAGGCACGGCGGGGTCCCCTCTAGCTCCTAGCTATCCCCGCCGTGCCCAACAGCCAACGCCCCTCCCCGAGGCGCGGTTGCACTGGAAACCTAGTTCGCCCACCGGCCGAGTCAAATCGTCACCCCACCCCGCACACGCGCGCGGCCGATCATGCCGGTTATGCCGCTCCCCGGCGGGCAACTTGCCGGGTATAACGAAGAAATCACGAACTCCTTGCCCAATCGCCTCTCTCCGGAACCGCCATGAAAATCGCCACCATCGAAACCAATCGCGGCACGATCCGCATCCAGCTGCATGCCGACAAGGCCCCGAAGACCGTGAAAAACTTCGAAGACCTCGCCGCCAAGGGCTTTTATAACGGCCTGAAATTCCACCGCGTGATCGAAGACTTCATGGTCCAGACCGGCTGCCCGCAAGGAACCGGCACGGGGGGCCCAGGCTACAAATTCGCCGACGAATTCCACCGCGACCTGAAGCACAAAGGCCCCGGCATCCTCTCGATGGCCAATGCCGGGCCAAACACCAACGGCTCGCAATTTTTCATCACGCACGTCGCCTGCCCGCACCTCGACGGGAAGCATTCGGTGTTCGGGCAAGTGATCGAAGGGCAAGACGTGGTCAACGCCATCAAGCAGGGGGACGTGATGAAGAGCGTGACCGTCAAGGACGAAGCCGACAAATAGCGACCGGCAGGGGTGGGCGATCCCTCCGCGAGCGGCGGACACCCCTCCCTTGGCTCGCGCTTCGGTACGGGGAAATTACTTATGGCGAAACACAAACTTGCTTCGCCATTTTTTTTCCATAACCGATTTTCCCATAATGACTTGCGACGATAAGCGTCCACCCGAAATTGCGCCGGCTTACTAGAGTTTCTCATGGGGTGCCAATCTGGCGCGATCAAGGGAGCTTCATCCGCGACTAACCGATTCACCAAGTTGCCAAACAGCGCGCGTCTATACATTCTGGCGAATGCAACATGACCTAATGTATAGATGTTGAAAGCCCCCCAATTGTTCCTGCGGTTTTCCGCAAGCCGGAGAATTTTTTCTTCCCTCCACGCCGGCTAATTCGAGGCAGGTTTTGGCAAAACCAAGGGGTTTTTCATGTTCCCATCCAACAGCGAACGCGCCGCCGGCATCCCGTGCGAAGGGTGGTGGGAGCAAGCGGGCTACGGCCGCCAGCCGATGAATCGGCTCAG
>JANRLS010000212.1:0-9266 GCA_033762315.1 Pirellulaceae bacterium
GTCCATCGCTACGCCCGGTTAAGATGTTTGGCGATTGCCGTCACCCCATTGGCTGGGTATCCTCAGACGGGTGTTTTCTTGTCGGCTGAGGGCACCTTGGTGGACGCAAGTCTGACTTCGTTTCCGTCCACAGCCTCCAGCCTGCTGCGGCGGGTGCAGGCGCGCGACGAAAACGCCTGGCGCTTGCTGATCGACCTGTATGGCCCGCTCGTATATGGCTGGCTGCGGCGGGCCGGCCTGTCGGCCGAAGATGCGGGAGACGTAACGCAAGAGACGCTTCTGGGCGTCGCCTCGGCCGTGGGTGCCTTTCGCCAAGGTGGCACGGGCTCGTTTCGCGGCTGGCTCTGGACGATTGCCCGCTTCAAGCTGATCGACTTCCGCCGCCGCCGCGAAATTGCCTTGGCCGCCGGTGGGAGCGTCGCCCAGCAGCAACTGGCCGAACTTGCCGAACAGTATCCGGGCGACGACGATCCCGTGGCCGGCCAACCAATCAACGCCCTGGTGCATCGGGCTCTGTCGCAAGTGCAAGCCGAGTTCGAGCCGCACACCTGGTCGGCCTTCTGGCAGGTGGTCGTCGAAGACCGCTCGACTGCCGACGTGGCAACCGAACTGGGACTTTCCACCAACAGCGTCCGGCAGGCCCGCTCGCGCGTGCTACGGCGCTTGCGGGCTCAGTTGGGCGACCTGGAGCCTTGAACCGGTGGCAAGATGCAAGTTGTTCCCGGACAACGACTTATCGCCGTGCTGAAAAGTCGTGTCGCGCGGCTGCGATTCTGTAGGTAGAGTCGCACTGTTGTCAGAATCGGAAACCAACCATGCCTGCCGCCCCGCACCCCACGTCCGACGAGCTGCGCAGCTATTTGCAAGGCCGCCTGCCGGACGTGGCTTCGGATACCATTGCCACGCACCTCGACGACTGTGCCGAGTGCTCGACCGTCATCGACCGGCTGGAAACCAGCGATTCGCTGCAAGCCCGCCTGCGGACTCCAGTGGTTCCCGATCCGCTGTTGGGTGAAAGCCAACTTCACCGGGCCCTTGAATTCGTGAAGCAGGTTGGCCACGGCGGGCCGGCACCCGTTGCCTCGCCCGCCGGGCCGCTCGAGCGGATTCGCGAGTACGAGTTGCTTTCCCTGCTGGGCGAAGGAGGCATGGGAGCCGTTTATCTGGCCCGGCACACCCGGCTGGATAAGCAGGTCGCGCTGAAGCTGTTGCCCCGTGACCGCACGCAAGATGCGGCAGCCGTGGCCCGCTTTGCCCGCGAAATGCGGGCCGTTGGCAAGCTCGATCATCCGAATATCGTGCGGGCGATGGATGCCGGCGAGCACGACGGCCGCCACTACCTGGTGATGGAGCATGTGCAGGGGCTCGATCTGGGGCAGCTGGTCCGGCAGCTTGGCCCGCTGCCGGTGGCCGAGGCGTGCGAGTTGATTCGCCAGGCAGCCGTCGGCTTGTCGCATGCCCATCAGCATGGCCTCGTGCATCGCGACATTAAGCCCTCGAATTTGATGCTCACCACGGCCGGGCAGGTGAAAATCCTCGACCTCGGCTTGGCCTTGCTCGGCGAGCAATCGGGCGAATTGCGCGAGCTGACCAGCAGCGGCCAGATGATGGGAACGCTCGACTACATGGCCCCGGAACAAGGGGGCGATAGCCACCTGGTCGATATCCGGGCCGATCTTTATGCCCTGGGGGCCACGCTCTACAAGCTGCTCACCGGCGAAGCGCCGTTTTCGGGCGAAAAGTATCGCACTCCGGTGCAAAAGCTGATGGCGCTGGCCACCGACCTCGCGCCGCCGGTCGAATCGCGCCGCGCCGATGTCCCGCCTGAACTGGCCGCCATCGTGGCCAAACTGCTGGCCAAATCGCCCGACCAGCGCTATGCCACGCCTGCCGAGTTGGCCGCCGCCCTTACCCCGCTGACCGCCGACGCGAACTTGCAGCAGCTGATCGCCAACGCGACCGGAACCGCGCCGGTGCTTGCCTCCCCGGCCGACGTGGCGACGCATCCCAGTGTTCGGTCCGGTTCTATCGGCACCGCCCCGGCGCGACTGGCCGTGAAGCCGACGATTGTCTTGCCTTCATCGACGGTGAAGCGCGGCCACCGGCCACCGTGGCTGCTCATCGCTGCCGCCGGTTTTCTGGGCCTGGCGGCGCTGGGGATCATCCTCTCCATCCGCACGCCGCACGGCGAGATTGTGGTGGAGCTCGGCGCTGGCGTTTCACCCGAAAGCGTGAAAATCGAAGTCAGCGGCGACGGCACCACCAAAATCGTGGACCAGAGCTCGGGCTGGACGATCGACGTGAAGGAAGGGAAGCACCACGTCACGCTTACCGGAGCAAGCCAGGACCATTTGCAGATCGACCAAAGCACCGTCGAAGTGACTCGCCACAAAGCCATGCGCGTGAAAGTGACGCTACGGCCTAATTCTGTCGCGAAAGTGGTCTCTTCGACAACCGACAAAGCAGCTTCGCCCGCGCCAAGTGGCTCTGCCGTCGATCCATCCGCGCCGCAGAGGGCAACCAAGCCGTTCCGCTGGCAGCCGGGACCGACTGCGGCATTGGTTGATGGCTTCGCCACGCGACCGGCAGTTTTGCCGGGGGTCAGTCGTTGGCAGGTGATGCCGGTCGAGCCGATGGATCACATCAGCAGTGTCGCTTGGCATCCCACGCAGGACTTGATTGCCGCTCACTCGGCTACGCGTGAGGGGGTGCGGGTGTACGACGTAAGCGGAGACCAGTTCCGGCTGGAAGCCGTGCTTCCGGTTGTCTCGAAATCTGCGCTCGAGTATGTCGGGTGGAGCCCCGACGGCAAGCATCTGGCGCTGGCCAGCAGTGAGCAGCAGATCACGATTTGGGATTACGCCGAACGGCGTACGATTTCCGTGTTGGAAGTGAATGCGGACTACGAATCCAAGAGGCATTGCTTTGCTTGGTCGAGCGACAGTCGGCACGCGGCAGCCATTGGATTGCAGGGGAGCATCGACATTTGGGACGCGCTGGTCGGCAAAAAGTTGCGATCACTGGACGACAAGCAGCCGGCCAAGTCGTTGGCCTGGAGTCCCGACGGCAAATGGCTGGCGGTCGGCCGAGCCGACAACGCAATCCAGTTGTGGGACATGTCCAAGGAAGTGCCGGGACCGACGCTGGCTGGGCACACGAAGCCCGTCACGTCCCTCGCCTGGTCCCCGAAAAGCGAGTGGATCGCTTCACAGGCATACGGTACGACCAACGTTAATGTGTGGGGCGTTGACGGCAAACTGTTTAAGAGCCAAGAAACGGGTTCTACTCATCGACAGGTTTTGTCGTGGCGAAGGGACGGGAAAGAATTGTTTTTGCAAGAAGGGTGGTCATCGGGCAACACATTTGGAACAACTTGGTTGCTGTTTGGTTCCAGCACTCCTGAGAAATTGCCATGGGGTGTCGCTGGCGGTCACTTAAGTGTTTTTTCTCCCCATTCAGATCGCCTCTTGACCTGGAATCAAACATCGCTCTACCTGTGGGAACAGCGTGATGGTAAATGGCGACCATTATCACCATTCGGAGAAATGGCAAGCATCAAGGTCGCATCCACCGCCACGGGAAAGTCGTTCGTTGCTCAAGACCATCGAGGCAATGTCAGCCTATGGGAACCCGGACAATGGCGGGCGCGGTCGATTCCCAGCAAATTTCCGTTAGGGAATAAGACAAACTTCAGTCGTCAGTTGCTGACTTTGGATGGCCGCTTTCTGGCGGCCCACGATGAGGGAAATCCAAAGAAGTTGCTGATCTTCGAGCCGCAGCGCGGAGCGATTTATCGCGAGTTTCCGCTCGACAGCGCTACGGCGTTCGCCTGGAGCCCTGATGACATCGTCCTCGCTACCGGCTCCGCAGACGGAGGTCTGCGATTGTGGGACATCCCCAACGGCCAACGCCAGCACCTAATGACTGGGCACACGTCCGAGATTCGCGCTCTATTTTGGAGCCCTGACGGCAAACGCATCGTTTCGCAGTCGGCCGATAAATCGACCCGGCTCTGGGATCCGGCAGCCGGCAAATCGGTCGCAGAATTACAGGTGGCCGCCAAGAACGACTTTGTTCCTCGTATCGGGTGGCACACGGAAACGGGCCGCATGGCGGTCACCAACGGCAATCAGGTGCTGATCGCCAATTCTGAAACGGGCGAAAAGATCGACTCGTTCGACTTCAAAACAGCGATCCGCGACGTGCATTGGATCGACGCCGATCACCTGGTCGTCGTGCAGGCGAACGATCCCAAGTCGGCGCAGTGTCGAGTGGCCTGTTGGAATTTGCAGGAAAAGTATTTTGTTTGGGACAAAACGCTAAGCGCTACTGTCTCGCCAGAGACTTATCATGCCTGGACCGAACTGAGCCCCGACCGCAAATCGCTGGGAGTCTTCTGCCTGGAGCCAATGATGATCGAGACAACGACGGGCGTGGTCGCCAGTCGCCCGAAGTCGTTTGCTGAAATCTCGTGGCCGCTGGACCACCGCAATCGTTTTTCCATGAAGCGTGACACATTCTACGATGTCTACATCCACCACAACGACATCACTGGCGACATTGACTGGCGTGGAGCGGTATTGGCCAAGACAGTGCCCGTTTATGTTAGCGCCGCGGGCGAAGTGCTGAACCCTAGCCCGGAGGTGGACGAGCAACTGCGCTATGTGCTGGAACTGGAATCCGGACAGGTCGTTACGCTGACGCCGGCTGATTTCCGTAAGCAATTCGATGCCAAAATGCAGTGATGGCATATTCGCCGGCCCAAACCATCTTGGGTCCAGCGGCGGCAATTTCGCAAGATTCCGGCGGACGACTGTTGACACGGGGCGGGGGGGCTTTACCATAGTAAACGTCGCCTGGGGATTCGGGCGACTACCCCGCCTTTACTACGCCGGCCCCTCCTGCCTGCCGGCCCACAGCCGTGAAACTTAAGCTTGTTTGTCGGGACACCCTGGCAACCGTTCGCGAAATTGTGGTCGATCAGTTCCCTCTCGAAATGGGGCGAGGCGAAGCGGCCGATATCCGCATCGACGACCGCTGGCTCAGCCGCCGCCACTGCCGCATCGATTGCGGCGATGAAGGGCTCGTCGTTCGCGACCTCGGCTCGCGGCATGGAACCTACGTCAACGGCCAGGCGATCAGCGAATGCAAGCTGCTGCCGGGGGACGAGCTGTGCATCGGCCTGTCGCACTTCGTCGCGGAATATGCCGAGGACGACGCCTACGTTCCCGCCGCTCGTTCGCGGCAGCGCGTAGGAATGGTGCCGGTGTTGGCGTAATTCAGGCGATCGCCCGACTACGACAGATCCAGCTCCTGCAAAAACTTGTTCAGCGACTGCCGGCTCCCCTCTTCGTCGTCGAGGGCGACTTTGATCTGGGTGCGAAGCTGTTCGATCTGGCTCTCTTGCTCGTCGAACTTGGTCACATAGCGGCGGAAGAGATCGGAGTCCTTCGGCAATTGGCCCATGTTCTGCCGGATGCGGTTTTGCTCGTCGAAGATCACCTTCACCTGCCGTTCGAGCTCGGCCCGCTTGGCGGTGAGCATGGCGAGGGCGGCCTTGCGCTTGATGACCTCGGCCAGGGCCGTCTTCACCTTGTCGCTGATGACCGGGGCGCGCATATAGAACTGGATCGAGCCATCATCGAGGTTGTTCACGGCGATGTACTGCGTGTCGGTCCGCTCTTCGCGAATCGTCAGGTTCGCGGGCTGGCCCGGCTCGGCGGCGACAGCAAAGCGATAGAGGTCGCGAGTCTTTTCGGCCGGCTCGGCGGGCTCGAGCAGCTTCCAGGCGCTATCGATCGGGTATTCGATCAGCACTTTCTTCGCCTCGCGACCCGAGTTTTTCACGACATAGGCCTGCTTGCGGCCATATTTCCGGCTAACGTGCAGCGTGCCGCGAATCAGCTTGATGCCGACGAGCTGCTCTGGTTCGTTCGTGCCGGTCGGGGCGACTTCGGTATCGAGGTCCATCGCATAGCTGACGAGCCGCTCGCTGCCCGCGGGTAGCGCCTGAATTTGGGCATCGCCGGCATAGGCACCGTCGTCGAATACGGTGATCGGCCCTTGCATCAGATGCAGGTCGGTCGTGTTTTTCAGCCGCAGGCCGTTCAGCGGGTGCTTGGCGTGTACGCCTGGGTTATAGATCGAGAGTTTCTCGGCGGAGACCGAATCGTTGACGATCGGCAGCATGGCGCTTTTTTGGCGGCCGAGCGTGACCGGCGTGGCGATGCGGTATTGAAACATCTCCCCCACGTCGCTGGCCTGCGCGACCGAGGGTACCGAGCGGGCGACTTCGCCAGCGTCGAAATTGCTGTCGCGAGCCGCACCTTTGGCCAGATATTCCCCTTCGGCCAAAGACTTGCGGGCTTCGGCGGCCTCGCGGCCGCGCTGACGAGCAAAGGCATCGCTGCCGGGAGCGGCGGCGGCTGTGGCGGGGGCGTCCATCCGCTTGAGCTGCGCGGCCTTCTCAAAGTCCTTGTCGGCACCGGCCAGGTCTTGATCGTAGGTCCGCGGCCGGAGCGAGGCGAACAGCTCGGGCTGCACTTCGGGCCGCGTGGCGTAGAGCGGCTGATAGAGGTCCATCACGAACGAAATCGGCCGGCCGCTGATGAGCGTGAGACCGACGCCGCTCCAATCTTCCTCGGTGGTGTTTTCGATGATCGCCCACCCTTGCAGCAGGGGCTTGTCGTCTCCCAGCACGAGGCGATAGCTCGTCTTCCAGATCGGAGACTCCTGAATGTAGCCAACGCGGACGGGCCGTTTTCCTTCGCCCGTGAAGCTGAGCGAGACCGCCTTCTTGTCGGTCGATTTCCCCATCGCCAGCACCAGCAGGGCTTGCCGCAGTTCGGCATCGAGAGCGGGATTGGCGAGCTTGATGCGGCCGACATTGTCGAGCGCGACGCTCCGCAGCCCTTCGTCGGTAAGCAAGTTCAAAAACGCCACCTCGACCGCTTCGTGCTCGTTGATCCGCCGCGTTCGCCGCTCGATGCCGACAATGGTGCCAGCGATGGCGGTGGGAGCGTCGATTTCGATCCGCTCGCCTCGAATTTGGCCCAGCAAATCGGACAGTGTGGGATTCGTCGTCAGGTCGATGGAAAAAGTGCGCAGGGTGCGGGTGATCGGGTCTTTCGAGCCGTAGGAGACGGTCGAAATCCTGCCGCCGCCGTCATCTTGCAGGACCATGCTTTTGAGCAGGTCGTTGATGTCGCGGGTATTAAACCGCAGATCGACGGTGGCATTTCCTTGCACTTCCCCCGTGCGCTCAAAAAAAGCGACCCCGGAGCTGAACATGACCACTTTTTTCAGCGGAATCTCGGCTTTGGCGGGCTCATCGGCAGTAACCACCGGGACCAAGGCGAGAGCAGCCAGAAAGACGCAAGTCGTTGCAAGCCAACAGGTTGCGATACGCATACAAGAGATCCCCAGGACGCAGTTGGGCGGAGAGAGCGGCCTCAAATCTACGATAAGACGAGCCAGCCAGCGGTTTGGATTGCCAGGAATTTAGCGGACAATCATGACCGGCGAGTTTTGCACCAGGTCGGGAACGACTTCGTCCGTGGGGGCCAGACCGGTCACAAATTGCAGCTCGTTCATGGTCTTTTCGGTTTCGACCATGCTCCCGGCAACCTGATCGACCTGGGCGGTGATGAAGTCGGGCTCTTGGCGGTTGATCGACAGCTCGGCCAGCGACTTGATCTTGTTCTCCAGCCGGTCGAGCTCCAGCAGGACCAGTTCGTGGTTGGCCTGGGCCTTTTGATAGTTGGCGAGGCGGTCGCGGCAGGTTTGCAGGCTATCCTCCAGCGTGCGGCGGAGCTTTTGGGCGTGTGGGGAGTCGTCGTCCGGTTGGACCTGCCTCAGACGACGCTCGGCGGCGTCGATTTCGGCCTGAATGCGGGCCAGCGCCCCGCGTTCCAGGAATTTGGCGAGCGCCTGCTCGGTGTAGAGCAATCGGAGAAAGATCCACAGCAGGCGGTCGAAGCTGGCGACTTGCAGCGAATCGAGCGGAGCGGCGACATTTTCCGCCCGCGATTGCGCCAGTTCCGCCGCGATTTGCCGCAGCTCCTGACATTGCGACCGCAGCTTCTCGAAACGCGAGAGCGACGGCGCGGAAAGCGCCCGCACGATCCGTTGCAAGGCTTGCTGCGATTGCTGGGCCTGCGTCCCCCGCTCGGCCGCCGCCGCCTGGGCATCGACCGCCTTCTGAAACCGCGGATGTGTGCCCAACAGGCCCAAATAGGCCGCCTCGGCCGCCAGCACCAGCGGCACCGCGATGTCGGGCACTCCCGAAAGCAGCGCAAGCCCCATACCGCCGCCGAAAACCAGGAGGTTCCAGCGATTGAGAAAGGCGACTTTGAGATACTTGGAGAAACCCATGACGGCATTCAAACTCGAAATCCGAAGCTCGAAATCCGAAATCAGGAGAAACGCTCGAAGCACGAGTCATCCACGGCAAGTTCTGACCTTCAGATTAGGAATTTCCGATTTGTTTCGTGCTTCGAATTTTGGATTTCGTGCTTCGTCGCCACTCGTTGCTTCACGCCAGAATCACTTTTTGACCTCGAGGGCCGTGATCTTGTCCCGAATATAATGCACGGTATCCAAAAATCGAGGCTGGACGAGCATCTCGCTGGCGGGGCGGTCGGGCGGGGCGATCTGCATCTCTTCGAGAATCGTGCCGGGGGAGCGGCTCATCAGATAGACGCGATCGCCGAGGAACACCGCCTCTTCGATCGAGTGCGTGATAAAGAACACCGTCGCGCTCACCTCTTTCCAGAGGCGAATCAGCAAATCTTGCATGTTGCAGCGGGTGGTGGGATCGAGGGCTCCGAACGGCTCGTCCATCAAAATGATACGCGGCCGCAGAATGAGCGTGCGAGCAATCGCCACCCGCTGCCGCATGCCGCCCGAAAGCTCGTGCGGGAACTTGGTCTGATCGTGCTCGACATTCAGGCCGACTTTGGCGATCCACTCGCGCCCCAGCTCGAACCGCTGCTTGCGGGGAACGCCCTGGCATTCGAGGCCAAACGTGACGTTTTCGAGCACCGTGCGATGATCGAAGCTGGTGTAATCCTGAAACACAAAGCCGCGGTCGGCGCCGGGGCCGATCACCGGCTGGCCGAGGACGAGCACCTCGCCGCTGGTGGCGGGATGCTGGGGTTCGAGACCCGCGATCAATCGCAAAATCGTGCTTTTGCCGCAACCGCTGGGGCCGAGGATGGCGACGAACTCCCCTTTATCGGGCACATCCTCGACGACGACCGTGGTGT
>JANRLS010000213.1:0-2534 GCA_033762315.1 Pirellulaceae bacterium
TGACTAGTCTGGTCACGATCTGACGCCCCGCCCGCGCACGACGCTCCGGCGTAGGGTGCAATTCGCTCCGCTCCGGCACCCTACGAACTCGGCAGGCTGGACGCCCGCCCCACAGTGACTCGGCAGGCGGGACGCCTGCCCTACGGTGACTCGGCAGGCGGGACGCCTGCCCCCCAGCCGCACCACTTCACCCGGAGCAAGTTGGCTCCCGGCAATTCTCAACTTCGCGCGAGCGGGCGGACACCGACGCCTGCGGCTTGCCGTTAAACGAGGTTGGCGCGCGGCGGCTAGGGCGCGGAAGGATGGCGCTGGGCGAGCCACTGGGCGCGGAGGTGGTTGCCGTGCTTCTGGGGAGAGTCTTCGTCGGCGGCGAGGATGCGGCGGGCATCTTCCCAGCGGCCGAGGGCCTCGTAGCAGCGGGCGAGGTTATAGCGGGCACCGGCTTCCCACGGCGTGGGATAGGGGGAATCGAGCGTCCGGTCGCGGAGCCACTCGGCCGCTGCTTCGTATTTGCCGTCGTCGAAATAGGTGAGGGCGAGGAAGTAGGTGGCGTGTTGTTTGGTGCGGCGGAACATATCGAGGTAGCGCTGCATGACTTGGGCGCGGAATTTCTCGTCCTTGGGCAACGAGGAGGCAAAGCTCATCGCGCGGCGGGCATTTTCCGATGTCGCCAGGGCCTCGATTTGCTGCTCGGTCATCCGCGACTCCATGAAGAGGGCCCTGGCCCCGACGAGACGCTCGGTTTCCCTGTTTTCAAGACGGCCTTGCAATTGCAGATTTCGGCCCCAGGTGATGGGGTTGCCTTCGCACATCAGAATCTCGTCGGGGGGAGCGGCGAGCCGGAACAGCGACCACTTTTGCGAATCGTCTTTCAGCTTCTTTAGCTGCTCAGCGCGCCACCCGGCGAACGTCGCCGCCTCCAGCGGCACGCGCCAGAGGCTGATGCCGGCCAATTCCTTACACGCGGAGAGCTTCGCCTTGACCTGGCTCGGCTCGACCGCCAGATCGATCTTGCGCGAGCCGAGCGCTTGCTCCAGCAGGGCCATGCGGCGGCAAACGGCGGCGGGCTCGGCATCGATCAGGGCGACGATTTGCTTCAGGTGCTTGTCGGCAATGGGATAGGCCGCGCCCCTCTCGAGATCGAGCTGGCGCAAGAGTTTTGGCTCGGCGACGATTTCCGCGAGGGTCGCGATCCCCTGGCCATCCGGCCCCGGTAGCGGCAGGCCGAGGCTGGCGTCGAATAGATAGAGCTGCTGGCCGACGAGCACCGCGGCAAGCCAGGGCTGCGGCAAATTCGAGACCGACTCGTCGATCAGGCCGAGCATGGCCCCATCGAGCCCCGCTTGCCGGCAGAGGAGCAAAAAGACGCGGCTGCGTTCCCAAGCATCGCCGTGACCGCGGAGCAACACTTCGTGCGGCAGAAGCCGATACCCGGGGCCGGGTTCTCCCTGGGCGGCGGGCAATCCGGCGTCGGTCGCCGCGCCGACGGTCGCCACCGGACCCTTGGCCGCCGGCGGCAGGGGGTCGAGCTGGATGTTGCGGGTCGTCCAGTCGAAGAGCCGCTCGGCGAGCGCTAGCTGCTCGGACTCCGGCAGGCCGACGCTGTTCTCGATTTCGGCGAGCCAGGGAGCCAAATCGGCGGCGGGTGGCTGCTTGCGCTGCAACTGCACGACATCGCTCAGCCACAGGTTTTGCTGCAGATAGTCGAGGTCGTCGGCCGCGAACGTGAGCGTACCCAGGGCATTCAGGCCACGGGCCGTTTTCATTGAGCGCGAGAGGCTGTCGATCATCGGGTCGGGCTGCCAAGGCTGCTCCACCTCGACGGCACCCGCCAGCCATTGGTTGAGGTAAAAGATCAGCCGGCCGTTGGTTTCGTCGCTGTTGGCGGTCAGGCCCTCGGCCCGCTGGCGGAGCGTGTTGAAGGCTTGCGTGAGGTTGTCGCTGCCGGCGGCGGCCGGTTTGGCGGCGGCGGTTTTGGTTGGGGAAGTCGCGGGCCGCGTGCAGCCGCCGAGCGCGACGACCGCCGCCGCGACCACGAAGAAGGAAAGCGAAGCTGCGGCGAGTCGGTTCACGAAAAGCTCTCCACCGTGTGGCGAATGGCGAGGACACGCTCCAGCACGCCGCGAAAATCGTCGAGCCGCAGCATGTTCGGGCCATCGCTGGGGGCGCGGTCGGGATCGGGATGCACCTCGAAAAACAGCCCGTCGATGCCGATGGCGGTGGCGGCACGGGCCAGCGGCTCGACCATCGCGCGGTTGCCGCCGGTCGCCGAGCCGAGGCCGCCTGGCTCTTGGACGCTATGCGTGGCGTCGAACACGACCGGCGCTCCGAGGGCCCGCATTTGCGGCAAAGCTCGCATATCGTTCACCAGGCGGCCATAGCCGAAGAAAGTGCCCCGTTCGCACAGGAGTACATTCGGGCAGCCGGCGGCATTGAGCTTGGCGAGGACGTTTTGCATGTCCCACGGGGCCATGAATTGCCCTTTTTTCACGTTGACCGCGCGGCCTGTTTCGGCGGCGGCGACAAGCAGATCG
>JANRLS010000214.1:0-26815 GCA_033762315.1 Pirellulaceae bacterium
GACTGCCGACCGCGACCCGCGCGAGGTGTACAACACGCGGATCGCGGAGTTGCTGCGGAACGATCCGGCAGCGAAAGCGGAGTTCGACCGGGATTACCCCCCGATTGAGTACTGTTCACTGAATGGGGTGACGAAGATCCCGGTAGTGGAAAACGACTATTACCTAAGGCGAATGGCCGCCGCGACTTGCGCTCCGGCGGGCACCCCTGCCGCGAGCCAGAAATCCCGCGCATCGACCCCTGCGCAGCCCACCCCCGCCCGCGACTATGCACCCCCCGCTGCCGACGCCAAACCGGCCGCCGAGCGCACCGCCGAACGCACTGCCGCGCGCACTCCTGAGCGCACTGCCGAGACCGCCCGCGAGCCGATTGCCGAGCTGGACCGCGAGCCGATTGTGCCCCTCACGCGTCAGCAGCGCCGCGCCCGCGAGCGTCAGCTCAAGCACAAGCTGCGCCAGCGGGGGTGAGCGCGACACACTCGCCTTCGGCTGGCCGCTAATCACGGCAGACGCAGTCGCCTTCGGCTTGCCGCTAATCACGGCAGACGCAGTCGCCTTCGGCTGGCCGTTAAACGAGGAAGTCGCGAGCGGCTGGCCGTTAAACGAGGAAGTCGCCAGCGGCTGGCCGCTGCGCGAGGAAGGCAGCGACGTGCGACGGCCCCGTTAGGGGGCTTTTTTCACGATGCGGAGCGATTTGGCGTCGAAGCGCACGAGACCCTTGGTGGCGCGGAGCTCGGCGACGAGCTCGACCTCTTGCAAGGCGTTGCCGATGGTCAGCTCGTGAACGATCTCCTGCCAGTCGGCGGTGCCGGACAATTGGTTCGCGCGCTGGCCGCCGCTGATCCGCAGGCCAGCGCCGCTGGCGGTGTCGGCCTGGGGAATAATCCCCTCGGCTTTGGCCCGGCCGCGAAACTCGTAGTTTCCGGCAGGGAGCAACACTTTCGTTCGCCACGAAGCGACGCACGAGCCGCTGGGGCCGCAGGCGATGCTCAGCGCGGCGGCGTTGGGATCGGTGGCGGCCGGCTCGTGGATGGCGTCGGCTGATTCGGACTTGGAGTACCAACCTTTGAGCGGCGCGACCCCGGCGGCATCGAAGGCCAAGGGGCGTGGCTCGGCGGTGGCGATTTGCTGCTCCAGCGATTTGGCCCGCGCGGCAAGGCGGTCCTTGAGGCCGCGGGCGTGGTTCTCGTTGTCGCGCACCCAGTTTTCGCCGAGGGCCATCAGCACCGGCTTGAGGCGGGCATGAACGGCATCGATTTTGGCGTGCAGCTTGTCGGGAGGGGAGAAGATGGGCACCATCGCGGCCAAGCGGTCGCGATATTTGGCCCGCCACTCCGGATTGGTCAGCACCGCCTGGCACACGAGCGCGCCGGGCGTATTGAGCACGCTGGCGTTCGTGTCGCCGAACATCTGGTCCATGCCGTGCGGCATGAATTGCCAGCGTTTGGTGGTGGGATGGAAATAGAGGCGATAGTTGTTGCGGTTGTTGCAGTAGCCGTCCCAGTGGGAGGTCATCAGCTCGAAGGCGACGAACGAGCAGAACTGATCGATATCGACCAGCTCGCCGACGCGCTGCCAGCGCTTCGCCGGATCGGGCTCGCGGCAAGCGGCGACGAGCTCCTTCAGGTCGCTCTGGTCGTCGGGTCCGTCGCCGGAGTCCTTCTCCAGATTGGCATCGATATCCTGGCAGAAGCCGCCGTCGTAGAGGTTTCCCTTGTTGCTGCCGAAGTGGCGTTTGAGGAAGTGACTGTCGAAACCCTCCTTGAGGACATAGAGGCCGAGGTCGCGACCGTTGAGCCAGACGCGGGCGTGCGTGGCGCGAGCGGCCGGCACCTTGGCGAGGGCCGCGATTTCGCCGCAGATCAACTCGTTCAGGTAGCTGCCGTCTTGCACCGAGTTATTCAGGTGAAACTTGTCGAGGTCGTGAAAGGTTTGCTTCTTGGTGTATTTGTCCATGTTGAGGGTGAGTGCCGGGCGGTCATCGACGCCGCGAAAGCTGCCGGCGGCTCCCTTGAGCTTGATGCCGATCTCCTTGTATTCGCGCTGGTCGTTTTCGATCAGCTTGCAGCGGACATAGTTGCGGTTGTCGGCCCGGAGCTTGTTCAGCTCGGCCTCGGCGATTTCGATTTTAAGGCGGGGGATTTGCCCTTGGTCGAAGAATTCATCGGCCGCGTCGGCGGCCAGCGTGGTCGGCGTCGCGGCAAGGCCGAGCAGGAGCAGAGCAATGAGCGGGTGCTGCGACGAGTGGGCCATGAGGAGGTCCTCGAGGAATTCAAGGCACGGCAACGGGTGATACCGCTACGGGAATTCTACCGGGGATGGAGCGGCGGGTGTTCGAGTTGGGCCAAACCACGTTGCTCGGTGGGCTGGGTTTTGCCGACGCAGAACGCCAGGCACCCGCAAGGAAGGACGCCGATTCAGCTCTACCGGAGATGGTCCGAAATTGCCCGCGCGTTACCGCGGCCGCAGTGGCTCGGGCTCGAGCAAGGTGATGGAGAGGTCGTCGAGCGAGGCTTCGCCATAGGCGGTGAGGGCGAAGGTGACGGTCAGGTCGCCGTTTTGCGGAATCGCCCGATAGAAGGTGAATTCCCGCCAGCCTTGGGTTTGGCGGATGCGCTCGCCCAGGTCGCTGCCGCTTTGCGAATCGAAGATCAAAAGTCCATCGTCGCCGCCGGCCAGGAGGCGCGGCACGCTGGCCCAGCCGTGGATGCGGGCGATTTGCCCTTGCCGGGCGGGAACGGGGCTGCTGGTGATCCAAACGAGCGGGCGTTCGACGATGGCGGGTGCTCCGCGCGTCGCGGCCCAAGCTTGCATGCGGAGCGACGAGCGGCCGCCGCGCGGACTTTGCAGCGAGAGGCTGACATCGGTGCCGACGCCGGGAGGCGCTGCCCGTTGCTGCCGCCAGCCGGCGGCGAGCATCTGGTCGAGCGACTCCATGTCTCCCGCGACTTGCACGTTCCCCGTCCATTGGCTTTTGCCGAGGCGGCCGGCGAGTTGCCAGTGCAAGGGGAGCGTGGTGAACTGCGAGAGGCACGGGCTGGCGGCGGGCGAAGGGAACGCGGCGGCGGTTTGCTCCCAGTGGCCGCGGCGGACCTTGGCGATGTCGGCTTCGGCTTTAGCGACGGCGGCGTGCAGGTTGTCGAAGTCATTGGCTTCGAGCAAGCGGCGGGCTTGCTCCAAGTGGCCGCCGGCAGCGGAAAGCCAGCCGCCGGCCGCGGCCAGCGCGTGTCCGGCGGCGGCGAGCTCGCGGTCGATCTCGACCGTGCGGCCATAGCGGCGGACGGCGATGTCGTAGCGCAGGCGGGCGGCTTCGGGGCGAATTTCGGCGAGGGTGCGGTTCAGGTGATGCATCGCCAGCGGGTCTTGGGTGACGACGACCGCCATGACGTGGCCGGCGTCTTCGATGGTCAGCTTCGCGCCGGTGCTGGCGTGCGAGACGCGGAGCTGCTTGATGCCGCCGAGCGACACGCCATAGGCCCGGTCGGCGACGCTGACGCCGGGAATCGTGATCGCGATGCTGCCGCGTGGCGGCGGGCCAAGGACATACTGCTGGGCCGGGGCGTGCTGCGTCAGCAAAAGGAGCCGCGAACGCTCGGTTTGCAGCACGCTGACCTGCACGGTGTTGTCGCCGGCCGCCAGCTCTTCGGCGAAGTTGCCTGCCGCGACCCACGGCTCGTAGAGCTTCAGTTCCAGGTTCAAGAGCTTGAGCGCATCGGTTCGCAAGGCGGCACTGAGGTTGTCGATGGCCAGCGGCTGGGGGGCGGGAAACGTCAGCCCGCGCGCGCCGGCCGCGAGCGCCGCGAAGGCTTGCAGGCGGAGCTGATCGGGGTCGATGTCTTCTTCGGGAGCGGTTCCCTCGCCGAGCAAGACGAGCTGCTCGGCCAGCCGCTCGCTCCGCTGGCTGAAGACGGTTCCCCAGACCGGAATGCCCGGCCGGGCGAGGCGCGGCCGCGCGAGCAGCCAGCGGCGCAGATACGCCAGTTCGCTGGTGGTTCCCAGCGTCGGCCGTTCCAAAACCAGCAGCGAGGCGGTGCGGCTCAGCTCGGCGAGGCCCGAATCGGCACTGCAGACGAGCGGCCGCCCTTCGTGGGGCTCGAAGCGGCGGACTTCGCCGGCGAGGTCGCGGGTGGCATCGAGATCGCGCTCGGTCAGCCGCGAGCCGAGGCTCCAGGCGAGAACCGGGCCAAACGATTCGACGGCGATGGTTTCGTCGCCATACGGCGGCGGCGCGACGAGCCACAAACCGAGGCGGCGGGCCTCGGCCAGTTCTTGTGGCGACGGCGAGGCGTTCAACTTGACCGCCTGAAAGCCGAGCGTTTGCAGCCACGCCAGCGGCTCGCCACGGTGCTCGATGATTCGCGGGGCGATGGGCCTTCCGCGAACAAGAAGCTGCGAACCTTGCAGGACGACGGCTTGTCCCGCTTCGGCCGAGCCGGGGGCGGGATCGGGCGAAGCGCGGCGGGCGATTTGCGGGCCGGCGGCTTCGTCGAGGTTCACATAGCCTTGGATTTCGAGATCGTCGAGCCAGAGATCGATGTTGCCGGGAGCGCTATAGGCGTTGACGACGATCAGATCGACATAGGCCTCGCGCGGATCGACCTCGCTGCCAAATTGCCGCCGCAGCACGGCCGTTTCGAGGGTCAGCAGCTTGCTGATTTCGCGAATCGAAAGCTGCTGCCAGTTGCCGACGTCGGTGTAGCTGTCGCCCCGGATGAGCGACGCCAGCGGCTGGCCGGTGCCGCGGTCGAGGCTGCGCGGAAAGACGACGCGCGCCATCAGCTGCACATTGGGGCGATCCGACTTGACGAACAGGCTGGGCTGAAATTCGGGAATGATTGGCGCCCGGCCGACCGGCTGGGCGACATGCACGAACGTGCCGGTGCCGATGCCCAGGCGCAAGTACTCGCTGGCTTGCCCGCCGCGGGCCGCGCGATAGGTTCGTTCGTGGGCGAGGACGCGAACGCCACAATCGGCTTCTTTGAGGGTCCAGGTGGGCTGCGGTCCCTCGAACGAATCGCGCAGCTGCCCCGCCACCGGTGTCGCCAGCCCTAAGCAGACCGCCAGCGCCCCGGCGATGAGCCGGCAATAATTCGGCGGTCGAGATTGACCTGGCATTGGCGTATTGATTGGGAGTTCCAAGGTCCGAAGTCCAAGGTCGTCTGGCTCCTGGCTCTTGCCTCCTGGCTCCTGTCCTCTCCCCTTCCTCTCCTATCGTCCACAACGTGGCTCGGCGGCAACATCGGGCGAACTACGTCGTTTTTGACGCAAGGTGGCCTTGTATCAGGACTTACGCCGACCAGCCAGAGCAACCGTGGCGATTTGGCGACAACCGCCCGCGCTGCCGATTGTGCGGGGGATTGCCGCAAAGCATGGCGGCGCATAGAGTTACGGCGAGGTCATGAGGAACCCGGTGAAGCGCGGCATGAGGCGTGCTTTCATTCCCTTGCATCACCCGACGCCACACCGGAGCCACGCATGACAAGCCCGACTGTTGCCGCCCCGACCGAAGAGCTTCCCAAGGATGTTGCCGACCTGGCGGCCGCGATTGCCGCCCTTCCCGCCGAGCACCGCTCGCGGATCGAGCCGCTGATCTTTCGGGTGATCGACAGCACCAAGCGCCGCCGCCGGATTTTGAATCTGGTGCAAGAGGCCCTGAGCCAGTTGCGGCTCGACATGAAGTATCTGGTGTTTGACCTCGAAGCGACCCGCCGCGAGCGCGACGCCCTGCAACACGGCGACGGCGACGACCACCTGCGGGGCGAGAATTAGCCCGCCTCAGAACTAACAATCCGACCCCTTGTACCACGCTCGCCGTCCAGTGCCCGGACGGCGAGCGTTTTTTTGCGCGCGGAGTGGGAGAGGAGTGAGTGGTGAGTCGTAGGAAGGAAGGTCCCCGCGCTGCGCTGCTTTCCTGCGCGCGGCGATCTGGCTAGAATCCTCCCTTCAGTTAGCAGTTCCTGTTCCGAGGCCCGTCATGATTCGCACCCGGCTGTCCGTGATGATGTTCCTGCAGTTCTTTATTTGGGGGGCCTGGCTGCCGCTCATTTTCGGCTATCTGCCAGCGTTGAAGTTCGACGACAACCAGCAGTTCTTCATCTTGGGGGCGTTCAATTTCGCTGCCATCGTGGCGATGTTTTTCAGCACCCAGTTTGCCGACCGCAATTTCTCGGCTGAGCGTTTTTTGGCCTTCAGCCACCTGATCGGCGGTATTTCGATTCTGGGATGCGCGGCGACCACGTCGTTCTGGCCATTCTTCATTTTCATGCTGGTGCATTGTCTCTTCTATGTGCCGACAATCTCCATCACCAACAGCATTGCCTTCGCCAACGTGAAAGACCCGCAGCGCGATTTTGGCCTCGTGCGACTGTGGGGCACCATCGGCTGGATCGCCGCGAGTTGGCCCTTCGTGCTGATTTTGGCCGATTGGGCGAAAGTCCCCGCGCTGGGTTCGGTCTCGGTCATCCAGTGGCTCGGAGCGGTGCTGGGCAACGGCAAAACGGGCGACGCGCTCGTTAGCGCGACCCGTTACACCTTCATCGCGGCCGGCACCGCCTCGCTCGTGCTGGCCGCCTTCAGCTTGCTCTTGCCGCATACGCCGCCGAAGCCGGCAGCCAAGGGAGACAGCGCGTTTGCCTGGCTCGACGCGATGAAGCTGCTTGGCGTGCCATTCATGCTGGTGCTGTTTCTGGTCACATTCATCGATGCGACGGTGCATCAATGCTATTTCGTCTGGACCGGGCGGTATCTCATCAGCATCGGGATTCCGGCCAACTGGGTGATGCCGGCGATGAGCGTCGGCCAGTTCGCCGAGATTGGGACGATGGCCGTGCTGGGGGCGTTTCTCAAAATGCTTGGCTGGCGGTGGACCATGGTCATCGGCATTCTCGGCCATGCGGTGCGGTTCGCGGTGTTCGCGTTCTTTCCCGATCCGGTGCCGGCCGTGGCGGTGAACGTGCTGCACGGCGTGTGCTATGCGTTTTTCTTCGCGACGGTGTATATCTTCGTCGATGAGTTTTTTCCGAAGGATGCCCGCTCGAGCGCTCAAGGGCTGTTCAATCTTCTGATTTTGGGAATTGGCCCGCTGGTGGGAAATTTCGTTGGTCCGCGGTTGTTGTCGTTCTTCACCGTGAAGATCGCCAATGGCGTGGAAGTAGTCAATTTCTCTCGACTCTTCCTGATTCCGTCGTTCGCGGCGCTGGTCGCGGCGGTGATGCTCGCGTTGCTCTTTCATCCGCCCGAAAAAGCCGCGCCGGCCGATTCGGCCACACTCCCCCCCCACTAAACCACCGCCAGTTGCCCGCAGCCGGCGGATACGTCGATGCCGCGGCGGGCGCGCAGGGTGCTGGGAAGGCCGCGCTCGCGCAAGATGGCCTGGAATTCCGCGGCGGCGGTGTCGCGGCTGGCATCTCCCGCGTAGCCGGTGGTCGGATTAAGCGGAATCAGGTTCACGTGGGCCGGAATGCCAGCCAGCAGTTCGGCCACCGCGCGAGCTTGCGCGGGGGAATCGCTGACGCCAGCGATTAGCGTCCACTCGAAGAAAATCCGCCGGCCAAGTTGCGAGGTATAGTCGCGGCAGGCGGCCATGAGCTGGTCGAGCGGCCACGTTGCCGCCGCCGGAACGAGCGCCAGCCGCTCGGCCTGAGTCGCGCCGTGGAGCGAAACGGCCAGCGAAATCGGCTGCCATTCCGCTGCCAGCCGCCGAATGCCCGACACGACGCCGACGGTGCTAAGGGTGATTTGCTTCGCCCCGATGGAGAAGCCGGCCGGATCGCGCAGGATCTCGACGGCCCGCAGGACAGAGTCATAATTGAGCAGTGGCTCTCCCATGCCCATCAAAACGACATTCCGCAGCCGCTCGCCGGTGCCCAAATCGCGCAGCACGCGCTGGGCAAACAGCGCCTGACCAACGATCTCGCCGACCGTCAAATTGCGGGCAAATCCTGCCTGGCCCGTGGCGCAAAAGACGCAGCCTAGTGGGCAACCCGCTTGCGAGCTGAGGCAGGCGGTCCAGCGGCCTCGGTAGTGCATCAGCACCGTTTCAATCGCCTGGCCATCGGCCAACCCCAGCAGGAACTTGCGGGCCAGCCGATCGGACGACACGCTCTCGCGCAGCGGCACCAGATTCGTCATCGTCGCTTCGGCCGCCAATCGCGCGTGCAGCCGCCGCGGCAGATTGGAGTGCGGCGGCAGTTCGGTCGCCAGATCGCGATAGAGCGCGCCCCACAGACGATTGGCATGAGCCGGACTCTCGCCCCACTCCGTCAGCAGTGCCGCCAGCCGCGGGCGAGTGTAGTCGTGCAGATCGAGGGCCATCATCGCGAGCTACTTTCCCGTGATGGGCCGGTCTGGCGGTGGCGGCGGTGGCGATTTCCACTCCGGGCCGGGCGCGTACTTGATCGCCAGTTCGGGGGTGGGCCGAATTTTGCCCCCATCTTTTTTCGAGCGGAGCAGGGCGTCGAGCGCTCCGCTGACGAGCAGCGTCCGCTCGACGGGCCACGTCGGCTGGCCGGTGTGAATCATTCGCTCGGCCCCCTTGAGCAGGTAAGTAAAGTGGGCGAAGGGGCGATTCTCTTGCGGTGCGAAACAGGTCGATTCGCTCTTGCCGTCGCCATACCGCCAGGCGACCGACCATTCGCCAAAGGCCCCGTTGGCCGTGAGCACGCTGGCCCGCAGGCCGTCGGCATAATCCATCACCATCAGCGTCGGTGGCTGCTTCGATTTGCCCGCCAGCTCGCGAACCGTCTGAATGTCGGCGATGGGTTTGTACTTCAGGTGTTTGAAGGTCTCGGCGAGGAGTCGCTTATCGACGAGGCCGGCGTCGATGGCTTCCCAGACGGCGTCTCCTTCGAGGCAGCGAACTTGCTTGATGCCGGTTTCGCCGCCGCCACGCCGCTCGGCGAGGCACTGCACCATTTCGAGGGCATGAAAGCCATAGGTATCGAGCCGGTGATACGAGACGGCGACGATTTCCTTGAGCGGCGCGCCCAGCTTCACGTCGGCCGGCGGATAACGCCAGGTCGTCGGCAGCGAAGAGCCGGCCATGAACGGCACCTTCAGCCGCTGCGCTTCGCCATAAATCCAGTCGCAATCGGCCCAGTTGTCCGAGAGGTGCTTGTCGCTGAACACCGGCACCACGCGGCCGCTTTTCTCGAAGGTCTGGAAGACTTCGCCAAACAGCCGCCGCTTGGGAAAGGCGATGCTGCCAGTCTCGTTTTCCGGATACTTGCCATGCTCGGCGATGAGCAGGACGCCATCGACCGCGAGCTTGTCGCCCCCCAAAGTCAGCGCGCCGGCCACGTTGTCGTAGAGGGGAAAGTTGTGTGTCTTCGCCAGTTCTCGAGCCTTGTCGTTGGTCGGAAACTGATCGCAATAAAGACTGACGAGCTTGAGCTTGGGGAACTCCCCCTCCCCATCCAGATTGAAGCCCTGCAAGAGCCGACCGGCGATCACGTCGGCATGGGAGTTGTGATACCAGACGGTTGTCACCACGGCGACGCGGGGGATTTTCTCTTCGCCGGCCGCGATGGTCACGAAGCCCAACAAGATCGCAGCGCAGGCCAGCAATTGATGGATCACGGCAGGTTCCTCAAGGCGGGGAGAGTGGGCGAGCAAGTAGCCGTATCATGCCACAGCCAAAGGGCGAATGGCAATCAGATTTACACCAACCCGCGGCGTCAGCAAGCGAACTTCGCCACCGTGCAATTTCACTCGCTGGCGCTGGGGGCTTGTGTGACTACCCGCGCATCGCCGTTCGGACGGCGCTGAGCACGGTTGGCTGCACTTCGGCAAGAGGGCCCTTGAGGAACGCCCCGGCTGCCGCCTTGTGGCCGCCGCCGCCGAATTGCCCGGCCAACTGGCTGCAATCAACCGCTTTGCTCCGACTTCGGAAGCTGATCTTGAAGCCGCCGGTGGCTTGCTCGACCAAGATCACGGCGACCTGGGTGCCGGCGATTCCCAGGCCCATGTTGATGACGTCCTCCGTGTCGCTGGGGAGCGCGCCGGTTTGTTGAAAGTCTTCCTTGAGGACATACGTATGCACGAGGTGGCCTTCTTCCTCGACCACGAAACGAGCCAGAATCACGCCGCGGAGCTTGACGCGGCCGAGCGTATCTTGCTCGTAGAGCGAGCCATAAATGGCGGCGGGACTGGCCCCCGCGTCGATTAGCTTGGCCGCCGTTCGATAGGTGCCGCTCGATGCCGAGCCGAACCGGAACCAGCCAGTATCGGTCGCGACGGCCGCGAAAAGGGGCATCGCCATCGCGGGAGTGAGGGGCACGCCGAGCGCCTCGGCCGCTTCGACGACGAGGCGGCCCGTCGCCTCGGCCTGCACGTTCTTGAACGGCTCGGCACCGAGGTCGTCTTCGCTGACGTGATGATCGACGACGATCTTTTTTGCCTTGGTCGCGCGAATCACGTCGCTCATCGGGCCGAGCTGCGCCCAGGCACTGGTGTCGAGAATCATGAGCACTTCGATGTCGTCAAGTTCCGCCGGCTGCACGGTTTGACCGATGACGCCGATTCGCCGCGCCGGATCGATGAACGCGAGGTTCGGCGGCGTGGCATGGCCATTGACGATGCGCACCGACTTGCCGAGCGCTTCCAGCACTCCCGCCATGCCGAGCTCGCTTCCTAGGGCATCGCAGTCCGGCCGGATATGGCTGACGAGCAGGAATTGTTGGTGCGCGCGAATAATCTCAGCAAAGCGGGTCCAGTTAATGGACATAGTTCAAAGTTCCAGGTTCAAAGTTCAATGTTATTACGGCGAGACCGCCTTCGGCCGGCCGGGGACCTCGCCCAGGTTGCGGTGGGCGACGAGCTCGGCACAAATGCTGACGGCGATTTCGGGAACGGTTTGCGAGCCGATGTCGATGCCGAGCGGGGCATGAACCCGCTCCAGCGCCGCGCGCGAAATCCCCTCGGCCAGCAGGTTCTCGAAAATCAGCTTGATCTTCCGCCGACTCCCGATGAGACCGACATAGCGGGCACCGCGCTCGGCAAGGTGAAACAAGGCTTCCTGGTCGTGGTTGTGGCCGCGAGTGACGATGAGGCAGTAGGTATCCGGCGTGATTTCGAGATCGGGCAGCACTCGCTCGACCGGCCCGCTGAGGCGGCGCTCGGCCCGCGGAAACCGCTCGGCGGTCGTGAACTCGGCCCGGTCGTCGGCAATCCAAATGTCAAACTCCAAATCAGCCGCCAGATCGGCCACCGCTTTGCCAACATGTCCCCCACCCACGATTAGCAGCCGGCAGCGGGGGAGAATCGGCAGATAGGCAATGCCGTGGGCGGCATAGGCCCGCGGCCGGCTGTTGAGCGGGCGGAGTTGCTCGCGCACGAGGGCCGGCGGCGAAGCAGCGCCACGCAGTTGGGCGACCAATTGCTCGCGGCCATCGAACAAATAGCTGGCCGGCGCGGCCAGGCCGCTGGCCCCGCCCTCGAAAACGACCGCTTCGGTCAGTCCTTGCCGCGTGCCGGCGATTTCGACGAGCCGCGAAAAATAGCTAGCCGCCGGTCCGCCGACGATCGGCTCGACCAGCACCTGCATCCGGCCGCCGCAGACCAGGCCATCGTCCCAGCCGTAATCGCTATCGAGCTGAAAGTGGCAAATTTCGGCCCGGTTTTCGGCCAGCAAGGCGAGCGCTCGCCGCTTTACTTCCGCCTCGACGCACCCGCCGCCGAGCGTTCCGGCTTGCGAGCCGTCGCCAAAGACCAGCATCGCCGCCCCGGCCTTTTGGGGCGTGCTGCCGCGCGTTTCAACGAGGCGACACCAGGCGAGCTGGCGGCCTTGGCGAAGCGAGTCGGAGAGCGAGCGAAGCAGGTCAAGCATCTGGGGCTAAACTCGAAGCACGAAGCATGAAATCCGAAACAAATTCAAATCGCCAATGTGCCAACGAGGATATGCATTAGGTCTGGTTTGGATCATTCGTTCTTCGTGCTTGTTTCGGATTTCGAAATTCGGATTTCGAGTTTTGGGCCTCTATTCCACGGGTGCCAAAATCTGCAGCGTGACCTTCTTCACAAACGGTTTCACCTTGGGGCGGTATTCCATCATGTGCGGGGCGATCAGGTGAGCTTCGAGGGCGGCGGTGCTTTCCCACTTCTCGATGACGATCACCGCGTCGTCGCGAATCGTCCCTTGCACCGGAATCGTTGTTGCCTGATCGACCGCCGGAAAGTACTCGTGGCAACCATTTTCGGCCCGCACCTTCGGCACGATCTGGCGAAACTCGTGCAGGAATTCGGCCCGTTTGCCGGGATGAAGCTCGATCGTGGCCAGAACGATAATCATGGAGGGTCTCGCGGCTTGCTCGCGGGGAAAGATCGACAGTCGCGAGTATAGCAAGTCCGCCCGCCGGCGATAGTTACGGGTGCTGGTGGTCATGCCCTTCGTGCCGATGTGCCGCGACCTGGCCGACGTAGGTTTTCCCGGCGATTTCCACGTTGAGCCGGCCCGTGGTTCCCGTGGCGCAATACCCGTCGCACAGCATTTCGTCGCTGAGCTTGTAGCAAGAGGAGTTTCCGGCGGGATCCGTTTCGAGCGGAGCCGCGGGCAAGGTGAATTGCGCGGGCTGGCCGCCGATCACCAGATTCAGCACCAGCTCGGTCGCGGGAATCGGCACGGCATTCTTGGCTTCCTTATCGAGCAGATACACGGTGACGGTGTGCGTCGCTTCGTCATGCGTCACCTCGGCGTGATATTCGTCGGCACCTAGTTCGATGAGGTCGCCGCGATGTGGCCCGACGCTGGCGTGGCCGTGGTCGCCATGTTCGTGGCCACCGGTGGCATCGGCCGGCGGCGCGGACGGGGGATTACATCCACAGAACGCGGCACCAACGAGAGCCAACATCAACAACTTGCAAACTGGTGAAGCGGACATGACAAACTCTCCTTAAGGTAGAACTTCCGCGAGCAGCGACTCGCGGCTGGGTACACGCGATGGATCGTCGGACGAGAAATCGTCCTCCAGCTCGTCGGCTTCGTCGCCCGCCAGTTGCCGCGCGGCTTGCGGGCGGCCAAAGCACCAAAAGAGCGCTGGGTGAACGAAGAAGTCGAGCAGCGTCGAGCTGATGAGCCCGCCGAGAATGACGGTGGCGACGGGATACAAAATCTCCTTGCCCGGTTCGCCCGCCGCCAGCACCAGCGGAATCAGGGCGATGCCGGCGGTCAGGGCAGTCATCAGCATGGGGGCCAATCGCTCCTTGCCGGCCCGTTCGATCATTTCGGGCGTGAATTTCTCCCCCTCGTGCCGCACGAGATGCAGATAGTGGGCAATCAAGAGGATGCCGTTGCGCGAGGCGATCCCCGCCAGCGAGATAAAGCCGACGAGGCTCGCGACGGTGAGCGATTGCCGCGTGACGACGAGCGCCGCCACCGCTCCGATCGCGGCCATCGGCAGGGCGGCGAGCACCTGCAAGGCGAGATTGGTCGAGCGAAACAGCGTGTACAGCGCCAAAAACATGGCGGCCAGCGAAATCAGCCCCAACAAGCCGATCATTCGCGTGGCATTCCGCTGGCTCTCGAACTGGCCCCCCAACTCCACGAAGTAGCCGGTTGGCAGCGAGTTTTGGATCGGTGCCAGCTTGCGCTGAATGTCGGTGACGACGCTATTCAGGTCGCGGCCCGCCGTGTTGCACTGGATGACGATTCGGCGGCGGACATTCTCGCGGTTGATCGTGTTCGGCCCGCTGCCCCGGTCGATGGCGGCGACATCGGCCAGCGCGATGCGTCCGCCGCTGGGCAAATTCAGCGCCAGTCGCCGCAGCCGGGCTTGATCTTCGCGGAACTGGTCGTCGAGCCGAACCACAAGATCGAACTTTCGCTCGCTGAGCACCACTTCGGAAACGACCCGCCCGTTCATCGCCGTTTCGACAAACTCATTGACATATTGCGGCGACAGGCCGTACTGCGCGAGCTGCTCGCGATTCAGTTTGATCTGCAATTGGGGAATTTCGACCTGCGGCTCGACCTGCAAATCCTTGATGCCGGGAATGCCGGCTATCGCGGCCCGCATTTGCTCGGCCTTCGTCCGCAGCACGGCAAGGTCGTCTCCATACAGCTTGATGCCAATCTGGGCTTTGACTCCCGAGAGCATGTGCGAAATGAGATGGGCCAACGGCTGCTCGGCGGAAATGACGACGCCGGGAATATTCGCCTCCGAAAGCTCCGTCCGCAATTCAGCCAGAATTTCCTCGCGACTGCGTTTACTCGCTGGATCGAAGCTGATGATGATCTCCGAGACATTCACCCCCTCGGCATGTTCGTCCATTTCGGCCCGGCCGGTGCGGCGGCCAAAGGCAATGACCCCCTCGATGTGCTTGATTCGGCGATCGACGATCCCCGCCATTCGATTCGATTCGGCCAGCGACGTGCCCGGCGGCAGGAGGACGTTGACCTGCACCGAACCTTCGTTGAACGGCGGCAAAAAATCGCGACCAAGACGCGTTGCGACAACTCCGCTCAATAGCACCGCCGCGCCGACGGCCGCCAAAATCGGCACCGGATGACGCACGCTGAGGCGAATCGCGAACCCGGCGAGCCACTTCAGCAGCCGGAGCAAGAGTCCGTCCGCGTCATGATCGAGGAACTTCGCCCGCGGCAACAGCCAAAAAGACAGCACGGGGGTGACCGTCAGCGAAACCAAGAGCGAAGCCACGATCGACACGATGTAGGCCACCCCCAGCGGCGTGAAGAGCCGTCCTTCCATCCCCCCCAGGGCGAATAGCGGCACGAACACCAGCACCACCAGAATCGTGCTGAAGACGATGGAGCTACGAACCTCGCTGCTCGCTTCATAGACGACCCGCAGGGCCGAACGAGGCCGGGCGAGTTGCCGATTCTCTTTCAGGCGGCGAAAAATGTTCTCGACATCGACGATGGCGTCATCCACCAGCTCGCCAATCGCCACCGCCAGACCGCCGAGCGTCATCGTGTTGATTGACATGCCGGTCCACTTGAAAACGAGTCCGGTCGCCACGATGGAAAGCGGAATGGCGGTGAGGGTGATCAGCGTGGTGCGAAAATTCATCAGAAAGAGAAACAGCACGACCACGACCAAAATGCCCCCATGCAGCAGCGCCTCGGTCACATTGTGGATGCTCCGGTCGATGAATTCCTGCTGCTGGTAGATCTCGGTGTTGATCCGAATGTCGGCCGGCAGCGAGGGGCGGAGGTCGGCCAGGGCCTGAATCACCCCTTGCGTGAGGCTCCGCGTGTCGGCTCCCGGCTGCTTGGCGATGACCAGGATCACGGCGGGAGAGCCGTTGACGGCGGCTTCGCCCCGCTTGACTTGCGCCCCTTCGCGCACGCGGGCTACTTGCCGCAGTAGCACGGGGCGATCGGTCGAGGACTTCACCACGACGTTTTCGAGGTCGCCAAGGGCCTGAATGCGCCCCATCGAGCGAACCAAAAGCTCGTCTCCCCCTTCGTCCAAATAGCCGCCGCTGGTGTTGGAATTGCTCGCCGCCACCGCCCGCTCGACTTCCTCCAGTGTCACGTCGTATTTCAGCAATTCGTCGGCATTGACCAGCACTTGAAACTGCTTCCGACCGCCGCCGATGGTGATGACCTGCGCGACGCCGGGAACCGTCAACAGCCGCTGGCGGACGACCCAATCGGCCAGCGTCCGCAGCTCGACCGGTTTGGTCTGGTCCCCTTCGCTATACATGCCGACTTGCAGCACCTGCCCCATGATCGACGAGATCGGGGCCATTTGCGGTTTGACTCCCCGCGGCAACCGGTCGGCGGCCAGGGCCAGTCGCTCGGCCACGATCTGCCGGTCGATGAAAATATCGGTGCCCCAAGCAAATTCGACATAGATGACCGACAGCCCGACCCCCGACTGGCTGCGGACCGCCTGCACGCCAGTCGCGCCGTTGAGCGACGACTCCAGTGGGAACGTAATCAGCGTCTCGATCTCTTCGGGGGCCAGGCCGGGTGCTTCGGTCAGCACGGTCACGCGCGGGCGATTGAGATCGGGAAAGACATCGATGGGCAAGCGCGAGAGCTCGATCGCGCCATAGACGGTCAGCACGACCGCGAGCGCGATTGTGACCGCGCGATAGCGGAGCGACAACTTGATGATGGAGTTGAGCATGATTCGGCGAGGGAGGTGGGAGGCGCTGGTGGCGTTGTTAAGGTGTGGCCCATTGTTCCCGCTCCCATTGGGAGAGGGTTAGGGTGCGGGTCTTCGGTCGGTGGTTCGTTGGGCCCTCACCCCGGCCCTCTTCCAAGGGGAGAGGGAGTAAAGCGTCTCAGTGGCTATGCCCCGCATGCGGATCGACGGGGCCGCCGGACTTATTCTTCAGGGCCAGTTGCAATTGCTTCGCGCCGGACAGCGCGATCGCATCTCCAGGGAAGAGCGCGCCGTCATTGGCGATGACGGCCCAGAGCGAATCCTTGAACTCGACATGCACCGGCCGCCGGTCGAAGTGATCGCCGTTGGCGGCAAAGACATACGACTCGATTCCCTCTTGAGCCACGGCATCGACGGGCAGGACGACCCGCTGTTCCCAGGTTTCGACCGGAATTCGTAGCTGCGTGCGCTGCCCGGGGCGAAACTGCCAGGCGACGTAGCGGCGGCCATCGATTGTCGAGTCCTGCTCCACGTGGTTCGGCAACGTGACGTAAAAGTGCAGCGTGCGGGCGGTCGGATCGATGCGAGCGGCCGTATAGAGCACGCGCAAATCGGGCACGAGTCGCGGCACTTGCCCCTCGGTTTCCAAGAGCGCCGCCACGGGCTTGCCCGCCGCCGAAGCGCGGCCGATTTCGGCGATGTCGCGCTCGAAGGCGTTCCCCTCGATGAATAGCTCCGAATGATCGACCAGCTCGGCCAGCGAGTCTCCCGCCGTCACGTGTTGCCCTTGCGTGACTCGCAGCGTCTGGACCTGAAAAAACGGCGCGGCGCTTGCGGCCCCCGTCTGCTCGGTGGCGGCAGGGGCGAAGATCGATAGCGAGGCCAGCAACTTGCGGGTTTGCACGATGGCATCGATTTGCGATTCCGACAGCCCATGTAGCAAGAGCGCCTGCCGCTGCGAGCGGAGCGCTCCTTGTTGCCGCTGCTGCTCGTACTGCCGGTCGAGCAAGGTCTTGCCGGGGACCGAATTGTCGGCTACCAGCTTCTGGATGCGGGCGATTTCGCGGCCAATCACATCCAGCTCCTCCACGGTCCGGAGCAGGTCGGCCTGCGACTGCACCAGCTCCTCATGCGTCAGGCGGACATCGAACAGCTTTTGCCCCGGCGAAACCGCCTCCCCCTCGGTCAGATAAATTCGGGCCACGATCCCAGTCAGCGGCGCGGTGACTTGCACCGTCGATCGGCCGGGGCGTTCGACGACAATTCCCGGCACCTGAATCGAGCGCGTAAAGTCGCGCAGCTCGACTTTGCCGACCGTGAGGCCGATGTTCTGGCGAGCCTGGTCGCTAATTTCAATGGAAGTCAGTTCCGAATGCCCGGCGTGATCGTGGCCGCCGTGGTCGCTGCCGGTCGGGGCCGAGGATACTTCGGGAAGGTCGCGCGGCGCGGGACCAGGAAGCTGGCCGGTTTCCCAGAAAGTTCGCGCTCCGGGCAACCATTGTTCGCGGAAATAGTAGCCGGCGAGCCCCACCCCAGCAGTGCCGGGAGCCATAGCCAGGCGGGCTGAAATTTCCACCGGGGGCGCGATGAGCAGACAGTTTGATTCATGAAACGAGCCTCGCGTGAACTGGGAGCATCGGGCCGTCGCGGCAAACAGCGCGCGGCGGCATTCAGATGGCAATCGCCGCGGGCGAGGCGGCAATGAAGCGAATGCGCAGAGACCCGCTCAGTTCAAGAACACCTGATAGAGCAGATGCGCGCGCAGCGGGAGAGTGAAGACCAGGTCAAAGCCGCTGCGGGCGAGCAAGCAGGGCTGGCTCGCCGACGCGAAAGACCCGAACGGCGCGAAATCACCCAGCGGAGCAACGGCCAGTTCGACGACCAACTTGGCCGGCGCGGTCGCGGCAAAGGCGCACTCCGACTCGTTGCAATCTTCGCCGGGGAACGTCGGCGATTCCGCCTCATCGCCATGCTCATCCGCACAGTCGGCGTGCGAATGAGCCACTTCGGCTGAGTGCCTTTCCATCGCATGAGCGTGATGCGCGCAACAACCAAACCAGACATGCACCAGCAGTGCGGCGGCGGCAAGGGTGGCAACGACAGCGCGCATCGAATCCCGCTCCATAGACCTCTCTCAATCTTTCCCGCGAAGTTCCCCCCTGTCAAGCTCGACGCGGAAGATGCTCCATTCGCCTCGTCAGCGTTTCCCGTGGAAAAACAACGCGGGCGGCGCAATTTGCACCGCCCGCGGTAGGCTTCCTCGCCAGTGGGAACGACTCGCGGCTACAGCAAATCGCGGAATTCGCCGCTGAACCGCTCGACCAGCTTGCCGATGATCCGCAGCAGCCCCTCTTGCAGCTCGATCCGCACCTGGCCGCCACGCGGCAACGGCTGGCTGGTGATGAGTAGCCGGTCGTTCCCCGTTTGCTCCAGAAGGGCAATGACCTCGGGCAGTTCGGGGTTGTCATCGACCGACGACAGGAACTTCAGCAGTGGCAGCAGGGCCACCTCGACTTGCATCGGCGGGATCGGCGTCTCCGCGGCGGCGGGAGTACGGTCGAGAGCCGATTTCAGCAGGCTTTCGCCACTCTTGCCGGCCGCCAGGTACACGGCCTTCGGGCCGGTCCCAATCACCACGTCGAGCTTCTCGCCCAAAAAGTTCCGGGCCTCCGCTTCGTGAGCCGGAATCGGGGCCGAGAGCTTGTGCAGATCGACATTGCCGTGCTTGCCGGCGTTGAACTGGATCGCCGGGAAGTTCGGTTCGTTCTTGGCGAGGTCGGCGACTTTCTTCAAAATCGCTTCCAACTCCTTGCCATCGGCACTCAGGCCGCCGGCGACGAGGTTGATCGATTCCGCCTCCAAAACCAGGGCCGCGCCCCCATCGGCAACGCCCGACGACCAGCTCTTTTCGAGGTGATCGAACAGTTGCCCCAGAATGTCCTTGGCGACGCCCCGCTTGTCGGGCGCGAGATTCGGATCGTCGTCGATCCGCCGCGTCAGTTGCTCGCGAATTCCACCGATCATCCCCTTGATCTGGGCCAGGTCGGCTTCGGCAACCTTGGTGGCGATGTTGATCGTCACCGAGGCTTGCGGCAGCTTGAGGCCGGCGAAATTCGACTTCATCGCCGTTTGCTGCGACATCTGCTTGGCAAGCGCGGTTCCCTCGCGAGCGATGACATTGATGTCGATATAAGTCCGCCGCGTCGGAGCATCGATCGCCCAGCCGAGCGAAACCTCTTCCGCTTCGTTCAAGTAGCGCTCGATTTGGGCGAGCGAAGTGCGGGCGGCTTGTTCGATGGAGTCGCGATCGCCACGGCCAATGGCGGGAGCATCCAGGCCCCGTTCCAGGCCAAACTTGATCTCGTCGATCACCATCTGCCGAAATTCTTGCGGGATGTTTTGCACCAGCACCTTGCCCGCCAGGTTGTAGCGCGTCGGCAGATCGCCCAGCAGCTTCGAGGGATCAGCCGGCAGATCGACGAGATGGTCTTTGCTCTCAGCGATGAAGACCCAGCCGTTTTGCTCCTTGATGAAGGCGGTGCGCGAGAGGCCGACCTTTTGCACTCCGTCCCCTTCGTCCGACGGCTCGCCGATGTATTCCTTGTGAATGGTGAGCAGTTGCTTCAGGTCGGTAACCGGAATGAACGCCACGGTCGGGAATTCACCCGCCAGCGGCACGACAAACGCCCCGGCGGGCCGCTTTTTATCCATGCCGCTCGTCAGGGCCGCGCCAAACAGGCGGACCATTTTGCCGGCGTCTTCCATGCCGGTGACGGTGGTCAGATAACCCACGTCGGCGAGCGTTTCGTCCACGCTGGCCATCGAGATAACCGCCACCGGTTTCGGTTCGGCGGCAAGCAGGGCAACTGGCGCAAGCAAGGCAAGCGTCGCCAAGCCCAGGCGAAGAGGGTTGCGGAGCAGATTCACGACTCAACCTCCTAGAACTCCCGGACAGCGAGCCGGGAAAGTGGGATCATAGACTCCGTGATAAAACCCTGCCCGGCCGCTGGTAGTTTCACTGGCAGGCTCAGGTATGCAAGGTAACGCCTTTGCCGGTGGCGGTAAATCCGAGTCCGCGGCGATATGCCATTCGAGGCATGGCAGTTTAGTGCGAAAAACCGACCGATTCCCGCGCTTTGCAGCCGATCTTCATCAAGGCGGTCTTCAGCGATGCCAGGGTTCTGCCTATCATCCGCGGGTTGATTTTGGCCCCATAGGCGACAGGGATGTCCGTTGCCATTTCCCGCCGAGTTTGGTTCGCGGCCGCCCTGGCCGGCGTGGGGGGCTGCGCGCGTTGGGTTACCACTTCCGACGATGAGCCCAGCGTGTTGCCGCCGGCCCGGATGTCCCCCGATAGCGTGGTGCTGGAGCTGGCGTTCGTCCGCCTCGCGGCGAGCGACCAGGCCGCTTGGGACTCGATCTGGACCGAAGCCGACGAGCAGCACTTTCCTCCCGAATTGCGCAAACAGCTTTCGGCCAACGGTTTGCGGCAAGGGATTCTCGGCCAGCAATTGCCGAGCAAGCTGCGCGAGGCCCTCGATTCGGCTGCCGAGCAAGTGCTCGAAGAGCGGGCCGAAGATGTCTCCTCCAACGACACCGAAGTCAGCCGCGGCCAGCGCCGCCTGCAATGCCGCACGGGCCGGCGGGCGAAAATCGTCGTCACCAAAACCTTTCCCCGCCTGCCGCTGCTGACACTGGAAGATGGCCAGATTCGCGGGAACGATCTGCGCGAGGCCCAAGGATTGCTCGCCCTCAAGCCCTATCCGCTGGGAGATGGCCGGGTGCGGCTCGAAATCACGCCGGAAGTGGAGCACGGCGAAATGAAGACCCAATGGGTCGGCCAGGAAAGCTCGCTCATGCAGCGCCTGGGCCGCGAGCGGCTCGTTTTCGACCGTCTCCGCTCGTCGGCCACCATCGCCGGGGGTCAGGTGCTGGTGATTTCGACGACCAGCGAAGTGAAAGGGCTGGGGGAACATTTTTTCAGCGAAACGGCCGGCGGCACGACCGAACGGACGCTGCTCTTGTTGCGGGTCGCCCAAACGCAGCTCGATCATCTCTTTGCTCCGGAGCAAATGCCCGCCCCTCTGGCCACTCCTGCGGATTAGAAATTTCCCTTGCGCGGTTCGTTGCATTTGGTCCCTGGCCCGCCGGCTGGTGCCCGCTCGCAGGGGGTTGTCGCCGCCGAGTTTCAATCGGATAATCGGCCTGGAATTCCGCCCTCACCAGTCGGCATCGCCAATTGGCACTGGCGACTTTGCAGTTTGCAATCGTCCTTCGCCCAAAATCTTTGGAGTCCGCCATGTCGCTCGTTCCTCTGCGCACCGTGCTCGATCATGCCGCCGCCAACAACTACGGCGTGGCGGCGTTCAACGTCAACAACATGGAGCAGATTCAGGCGATCATGGAGGCGGCCAAGGAGACCGATTCCCCCGTCATCATTCAGGCCTCGCGCGGCGCGCGGTCCTATTCGCAAGACAACTATCTCCGCCACCTCATGCTCGCGGCCAGCGAGCTTTATCCGCAGATTCCCACCGTCATGCATCAGGACCACGGCAATAGCCCCGCCACCTGCGCAAGCGCCATCGCCAACGGCTTCACCAGCGTGATGATGGACGGCTCGCTCAAGGAAGATGGCAAAACGCCGGCCGATTACGACTACAACGTCGCCGTCACCGCCGAGGTGGTGAAGCTGGCCCATGCCAAGAATGTCTCCGTCGAAGGGGCTCTTTGCTGACTCGGCTCGCTGGAGCATGGCGAAGGGGAACAGGAAGATGGCCACGGCGCGGTGGGCAAGCTGTCGCGCGATCAGCTGCTGACCGACCCGGTGCAAGCCGCCGATTTCGTCGCCAAAACCGGGGTCGATGCCCTGGCGGTCGCCATCGGCACCAGCCACGGGGCCTACAAGTTCACCAAGCAGCCGACCGGCGAAGTGCTGGCGATGGACCGGATCGTCGAGATTCACAAGAAGCTCCCCAACACCCACCTCGTCATGCACGGCAGCAGCAGCGTGCCGCAAGACCTGCAGGACGAATTGAACAAGTACGGCGGCAAGATGAAGCAAACCTGGGGGGTGCCAGTCGAGGAAATTCAAAAGGGGATTCAGCACGGCGTGCGGAAGATCAATGTCGATACCGACTGCCGCATCGCCATCACCGCTGCGATTCGCAAGGTCTTGGCCGAAACCCCCGAAAAGTTCGACCCGCGCGACTATCTCAAGCCCGCCCGCGACGCGATGAAGAAGGTGTGCATCGCCCGGATGGTCAGCTTTGGCCAGGCCGGCAACGCCAGCAAGATGCGCGCGGCGGGGCTGATCTAGTGGAGCAGGTCGCCTAAGGACAATTTCTGGCTTGTCAGCGAGTAGGGTGCATGAGTTCAGCGAAATGCACTAAGCACCCTCGCTGGGTACCAGGTGCCACTGCTGGCTTTCGCAGCCAGGTGCCGCTGCTGGCTTGCCCAGCATTGCTCTGCTGGACACACCCGCGGGTACGGCCTGGCGGTTGGCCAGGGTTGCTGGCACACCTCGGCCCGTGCGAGGCAAATTCACCAGCTTCGCTGTTGGCGTCTTCGAGTTGAGAGCCGACTGTCAGCGAAGTGGCTCTTTCTGGCCCGGTTCGCGAGCAAACTCGGCCACCCGTGGTGATAGCCCCAGCGATGTCATTAACGGAGGAGCACGGCTGTATGCTCGATCAGAATCCAGACGGCAGTCACTCGATCGCGCTCCATGCAATAGGATGTCCCGGCAAACCTCTCTTCCCACGGTCGTCTGGGCTGCTCACATGGAGTCGAGAGAATGGCATCGAGTTCGAGTTGACGTTCTCCGGGATCAACAGTCTTGAGGGTACCGAGTTCTATGCCGAATCTCGCCCGGAAAACAGAGGAGTCGGCCGGTTCGTACCGAATTCTTTGGATCAGCCCCGATGGACTGCCAAGACGGACGACGGGACGGATGTGCGTCTCTACGGGGTCAACGAAGTACCTTCCTCAAAACAGACTACAGGCACATCGGGATTCAGTGTTTCCTGTAGCTTCGAGGGAACCGCACTATTCGCCGTGGTAGAGATCCCGACTTCAAGACTGCTGGCCTTTGACAACTGCACCGAGGAAGACTTCCGGATGTTCTTTGTCGGAGCGTCTGGACGGCGACATCACCAGCAACAGGAAGTTGAGTTTCATCGAGGAGACGGTTCGTCCATCAGAACCTGCCGATGCAGCATCGTGCTGTCAGACTTACCGCGAGTCTCACTAGTAAGCGCTCATGCTCTGGTGAAGTGTCAACCGGCGGGCTGGCTGGCTTTTGGCCAAGAGCCATTCGCGTCAGAGCGTGAAATCGGAGCTTTCCCCGAGCAGAGCTTTGTCTCCTTCTTGAATGGCAGAAAGACACCATTTTTCTGGATCGACAGACGGCAGCCGTCAGGTGTCATCCGACGCACCTACTTTGGTTGGGTAAAGGCTGGACATCAGGATTACGAAAGCTGTCATCATCAGCCCCTGCCCATCATGGACGGCATTGAGGTATTTCAGTACGGTGAGATAGTCCGAGACCTGCTACCTACGTTTTTTCGACGTTTCGTGGAGCGGAGTCGTGAGCTTAACTTTGAAATCATGCTGCATCCCCTCTGGACGGCACTACAGGGAATTCTAGACGACCGCCTTGCTCTCGCCTCAGTGAGCCTGGAGCGGACAGCCAGCATGTGGGACGACCGCAGGGACCGGTTACTCTCCGGCCCATTCGTAAGTGACGCGTCGTTTTGGAATAAGAAGGCATTCCTTCGTGGAATTCGAAAACAGCTTCAGCAAGTGCTGGAAGGAATCGTCAGGAATGACAACAGCAAGCCAGCAATCATCGAGCGAGTGAAGGATGGGCTCTTTACGGCTCTTTCCACGCTAGTTGGCGGAGACTACAGTCAGTCGCTTACTCCGGCCGAACGGAGGGAACTCTCTGAAGTCCTAAAGGCCCGAATCATCAACAATCTAACCGGGATACCCAACTCGGCTAGGCTTCGTCGACCATTCGAGGACCTCAAGATCAACCTGAGCGAATTGGATCAGGAAGCTCTGCAGAAGCGCAATGACGCTTTGCACGGCGGCGAAGCTGGAATGGGGACTGATCTGGCACAGTTGGATGTCAGTGCTCAGTACTTTGACAGCATCCGAATGATGATCACGAAGTTTGTTCTCGCTATCTGCGACTATCCAGGTCCTTTCATCGACGTTGCATCCAGACCGGCAGATGGAAACTTTGAGGTCAAGACCATGAAGGAGGCAACCGCCACCGGGTAATGGCCGAAATTCAGTAATCGGAGGAGAAATGGACATTCTGCTTTTCCTGGGGGGCCAGAGAAAAAGCCTTGTAGGTTATGCTTTAGCATAACATTCTAAATAGGTATTTAAGATGTTATGCTGAAGCATAACCTACGACCTTGTGCGGTGTGGCACTGGCGTGTAGCCAGTGCTGGGGTGGCCAGCAGCGTGCCATCCCGCCGAAGGCGCAAGCACGATGATGGTAAGCGGTAGAAGCTTCGGTAAAGTCTCGTCGAGGTTAACCCGGTGGTGGTATCCAACCCGGAACCGCTCGATGATCACGGTGGTCCCGAATCGACGTCGTGCCAAAAGATCCCCTTCGGGAAAGACGGTTTCCGGCGGAACGTCCACTCGGCTTCCGCACAGGCGATACGCCCGTGCCACCCATTCCAACCCGCGAACGGTGCCACCCTGCCGCGAGGCTGAAGCATCGCCTGCTCACTAAGCCGGACGGAACACCATGTCCTCGGCCGAGTACAGCAGTTTGACGGAGTCCCCTTGCTGATCAACCACGTTGTCGAACGAGATCGAGGTTCGCTGGTCGGACAACGTGGAGAGCTTCTCGGAAGGTCGGCTCTCGAGCCATTGCTTGAACCCGATGGCACTAGGATGATTGCGGAGGTACTCTTCAAGCCGCCTCCAAAGTTTCGGATAGATGGGGGGGATCGTCGCCAACTCGCTGCGGCTTCCGAGCCGAACACCCGTTAAGGTGCCGTCGCTCGGGTGCAAGCCCCTCCCGGCGTGCCGCGCGGCGACGAACGCCGCGGAGAGGACTTCGCGGATCTCCATGAACAACGTTTCGTAGAACATCGTGTAGGCGAATCCACTGTCCACCATTTTGTGGTTCACGCTTTGGCGCGTCAGCGCGGCGTCAAGAAAGACATCCGCCCCGTCCGGGTCGGTCGGATCGCCGGAGAATACAAAACATACCGGCCGCCGATTGGCGTCGGTTTGTCGCGCGAGAATGAACCCGCGCGGCGTGTCGGTGAACGGGTCCGTGGCTTCGCGGAGGAATTCGAAATTCTTATCCCTGGAATCCCCAGCAAATGGCTGGATAGCCCCCTTCTCGACCGTATCGATGCCTTCGTAGCGAAGTTGGACCGTGCCGTCGGATTTGAACTCCACCGGGCGACCACTCAACTCGTCAAACAGGCGGTCGTCGTCCGCCATGAACCGAACCGAGTCTCCATCGGGAATTCCCGCGTCCAAGTGGAACGTACCCTTGATGAGCGTGAAGCCCATGCCGAACTCCCCGTGGTGAGTGCTACTCCCGTCGAACGATTTAGATCACCTGCCGGCGGGGCATAAATGACCAGCGAATGCCGACGATCCTACCTTCCGCGCCTTTCAGGTGCAACACCTGGTGCGGTGTCCGAGCCGCCGATCCAAGAGCAGCCGACCCAGGGGGGGCGTTCGCGGCGCTCACTTCTTCTGGGCCGGGTTGTGCCGCCGCTGCAGTGCCCAGAGGCAGACTTGAAGGTGATGCTTCCGCATCTCTTGTAATTAAGCTCCCGCTTGGCGATTCGGCCGGTTGGCACAGTCAGGCCGCATTGGGTATGCCACTGGCGGTACTCTGCCAGTGCGAATAGAGCCAGGAGTTTCCACTTCCCTGAAGTAGAAACCGAAAGTCCCCGTTGGCAAGAGCCGGCATTGGCGCTCACGAGGATGGCAGTAGCGACCAGAATTCCGCGGGAAGTGGCGTGATGGTGGGGAGCAGGAGGTCACTGGTTCGACCTTCCTCTTCCTTGCAGCGGCCGCTCGACCAGCGCCAATTCCGCGTTTTCTGGCAGAGTCCCCGTTTCACGGGGTTCGGATGAGTACAGAGGAGGGGGCAACCGTTTTGAGGCTGCCTTTCCGGCCGGAATTTTTTTTTTGGCGGACCGGGAATAACGGATGCTTCCAGCGCATCTATACAATTAGCCATTTCCCGCGGAATGACGCGGGGGGCCGATTTTTGGCAATTTGGTGCCGTCTTTAGGGAAAGCATGCCGCCCCTGGGTTTGCCGCCGCGGAATAAGTCGAACGCTCTTGTAACTATAGTAAAGCCAGTCCGATTCGAGAGGCCAATAAGTGCCGCAAGTGGTTATTACAAAAACACTTAGGACGAGCCTTTGGCGGCGCGAAAGACGCGCTCGCAATTAGCAGCCAGGCCAGGACCGAGGTTTGGCCAAGGAGGGGGATTCCCCCGTTCGGCGCGGGTCTCCGACCCCGCCGTGGTTCCGACCGGAGGTCTCCCAAAATCAGCCAGGTGCGGGGTCAGAGACCCGCGCACAACGAGGCCAGGTGCGGAGTCAGAGACCCGCGCACAACGAGGGCCTGGTGCGGGGGCAGAGACCCGCGCACAACGAGGGCCTCGTGCGGGGTCAGTGACCCGCGCACAACGAGGGCCTCGTGCCGGGTCCGAGACCCGCGCACACCGAGGGCCTCGTGCGGGGGCCGAGACCCG
>JANRLS010000215.1:0-22353 GCA_033762315.1 Pirellulaceae bacterium
GGATCAGGGCGACGCGGGTCACGCCATCCGCGACGTGGCTCGCTCGCCAATAGAGCTGCGCGGTCATATGCAGTGGCGCGGCAAGGTCGTAGGTCAGCACCAGATCGTCGAGCCGGGTGTAGGCTTCGCGCAGCGTCAGCCGTCCGTCGGCAGCGTCGGGGCCGCGGAACAAAAGCGGAGCGACGTCGTCGAACGGTTTATCGCCCCACCGCTGGGGAACGAGCCGCGGGAAAGCATGCAATAAAACTTGAGCCTGCAACGGCCCGCAGCAGAGCAGAGCCTCGGTTCCGTCGATCTTCCAGCAACTTTGCGCTGCGTTCATGTTCGCCCGATCCAGCAACGAAAAAACCCCGCCGTCCTACCTTGCGGTAAGTCGGCGGGGCCGGAACAGAGAAGAGGCCGGTGGCGATTAATCGCGTGCGTTATGAAAAAATGAGTCCGAATTCTTTGGGCCAACCGGCAACCTTCTTCGCACAATTTTTATCTTAACAGCGGGAACCCGCGTGTCCACTGTTTTGCTCCAAAAATTTGCAAGCCCCTCCAGGGGAGTCTTGATTCATTTCGCGGAAAATACAGTTCGCTGGTGCGTTTTATCGGGATTGTCGGGCCAAAGCTGCTACGCGGGGATGCCACGCGCGGCTATAATCGGGCCGGTTTCGCGAGAGTTTCCGCCATAAAGCCAGCGCCATGCCCGATTTTTTGGAGGTCTGTGTCGAAGCCGCTCAGGCGGGGGGGGAGGTGCTGCTCGATTGGCAACATCGCTTTAAACCGCGTGAGAAAGGGCCGAAAGACCTGGTGACCGAGGCCGATGTCGCCGCTCAGGAGGCGATTCGGGGCATTTTGCTGCGGGCCTTTCCTGACCACGATTTTCTGGCCGAGGAAGAAGCCGCCGACCGGAAGTCCCAGGGGCTCGCGCCGATTCCACCGCGGCGGTCCGAGTTTCGCTGGATCGTCGATCCGCTCGATGGCACGGCGAACTATGTCCACAAGCTGCAAAATTTCGCCGTCTCGATTGCCCTCGAACAGGGTTCCGAGCTGATCGCCGGTTGCATTTTGGATCCAATCTCCCGCGAGTGCTTTACCGCTCGACGTGGCGGTGGAGCGCTGCTCAACGGCCAGGCAATACGCGCCAGCCAGTGCCAAAGCCTGGACGAAGCGATGGTGGCGGTCAGCTTCTCGGCGAATGTTCCGCGCGGCTCGATCGAAATCACCCGCTTCATTGAAGTGCTACACGCCGCGCAGTCGGTCCGCCGCCTCGGCTCGGCCGCGCTGAATCTGTGCTACGTCGCCTCGGGCCGGCTCGATGCCTATTGGGCCACCAGTGTCGCCGCTTGGGATGTCGCCGCCGGCATCTTGATCTTGCGCGAAGCGGGGGGGATCGTCACGCAAGTCGATGGGAAGCCGCTCGACATCGAAAAGCCCGAAATGCTCGCCTCCTGCGGCCCCGCCGTTCATGCCCAGGCTCTCGCCATGCTCCGCCGCGCCGAGCAAGTTCACCGGGGCAAGGTGGAGCCGTAAGCCGCCGTCGCCATCCTGCTGGGAGAGTGCCACGACTGTTAATCCTCTCCAGCGCGTCGAGCCAGTAGGCCTACCACCAGCACCCGCACGTCGCAAACATTGGTGTGCGTCGGGCCGGTTTTGATCAGCCCGTCCAGCGGCTCGAAGAAGTGATAGGCGTCGTTGCGGCGGAGGAAATCGGTCGGGTCAAGGCCGAGCTTCGCCGCGCGAGCGAGGAGATCGCCATCGATCACCGCCCCTGCCGCGTCGGTCGGGCCGTCCTCCCCATCGGTCCCGCCGGAAAGCAGACCGATGGGGCTAGGGCTGGAGGCTAGGACTGGGGAATTTAAGTTCAAAAGTTCCACCAGCGCGGCCAGCACCAGCTGCTGGTTGCGGCCCCCTTTGCCGCGCAGTTCTGGCGGCGCGAGCTTCACGGTGGGCTCGCCCCCTGTAATCACGCAGTCAGGCCCCTGGCCGGGCCGCATTTGCAGCGTGAGGCGAGCCAGCTCCCTGCCGATCTCTTCGGCGGCTCCTTCGAGCTTGATGGCGGCCGTCAGTGCCGGTGAATAGCCGCGGCGAACCGCTTCCTGCCCGGCCGCATCGACGGCGACCCCGTTGTTGCCGATCACCAGGTTCGTCACCCGGCACATGGGCTGAACCGGCGGAGTCCTCGTACGGACCTTGGCGGCGAGAATCTCGAACACGGCGGGCGAAACGCCACTTTGCCGCGCCTCGTAGCGCTCCAAAATGGCCAGCGCGTCGGCGGCAGTGGCCGAATCGACGACGGTCGGCCCGGAGGCAATCACATCCAGCGGATCTCCCAGCACGTCGGAAATGACGAGCGAAATCAAGCGCCCCGCGCCGCACGCGCGGGCCAGGCCACCTCCCTTGACGCGGCTCAGTTGCTTGCGGACGGTGTTCAGCTCCTGAATGTTGGCCCCCGCTCCGCTGAGATGCCGGGTCAACGCTTGCTTGTCGGCCAGCGAAATGCCATCCACCGGCACCGGGAGCAATGCCGAGCCGCCACCGGAAATGAGGCAGAGGCACAGATCGCGCGGGCCGAGCGAACGAACCATCTGCAAGATTCGCTCCGAACCGGCCACTCCTTCCGCCGTCGGCTCGTTGACCCCCGCTGGCCGGGCGGCATGCAGGCGAATGTGCTTCAAGGGACGTACGCAATCGGCCGGGACATTCAGCCAACCTTCGACCCGCTTTTCCTTGAGCATTTGCGGGCCCAGCGCCTCTTCCAATCCCGCCGCCATGCCAGCGCCCGCCTTCCCGGCACCGACCACCACGATCCGCTCCACGCCTCGCAGATCGATCGATTCGTCCCCGATTTCCAGCCAGCCATTGCTCACGCGCACCTGGTCGCGCACCAGCCGGTCGCTGCGCACCGCATCCACGCCAGCCTGCCAAATAGCAAGGGCATCGCGGCGCAACTCGGCGGAGGTTTTGGGCGGCATCGTCATGAAACAGGCTCACCCCGCGGCACGCTTCCAGGCAATCACGTCGCGGATAATCTCGGTCAAGTCGCGGCTTGATGCAAAGGCGATCGCAGCGCGAAGGCGATCCAGTTCCGGGACTCGATGGCGAATGTCCTCGAAATCGTCGTCGTAAGCCTGCGCGTAAGTCTGAAATTCAATCGTCGATCGGCTTCCGGTCGCCGCGATGACTTGCTTCGCCAGGTCGAGAATCGTCACCGGCTGGTCGCTACCAATGTTGAACACTCGGCCAAGCGCGGCGGGGGCCGACATCAGCGTCAGCACCGCGCCGACGACATCGCCGACATGGGCGAAGCAGCGGGTTTGGCGGCCGTCGTCGTGAACCACCAGCGGCCGCCCCGCCAGTGCCGCCTCGACGAACCGCGGCAGCACCATCCCATAGGCCCCGGTTTGCCGCGGACCAACGACGTTGAAGAACCGCCCGATCACCACCGGCAAGCCAAACTGCCGGGCGCAGGCGAGGGCGAGGAACTCGTCGATCGCCTTGCTCGCTCCATACGACCAGCGGGGGCGAGTGGTCGCGCCGAAGACCAGATCGTCCTCTTCATTCCAGGTCGGCTTGGGATTCTTGCCATAGACTTCGCTCGTGCTGGCCAGAAAGAACCGCACGCTTTGCCCCGCCCGCTGGCGGCGGCACAGTTCGTCCAAAAGCTGCTGCGTGGGATAGATGTTGCGCTCGATCGTTTGCAGCGGCTCGCGGGCGATGAGTGCGACCCCCACTGCCGCGGCGAGGTGATACACCTCGTCGATCCCCTGCAGCAGCCGGGCGACGAGCGCCCCATCGGCGACGGTGCCACGAACAAACTTCAGCCGCTCGTGCCCGCGAATGGCCGCCAGATTGTCGGCCCGGCCGGTCGATTCGTCGTCGATCACCGTCACCGCGTCGCCGCGCGCCAGGAGCGCTTCGGTCAAATGCGAGCCAATGAAGCCCGCTCCCCCCGTCACCAGAATCCGCTTGGTCATGGTGCCATCTTAGCGACTGAGGGGCGGCGGTGCCTCGCCGGCAGGTGGACTGGGGGAGGGCCACGACAGGGTAGCCGCCGCGGCGGGCGGAAAGGCGCTGGTCTCGCTCGCCCGCACGCTTAAGAGCGCGGCGACATAGACGAGCGTCATCCAGGCCGAAAACAAATCGATTAGCCAGGTGAGGGCCGCATCGAGCAGCCAGTGGTGGATGTCTGGAAAGAAAATCAGCGGCAATTCGGTTACCACGCTGAAGACGAGCACCGAACCGACCGTCACACTGGCCAATCCCGTAAACCAGAAGAACTTGCCCTTAGTTAGCTCCAGACTGCGCGTGAGAGCGGGCATTCCCGCTTTTCCCTCCGCAACCGCGATCGTGTCGCCCAGCGAAAACCGCACCGCCAAATACAGAGCGGGCAAGATCAGCAGCAAAGCCGCGAGCAAGAGCAAAATGCCGCTGACGAAGCGGGTGGCGAAGAGCCTGGGCCAGGCCGCCACGCCGCGTCCGAGGCAGGTCCACCAGGCCAGCGGTTCGCCGCGCGATTCGGCGAGGCCCAAGTTCACGATCGCCCCGACGGCGATGATTCCGAACAGGGCATCGAGCAGCATCGAAAGACGAAACGACGTGCCGACATCGTCGGGATCGAGCACATAGGTTTCCAGGTAGCTTTGTCCCAATTCGAGCGGCCCCCACACGACCAGCATGATCGCGGCCACGGCCGGCAGGCGGCGGACGAAGAGCCCCGTCCCCGCGGCGAGCACCTGGAAAAACGTCGCCGGCGGCGGCCCTGCCGCCAGCACCGCCGATTCCACGCTCGGAGCGGCATAGGGGTTGATTTCCATTGGGGATTCCGGCGGCTTGGTTGGCAATGGTTCGCAGGTGGTATGTTCCGCGGCAAACCGGCGGGATGCAACGGGCTGGGCTGCCGGATAGTCTGGGCCAAACCTGCCTGTGCGAAGCGATAGGCGCTTGAGGCGCGTGCGGCTAAAGTAGCGGTAGGCCGTCCACTCATTCGGGAGCCATGCAGTGCTGTCGATTGCCCTCGATCCCACTCACCAGCAACGACTTGATGCATTGGCCCATGCGCACGGTCAGGACGGACCGACCTTCGCCCGCCAAGTGCTGCTCGACTACCTTGATTTTCAGTCGTTGCCCGGCGATACCGATGCCGCTTGGGCCGAGGCCGCGGTCGCCCTGACGCCGGAGATCATGCCGACCGAGAATTGGGATGAGCCCGGCCATGGATCGTAGCGAAGTCTGGTGGGCTGATTTGCCGCCCCCTTTGGGCCGCCGCCCGGTGCTCATTCTCACGCGGACCGCGGCGGTGCCAGTTCGCAATCAGGTGGTGGTCGCCCAAATTACGACAACCGTCCACAACCTGCCGTGCGAAGTGCCGCTGACGCCGGCCGATGGCTTGCCGAGAAACTGCGTGGCCAATTGCGACGTGCTGCTCACTGTTCCGAAAGCGCGTCTCGTCAGCAGGATTGCGAAGTTGTCGTCCGCGAAGATGGACGAAGTTCATCAGGCGCTGAAGTTTGCGATGGAGATTTCTTAAGAATTATTTTGGCGGTTGCCAGATTTCAACGAAAACAATGGGCCGGAAAACTCACACTCGCGAAAGCATCATTCAGACGCTACAGTCGTTGGCAAAGAGTCTCAAGAAGGACACTCTCTCAATGATTGATCTGGGCGGAGTCATTTCGCCATCGAGCATCAACAATCACTTTGGCTCGGTTGGTAACGCGTTAGAAGCCGCTGGATTGCGGCGCAGGGCACCACACGAAGTGCTTGAAGCTGTGCGCCGGACGTTGAGTGATGACGACTTGTTTGAAGCTGTGCTCGAAGTCGAGACTACCTTGGGTCATGAGCCTCGATCCAACGAGTTTTCAGCAAATGGGAGGATTTCCTTGCAGCCGTTTCGCCGGAGATTCGGCACGTGGGAGGAATCTCTAGCGTTCTACCGGAAGTGGAAGAGCGAAACGGGCGCAGTTGTACATTGTGGTGCAAGCGCTGACCCTATCGCTACGCCTGATAAAGTGGGGACCATGCAGTCTGACTCAGACTCGATGTACGTGATTTCAACCAGCACGATTAAACCACCAATGCAGTTTTACGGAGAGCCTATTGACTTCCGCGGACTGCGACACGCGCCGATCAACGAGCAGGGCGTGGTCTATCTTTTCGGCATGGTGAGTCGAGAATTGGGTTTCTACATTGAGGCTGTCCAACAAGGCTTTCCTGATTGCGAAGGCAAATATTTGTACGACCCAAAACGAAGCCTATGGGCAAAAGCTCGAATCGAGTTTGAGTTCAAAGCCTCCAACTTTCGCCAGCATGGCCATGACCCGAATCAGTGCGACTTCGTTATTTGCTGGGAAAACGATTGGCCTGATTGCCCGATCAATGTAATCGAACTACGTAAGGAAATACTCAAACTCCCGTCGCGGTAGTTATGGTTTCGTAAATTCTGACTTGTCGCTCTCGATTTCCGATTAACGAATATGCCCTGGTTCACTGAATCCGCTCCGTCGATTTCCCGCCCGCAAGTCGAGGCGCTCGTGGCCCGCGCGCTGGATGAGGCTAAATCGCGCTTGTGCAAAGTGCCGCGGCGCGTGCTGCTGTTGCCGCCGGACATCACCCGGATGCACTCTGGATCGGGCTGGATCACCGAATGCTTCTACAACCTGCTTGCGGACTCGGCCGATGTGCATGTGATTCCCACGCTGGGCCAGCATGAGCCGCATACCAGGGAGCAGAACGCCCAGATGTTTGGCGGCATTCCGCACGAGCGGATTCACCCGCACGATTGGCGCGGCGGCTGCATGTACCTGGGGGACATTCCGGCGGACTATGTGAAGGAAATCACCGGCGGAGCGGCCGATTGGAAGTTTCCCGTCTGGCTCAATTCGATGCTGATGCAGGAGAAATGGGATCTCGTCATCAATATCGGCCACGTCGTGCCGCACGAGGTGCTGGGCTTTGCCAACCACAATAAGAACTATTTCATCGGTCTGGCGGGCAAAGAGCTGATTTGCGCGTCGCACATGGCCGCCGCCTGCTGCGGGATCGAAAACAACCTGGGGAATCTGCTGACCCCCGTGCGGCAGTGCTTCAATTGGGCGGAAGAGACGTTTCTCGGCGGTTTGCCCGATTTTTACGTGCAGGTGGTGCTGGCCCGCGATCCGGCGGGCAACCTGACCCACACCGGCGTCTTCGTGGGGGACGATCTGGAAACCTATCTCGCCGCCGCTCGGCAGGCCCGCGAGCAAAACATCACGATGCTCGACGAACCGCTAAAGAAGGTCGTCTGCGTGATGCAGGGGGACGAGTTCTTCAGCACCTGGGTCGCCAACAAGGCGGTCTATCGCACCCGCATGGCCTTGGCCGACGATGGCGAACTGGTGATCATCGCTCCCGGCCTCAAGCGTTTTGGCGAACAGCCCGATGTCGATGCCCTGATTCGCAAATACGGCTACTGCGGGACGCCGCGCGTGATGGAGCTCTATAAGCAGCAGCCCGACATGCAAGACCTCGCCCACGCCACCGCGCATCTGATTCACGGCAGCAGCGAGGGACGATTTCGCATCACCTATGCCCCCGGCCACCTCTCACGGGCGGACATCGAGCAGGTCAACTTCCACCATGCCGACCTGGCCGAGACGCTCCGCCGCTATCCCGTCGATCAGCTGCGCGAGGGATTCAACGACGTGGCCGGCGAGCGGATTTTCTTCATCCCCACGCCGAGCGCCGGCCTGTGGGCCACGCGCGCGAAGCTGCTCGGCCGGAAAACGGGCTTTGGAGCGGGATGAGCGGAGCGAGCGGTCTGGCAGGATAAAGATCGAGCCGCACGATTACGCGATCTCGTCGAGCAGGTTGCTCAGGGCGGCGTCGAGCTTGGCGCTCGTTTCATAGGTGCCCGCTTCGAGCTGCGCGCGGATCGCGGCGACGCGGTCGGCGCGAATGTCGGGCAGGTCGTGCGTTTGGGCGACGAAATCGGCTTCGGGCGAAATGTCCAACTGATCGACTCCAGACAGGCCCGCCGAGCCTCCTGCTGGGGCGGACGTGACGCGGTGCGGGGCATTCAAGGGCTGAGCGGCATGGATGGCGCTGATTCCGTAGATTTGCATGGCAGGTCTCTCCTTTGGCGGCGGGCGACCCGAACCGAGCGGGACGCGCCAACCAGATCCCTAGTACCGAGGTGGTTTTGGGATGAGCGGGCAATGGACCCAGCGACGCCCGAACGGGCTGAAATGTCGCGGGCCGGGCACTGCCGAACTGCTATCCCCCAATTGTACGTCACAGGTGCTCGAGCCGGTGCGCCAGTGTCCGTGTCCGGGGAGGCTGTCCGTAGCAGGCCAAAAAAGACCTTGCCAGCGCTAGCACGATTCTGCCCGTAACATCGTCCATCAGCGGGCCGGCTTGCGACCCATTTTTCTCGGCAACCTCCTGTGCCGGTTCCCCCTGCCCCCGACGAATGTGCCGCCCTTGCAGGCGATTCGCGTCGGTGCGATCAGTGCCAGCTTGCGGGGGGCCGAGATGTTGCTGATTGGCAACATGGTGCCGGAGAGCGACGTGGTTCGTCGCCAAATCGGCACTTGCGGGGCCATCGCGGCTGGCTGTCGCTGGGACTCCTTTCCCCTTCGAGTGTGAAGAGATTGGGTGGGGCCAAGATGGGGCGGATCATGCCGCCTCGGCCTTGGCACCCTCACTACGTCGCGAACGGGCCGGTGGTTTTGCCGGCCGGGCAAAAAAATCGCCGTGGGCCGATTTTCCGCCGTGAACCCAATATAGAGGGGGAGGAAAATTCGGACAAGCTCGACCGAAGTCGTGTTGCCAGGCCAATTTACGCCGGGATAGGCTACCGGACGGCGTGCCGCCGGTGCTGTGACTGCGCTGCTGGCGGACGACAATTCGCGGCATTTTTCGGGTCGCTGCGAGCGGGAATCGCGAAACCCGCGGGTTTTCCGCAGGTTTATTCCTAGCAGATCGGTTTTCACACATCAGGCTGCGAGTCAGCCGGAACTAGGGGAGATGCCAATCATGCGTAAACTGTTTCTGAGTGCGATTGCAGTCGCCGGGCTGACCGGCGCGGCCTTCGGGGCGGAAGGGGACGACCTCTTCACCAAGCTCGACGCGAATAAAGATGGGTTCGTCGGGCCGGACGAAGTCGGGGCCGACCAAAAGTCACTGTTCGAGCGCCTCCTCCGCAATGCCGACAAGGATGGGGACAAGAAGCTCAGCAAGGACGAATTCGCCGCCGGCCTGAAAGGGGGCGAAGAGCCGCGCCAGCCGCTGCCGGGCGCTGGGGGGCCGGGACGTCCGGGTGGCGCGCAGTTCAATCCGGGGGAAATTTTTGACCGATTTGACGCCAACAAAGATGGCAAGATCAGCAAGGACGAAGCTCCCGACCGGATGAAGGAGAACTTCGACCGGCTGGATTCCAACAGTGACGGGGGAGTGACGCAGGAAGAGCTGCGGCGGGCCTTCGCGGCGGGTGGTCCTCCCGGCGCGCCGGGCAATCCTGCCGCTCGTCCGGACGGCAAGCAGGCCGAAGAGCTATTCGACCGAACCGACGCCAATAGCGACGGCAAGCTGACGAAGGACGAGGTTCCCGAAGACAAACGCGAAGGCTTCAGCCGCCTGCTGGAGCGGATCGGTGCCGACTCGGTGACGAAAGAGCAGTTCGTTCGCTTTATGCAGGCCCAGGGGGGTGGGGTGCCCGGCCAGCCGGGCTCCGGTCGTCCTGAAGGTGGCCCGCCCGGCGGATTTCGGCCCCCGCTGGTTGCCGCCCTCGATGCCGACGGCGACGGCGAGCTGTCGAGCGGCGAAATCGAAGCCGCCAGCAAGTCGCTCCTCAAGCTCGATAAGAATAGCGACGGCAAGCTCACCCGCGACGAGCTTGGCCCGCCGCCGGGCAGCCCGGGCGGTCGTCCCGGCCAGCCCGGCCCCGGCGAAGCTGCCGGCCGATTTGTCGCCGAAATGATTAGCCGGGCCAAGGCGGCCGACGCCAATAACGACGGCAAGCTGAGTAAGGACGAAGCTCCGGATCGTCTGAAAGAGAACTTCGACCGGATCGACCGCAACAGCGACGGATTCATCGACGAAACCGAGTTGCGGCAGATGATCGAGCGGATGCGCGAGGGATTTGGCGCGGGCCGGCCCGAAGGGGCACCGCGGCGTCCCGATGGGGAGCGTCCGGCCCGTCCTGATGGCGAGAAGTAGCCGGTCGTAAGCGGAAAAAATCGACCAAGCATTGGCAGCCGCCGGAATCGACTCCGGCGGCTGCTTTATTTTCTTGGCCGGCGCGAACTTGGCGTGCGAGCGGGGCGTCCACAAGATAGCGAGGCTGGTAGCGAACAACCTTGCAGAGAGCCAAATTGCCTCATTTTTCCTGGCCGCAGGGAATGCGCGGCGCAGCGGGAGACCCTTCCGTGACGCGCGATGTGCCGCAGGCGCTGCAGGTCATTCTTTCGGACGAACGATCCGCCGGCCGAGTGGCGGTCGATTGGCACGCCTTTGTCCGCTTAAGCGAATACTTGGACCGACAAGTCTTGCTGCTTGAAGCCCAAATTCGCCGGGCGATGCCGCAACTTGCCCAGCGCGGCGCTTCCGCCCGCCGCGGATCGAGAAAAGAGTGGAGCTGAAGGGAGTTGAACCCTCGACCTCTTCATTGCGAACGAAGCGCTCTCCCAACTGAGCTACAGCCCCAGCAGCGGTCAATATAGCGGCGGCGGCGCGGCGCGGGTAGCCCGCGCGCTCCTCGGTCGAAGAGACGCGGATGGCGGGCCACCGGTTCGCCCAGGAATGCGAAATCCCTCGGCAATTGGGAGCGGAATGGCTCGTGAGGATTGCCGGTTAGGCGGGTTTTGCGGCGAGGCTTTCTCAACAAACATCGCCCGGCTGCCGATGTATGCTTCAGTCGATTGTTGACTTAGCTGACAAACATTTGTAAGATTCGGCAAGCAGGGGCTCTGAGGCCACGTGGCCAGGGGCCAGAGGATCGAAACGCCATGTCGCGAGTTGCCGTTCGCACCGCCGCTTCTCCGATGACCTTCACCCGCGAATTGCCGCTTTTGAGGGTCTTTCCCGCCGCGACGGAAGCCGTTGCCGCGGAAGGAGTTGCGCCGACCAGCCCCAAGCTCGTGCTGACGTCCGAACTACAAGACGAGATCGAGCGAACCAGCCAACTTTTGGAGCTCGCTGAGCCGCAGGATGTCTTGCGGTGGGCCGCCAACCGTTTCGGCCAGAAGTTCACAATGGCCACCGCCTTCGGTCCCGAGGGGATGGTGCTGATTCACATGCTCGCGGAAGTTGCCCCAGAGACGCCGATCTTCAACCTCGACACGGGCTATCAGTTTGCCGAGACGCTGGAACTGCGCGAGGAAGTTCTCCGCCGCTATGGCATCGCGGTCGAAATGAAACAACCCGACACGACCGTCGCCCAGTATGAAGCCCAGCACGGCGGCCCGCTCTACAAGTCGAACCCTGACCAGTGCTGTCTCGACCGCAAGGTCCGCGTGCTGGAGCGTGCGGTGGTGGGTATGGAAGCCTGGGCGAGCGCGATCCGCCGCGACCAAAGCCTTGACCGGGCGAATGTTCCCATCGTCGGTTGGGATAAGAAGTTCAGCCTCGTGAAAGTCAGCCCGCTGGCCCGCTGGACGAAAAAGGACGTCTGGAGCTTCATCACGAAACACAACGTCCCCTACAACTCGCTCCACGACGACGGCTACACCAGTATTGGCTGCTGGCCTTGCACCCGCGCGGTGCTGGCGGGGGAAGACGAGCGGGCGGGCCGGTGGAGCGGCTTCGCCAAAACCGAGTGCGGTTTGCATTCCAAGTGAAAGCCCGACGCGCGTGAATATCTCGGCCAAAACCGAATATGCCTGCATCGCCGTGCTGGAGCTCGCCGCCCGCCACGACGACGGCGAGCCGGTCCGGATTCGGGACATCGCCGACGCCCACGGCATCCCTTCGCGGTTTCTGGTGCAAATCCTGCTGCAACTGAAGACGGCCGGCCTCGTCAATAGCGTGCGCGGAGCGACGGGCGGCTACAAGCTGGCGAGGGACCCCGAGCAAATCACGCTGCACGAAGTGATGAGCGTCGTCGATAGCCAGTCGGGGCAGATTAAGTCGAGCACGACGCGCGCCACTCCCACCACGCGCGTGCTCCTGCACGCCTGGCGAAAGGTCGCCCAGGAAGAGCGCGACATGCTAAGCGACGTCACCTTTGCCGGACTCGTGCGCCAGTTGCAAACCCAGCCCGATCCGATGTACTACATCTGAACGGGCCGCTGCGAATCCGCACTTCAGCGCAAGCCGAACTACTTCAGCTCGACGGTGACTTTCTCGATTTTGCCGGTGAACTTGTTGTCGCCTTCGTGGTAGTCTTCGGTCACCGCGGTTTCGCCGTCCAGGCCGACATCCACTCCTTCGTCGGCTGAGAAGATGAACCCTTGCGTGCGTTCGATCCGCCCTTCGTCCACCTTGTCGCCGTTCACGAATAGAGTGCCTTGGCCCCCTTTGGCCAGCCCGCCCCCGTCGTAGGTGAACTCGTAGCGGATGGTTGCCTTGCCGGGAGCGATCGCTTTCGGTGCGGCAACGCGGTACGACTGCAGGCCCAGGAAGTTGTAGGCGTACATCGGTTTGCCGTCTTTCAGATAGAGGCTCCAGCCGCCGAATTTTCCCGCCTGGGCGAGAATCACACCGTTTGCACCGCCGTCGGGAATCTGCACCTGGGCGGTGATCGCGTGCGAGCGGTTTTTGGTGTTGATGAAGACGTTCTCCGACATCCCCACCATCCCCTCATAGACGGTGAACGACGTGCGGCCGGCCATCAGGTCGGGTCGCCCGACAAGGGTCGCGTTGAGCCGTTCGAGCAATCGGTCGTCGAGCGGCAAGACATTGTTCTGGATTGCTTCCTGGAGGAATAACGCTTGCAATTCCCGCAGCTTGTTGGGGTTCTGAGCGGCCACATCGCGGGCCGAACTGAAGTCTTCGTCCACGTGATATAGCTCCCACTGGTCCTCCAGCAGCGGATGGCGAACCTTGGCTTCCCACGGCGCTCTGTGAACCGTATGGGCCAACCAACCATCGTGATAGATGCCCCGGTTCGCGAAGATTTCGAAGTACTGCGTCTTGCGGCGATCCGGGGCCTTGGCATTGCCGAAGGTGTAGGCCATGCTCACCCCTTCAATGGGCGTCTGGGGCGTGGTGTTCACCACTTTGGGCTCCGGCAGGCCGGCCGCTTCCAGAATGGTCGGCGCAACATCAATGACGTGGTGCCACTGCGAGCGGATTTCTCCTTTGGCGGCAATCCCCCGCGGCCAGTGGATCACCATGCCGTTGCGGGTGCCGCCGTAGCTGCCGGCAACTTGCTTGGTCCAACTGAACGGCGTATCCCCCGCCACGGCCCAGCCGGCGGCATAGTGCGGATAAGAATTGGGGCCCCCCAAGTCGTCGTAGTGCTTGAGGATTTCGACGACGGTTTCGGGCACGCCGTTGAAGTAGGTGGATTCGTTGAACAGGCCGTTCATCGTTCCCTCGGCACTGGCGCCGTTGTCCCCCACGATGTAGAAGACGAGCGTGTTATCGAGTTGGCCCAAGTCGTCGATGGCCTGAATCAGGCGGCCAACCTCGAAGTCGGCATATTCGCCGAAGCCAGCGAAGACTTCCATTTGCCGGGCGAAGAGCTTTTTCTCGTCGGCGCCGAGGGTGTCCCAGTCCTTAATGGCCTCGGGCTTGGGGGCGAGCCCCGTTCCCTTGGGTACGACCCCCAAGGCGATTTGTCGAGCCAGCGTTTCTTCGCGAAGCTTGTCCCAACCTTGGTCGAACTTCCCCTTGTATTTTGCGATCCATTCCTTGGGCACGTGATGCGGGGCGTGAGTGGCACCCGGCGCGAAATAGGTAAAGAAAGGCTTATCGGGGGTGAGGGATTTTTGCGAATTCGTCCACTGGATCGCCTGATTGGCCAGATCGGTCATCAAGTGATAGCCGGGGGTTTTCGGCGTCTCGATTCTGTTCAGGCCCTCATAGAGGCCGGGGGCCCATTGGTTCGCTTCGCCGCCGATGAAGCCATAGAACTTGTCGAAGCCCGAGCGGGTGGGCCAGCGGTCGGTGGGGCCGGAGGGGCTGACCTCCCAGGCTGCCGTTTCGTGCGATTTACCGAACGCCGCCGTGCTATAGCCGTTGAGCCTCAGCATTTCGGCCAGCGGCGCGACGCTGTCGGGTCGCTTGCCGGTTTGGCCGGGAAAGGCGGTGGCGGTTTCCGTGATCGAACCCATGTTGCAAACATGGTGGTTCCGGCCGCTGAGCAGCGCCGCCCGCGTGGGCGAGCAGAGGGCCGTGGTGTGGAACTTGTTGTAGCGCAGACCCCCTTTGGCCATGCGTTCCAGCGTTGGCATGTGAATCGGTCCGCCGAAGGCGCTCGACTGCCCAAAGCCCATGTCGTCGATCAGAACAATCAGCACATTGGGCGCGCCCTGCGGAGCAGTCACTTTGAAAGGGGGCGGGGCCTTGGCATTGCGGGCGTCGAGCGTCGTGATGGGAGCGAGTTTTGGCTCTGGAATCGGAAGCACGCTCCGGTCGAGCTTGTAGGGCTCGGCCTCGCTGGCAATTGACGCACCGCCGAGGAGCAACAGCGACAGGAGCATATTTCTCGACACAACGCCTCCGGGATGAATTTCAAGGAATAGATAGACGGTCTCGTGGTCTTGTAGGGTGCATGAGTGAAACGAAATGCACCTGTCGCGCTTGGCGAAGGTGCATTGCGCTCCGCTTATGCACCCTACAACTACGCCCGAAAGGCTACTTCGGCTGCTCCAACCGCACCAGAATCCAGCGTTCGGTGGTGCCGTTCTTGTGCAGCAGTGCGGGGGCTTCGCTTTGGGTTAGGTTGCTCAGCCCGGCTTCCATGACGCAGGACGTGTTGCTGCCGACGGTCCAGGCCGCCCGCTGGGTCTTTTGATCGACCGCGCCTTGCAGCGGCAAGGTGTTGTCGGTCGTTTCGTCGGTGTAGTTGCCGCGCAAGTTACCGTTTTGATTGATGGCGATCTGCAGGATGAGTTGCGGGTGCTGCTGCTCGTTCTGGACCAAGGCAAACACTCCAAGTGGCAGCCACTTGTCGGTATCCGCCGGTTCCGCCGCCGCGCCGGCCTGGGCCAGGTCTGCCGCTTGCTGGCCGAATTCCTCGGCCGTGCCGACATTCTGACCGTCCAGCACGACGTTGCCGTTCACGCAGGTGACGTTGGTGCCGTAGTTGTACGAGATCGGCGGGCTATTGCCGTAACCGAAATGGCTCGCGAGGCCGGCCCAAGCTGTGGGAGTCCAGGCGGCGCCCGCCACCCACCCGGTGGCGGCCCAAGCGCCCGGATTCGCGGCGTGCCAATCCTGGCCGTACAGATCGTGGCGGTCGAACGAGTCGCGCACGGCGGCGTACCCAGCGGCAGCACCTTCGGCCCCGGTCGCGGTGGGAGTGCGACGATCTGCCGCGGCAGCCCCGGCCGCAGCACCTTCGGCTCCTGTTGCCGTCGGTTGGCGGCGATCGACCGCGGCGGCACCGGCGGCCGCGCCTTCCGCTCCTGTCGTTTTGGGAGCGTTGCGATTGGCAACGCCCCGTTCGGCGGCGGCCCCTTCCGCGCCGGATGGCTGCGACGGATTACGGCGGCCAACTCCTTCCGCGGCAAATCCCTGGGGGGAACCGCCGGGGTAATGCAACGGCTTGCTCGGCGCCCAGCTGCCCCCCGGCGACCTGCTGCCCCCTGGCTTGCCGCCACTGAAATTCGCGCCCCCTCGTTCGCCACCAGGTCGTTCACCGCCGCCGGGCCGCCCGCCACCCTTTTCGCCCCCCTTGCCACGGGCTTGCCCGTGAGCGAGGGAAACCGTCAGGCACAACATCAACCCCACCACGAAACCAACGAAAGATCGCGTCATGTTTTTCTCGGTAATGAAGGGAAACATGAGAATGGTCCAGTGGGGGCATCCCAACATGTTTGCACAGGAGATTTGCTTGCCGTCATGCCGCCAAACACTTGGCGGCATCTACCTTCTGGCGCTCTTCGTGCTGACGCTCGACATTCACCTCGCCAGCCAAGAGTTGCCGGTGGAGGTTGTCATGTATAGTTGCCAGACTTGGCCCAAAAGATCGTGACTCATTTGACCTGCCCCGCCCAACTCGAACAACCACCGGCGGCCGGCAAAAGGCTATTCTTGGCGAAGAATTCACACAGGGAAATCCGCGGAAAGATCGTGTCATTCTCGTACCACCGGCATCTTCGGTCTGGCCTGGGAGGATAAAACCAATGGTCATGAACAAAATCGCTTCCAGCGACCCGCGCATCGATCTGGCCCGGCAACGCACCGGTTTGGCCAGCTATCGCACGCAATTGGCGCTCGACCGGACCACGCTGGCCTGGATTCGCACGACGCTGACCATGGCCAGCTTTGGCTTCGGCACCGTGGCCTTCTTTCGGACGCTCCGCGAAAAAACCCCAAGCCCAGAGACTCTGCATCTGCACGAGGGGGCCATCGGTTTTGGTTCGGCGCTGATTGTGCTGGGGTTGATTGCGACGGTGATCGCTGGCCTCAGCCACTGGTTTACCCTGAGACGACTACGGCGCGGCGAACCGATGCCAATCACGCAGTGGCCGCTAAGCATTGTGGTGGCGATGCTCTTCGCCGTCGTTTGTCTGGCGGGGTTGTGGGCCTTGTTGCGGTGAAAAGTGTCTCGCGGCAGCGTTGATCTCGCTCGCCGCAACCTCGGCGACTCAGGCGGGCCGAATCGCCGACACTAAAAACGTCGGATGCAGAGCTTCAAAGTGCAGCCGCTCCAGTTGGTCGTTGCCGCGGGCGAGGTTGATCATCAGCACCTGGGCGTCGCCCCCTTTGGCGTGCAGCACCTCGCGGACAGCGGCCAGGTTTTCGATGCTGCCGACGTTCGCCACGAGCCGGCCGCCAGGGCGGAGCTGATCGAAAGCCAGCTCCACGATGCGCCGCACTTGCCGGCCGGTGCCGCCGACAAACACCGCATCCGGCGCGGGGAGGCCGGCCCAGGCTTCGGGCGCTTTGCCCAAAATGGGGGTCAGGTTTGTCACCCCAAACCGCTCGGCATTGCTGGCGATGAGGGCGTAGTCTTCGGGGTCCATTTCGATGGCGAAGGCCGCGCCGCTGGCGGCAATCTGAGCCGCTTCGATCGCCACCGAGCCGCTGCCGGCACCGACATCCCACACCGTGCTGGCGGGGCCGATGTCGAGCAGCGACAGGGCGACCGCCCGCACCTCAGCCGGCGTGAGCAGGCCCCGCTTGGGCTGCGATTGCAAGAACATCTCGTCTGGATTGCCAAACAGCTTGCGGCCGCGCATGGAGACCGGCCGGTCGGGCACATCCGGCTTGCGGATGAGAATCAGCACATTGAGCGGCGAAAAGTCTTGCGCGGCGACTTCGGACAGGTCTCCCTGCGTCACGCATTCGTCCGGCGCGCCGAGGTTTTCGCAGACATAGGCAGTGAAATAATCGATCTTGCGGTCGAGCAGCGCCTGGGCCACTGCCCGCGGCGGAGCGGCATCGGTGGTGAAGAGGCCGACCTTGGCGGCGGTGCGGGCCTTTTCGACGACATATTCCAGCGGCTGGGTAGCAAGATTGGTCAGGTAGGCGTCGTCCCAGCTTTCCTTGACGCGGGCAAAGGCGAGCTGCATCGAGCTGACGTGCGGCTGCACCTCAAACCGGTCCTTGCCGAGCCGGTCGCACAGATAGCGAGCGGTGCCATAAAAGAGCGGATCGCCGGTGGCGAGCACCACCACCCGCTTGCCGGCGGCCGCTTCGATCTTGCGAACGATGGCATCCAAATCGCCGCCGATTTCGACCAGCTCCGCTTTGCCGGCGGGCATCGACGACAAGAGCTGCCGCGGGCCGATGAGCACCTCGGCCTGCTGCACCAGTTGGCGGGCGGCGGCGGTCAGCCCCTCGCCCCCATCGTCGCCAATGCCGACAATCTGTACCTTGTTCGCGGGCAAGTGAAGTTCCTTCGTGACGAGATGGATCGCGGATCTGCCGGCGGGAAGGTGATCCCCCAGCCGCCTTCCGTTGCCGCCTCATTCTAGGAAATCTGATACGCTGGTTATAGCTCCCCTGCCGGTTGTCCCACCATTGCTGGATTCGCCATCATGCCGCGCGTTCTGGTCACTCCCACCCTGCTTCGCAACCTTCCGGGCGAGTATGCCGACATCTTGCGGCAAGGGGGTTTTGAAGTCGTTTATCCGCCGGACGACTGCGACACGATGCAGCGTGAGAACCTGCTGGGTCTGCTCGCCGGAGCCGACGCCATGCTGGCCAGCGTCGAGCCGCTGACGCGCGAGGTGCTGGCCCAAACCAAGCTACGGGCCATCGCCCGGATGGGTGTCGGCTTTGACGCGATCGACACCCAAGCCGCGACTGACCTGGGCATTGCCGTCACGATCACGCCGGGGACCCTCGAAGAATCAGTGGCCGAACATACGGTGGCGCTCATGCTGGGAGTGACCCGGGGCCTGGTGCAGCGCGACCGCGAAGTGCGAGCCGGCCGCTGGAGCCGCAAGGCGATGCCCCGCATCGCCGGCAAGACATTTGGCATTGTCGGACTGGGGCGGATCGGCCGGGCCGTAGTGCCCAAGGTGCAGGGGCTCGGCATGAAGGTGATCGCCTACGATCCTTTTGCCGACGAGGAATTCGCCAGGCAATTTGGCATCACGCTGGTGACGCTCGACGTGCTGCTTGCGACAGCGGATGTCGTCAGCCTGCATCCGCCGACCACGCCGGAAACACGGAACCTCATCAACCGCGACACGCTTGCCAAAATGAAGCGCGATGCGGTGCTCATCAACACGGCCCGCGGGGCGGTGCTCGACGAAGCGGCCCTGTGCGAAGCGCTCGACCGGGGGCATCTTTTCGGCGTGGGGCTCGATGTGTTCAAGACCGAACCGCTGCCGCTCGATAGCCCGCTGCTGAAATACGACAACCTCTTGCTTTGCACGCACATGGGGGGGATGGACTACGAATCGCAGCGGGCCACCAGTTGCCTCGCCGCCCAGTGCCTCGTCGATCTCTTCAGCGGCCGCTGGCCCGAGCAGTGCGTGGTGAATAGGCAGTTGAGTGGGCGGTATAAGTGGTAGAACCGCGATCCGGGGCCGAACGGCGACCCTTGGCGTCATGGTTAGCACGGCTTGGCTGGTATCGAACACCAGCCGTCGTATAATCGAGGAGTCATGCGTTGACCGCGTTGAATCTGCGGAACGAGCACAAATGCCTACGGTGCCGCGAGAGGGTCCGTATGCGTTTGTATTCTTTGCAACCGATCAGGTTGAGCCGCGGCATATTCATGTGAAACGAGATCGTCTCGCGGCGAAATTCTGGCTGGAACCGGTGGCGCTCGCTCGAAACGACGGATTCTCGGAGTATGAACTACGGGAAATTGAGCGGCGGGTCCGACAACATCAGGACTTGTTTGTGAGGGCGTGGGATGACTTCTTCGGTGCTTGAGCGCGACGTAGCCGCGGTCTCGGTCCAGGTGATCGGCGAGAGGCTGGTTGTGGAACTCAACGACGGCCGCTCTATCGCCGCCCCGCTCGTGTGGTTTCCCCGGCTGGTACATGCCAGCACCAGCGAACGCGACCACTGGCAGTTGTGGGGCAGCGGCTACGCGATTGAATGGCCGGACGTTGACGAGCACATCAGCGTCGCCGGATTGCTGGCCGGCCGAAAGAGCGGCGAAAGCGCCACTTCGCTCGGCCGCTGGTTGGCCACTCGGCAAAGCCGGCCCTAACGCCTACTTCTTCCGCTTCTGAATCGCCCGGGCGACGGCGGTTCCCATGTCGGCAGGGCTGTCGGCGACTTCGATGCCGGCGTCTTTGAGGGCGGCAACCTTCTCGGCAGCGGTCCCTTTGCCGCCGCTGATGATGGCGCCGGCGTGACCCATGCGGCGGCCGGGCGGGGCGGTGCGGCCGGCGATGAAGGCGGCGACCGGCTTGGTGACGTGGGCCTTCACGTAAGCGGCGGCCTCTTCCTCGGCGGTGCCGCCGATTTCGCCCATCATCAGGATCGCTTCGGTCGCCGGATCTTCCTGGTACAGCTTAAAGAGATCGACAAAACTGGTGCCGACGATCGGATCGCCCCCCAGGCCGACGCACGTGCTTTGGCCGAGGCCGAGGTTCGTCGTCTGCCACACCGCTTCGTAAGTCAGCGTGCCGCTACGGCTCATGATGCCAATTTTGCCGGGCTTGTGGATATAGCCGGGCATGATGCCGATTTTGCATTCCCCGGGCGTGATGAGCCCGGGGCAATTCGGGCCGATCAGCACGGCGTTCGACCGGCGGACGAGCTCGTACACGCGAACCATGTCGAGCACCGGCACACCCTCGGTAATCGCTGCGATCACTTTAATGCCCGCGTCCAGCGCTTCCAGGATCGCATCGGCCGTGAAGGCGGCGGGGACGAAGATCATCGTGGCATTGGCCCCGGTCTTCTCGACCGCTTCGATGACCGTGTCGAACACCGGCACCCCCTCGACGGATTCGCCCCCCTTGCCGGGCGTGACGCCGCCGACCATCTGCGTGCCGTAGTCCTTGCAGCCTTTGGTATGGAACGCCCCCGCCTTGCCGGTGATTCCCTGGCAGATGACGCGGGTCGATTTGTTGATGAGGATGCTCATGGGAGGTCAGTTGTCCGGGGGCCGTAGTCAGTTGGTTTCAAATCCGAAGCACGAAAATCGAAATCCGAAACAAATCCGAAGGAAGAAAGCGGAAATATTTCAAATCAATTGTTTCGTTCTCGTTTTGGATTTAGAAAATTACTATTTGAAATTTGTTTCGTGCTTCAAGTTTCGGATTTCGTGCTTCTTCACTTCCTTACTTCCCTACCGCCGCCACGACCTTCTTTGCCGCGTCGGTCAAATCGTCGGCGGTAATCAGCTTCACGCCGCTTTCGCGGAGAATCTTTTTGCCTTCTTCGACCTCGGTCCCTTCCAGGCGGACGACGAGGGGAACGCTGAAGCCGACCGCTTTGCTGGCGGCGACGATGGCGCTCGCGATGGTGGTGCAGCGGGCGATGCCGCCGAAAATGTTGACCAGGATGCCCTTCACGTTGGGATCGGAAAGGATGATCCGGAACGCTTCGGTCACCTGGGCTTCGTTGGCCCCGCCACCGACATCGAGGAAATTGGCCGGTTCGCCGCCATGCAGCTTGATAATGTCCATCGTGCTCATGGCGAGGCCCGCCCCGTTCACCAGGCAGCCGATGTTGCCGTCGAGCTTCACATAGGACAGGCCCGTGTTGCTGGCCCGCACTTCGGCCGGGTCTTCTTCCGACAGGTCGCGCAGCTCGGCCAGGTCCTTGTGACGGAACATGGCGTTGTCGTCGAAGCTCAGCTTGCCGTCGAGCGCGAGCAGTTCGCCCGCCTCGGTGACCACCAGCGGGTTGATCTCGACCAGGCTGCAATCGAGCTGCACATAGAGCTTGCAGAGGGCCCGCATGAATTTGTCGGCACTGGCGACGCTGGCCCCCTTGATCCCTAGGCGATAGCACAGCTTGCGGACCTGATAGGGATAAAGCCCGGCATGCGGATCGAAATGCTCCTTGTAGATCAGGTGGGGCGTTTCGGCCGCGACCTTTTCGATTTCGACGCCCCCTTCGCTGCTGACCATCAGCACCGGCTTGGCGGCGGCCCGGTCGAGAACGATGCCCAGGTACAGCTCGCGGGCGATCTTGCAGCCGTCTTCGACGAACACCCGGTTGACCGTTTTTCCTTCGGCCCCGGTTTGGATGGTGACCAGGGTATTGCCGAGCAGGTTCTTGGCGACGGTTTTGGCTTCGTCAGCGCTGCGAACGAGTTGCACGCCTCGCTGCTGCGGATTTTCCTTGACGGTCCCCTTGCCGCGCCCGCCGGCATGAATTTGGGCTTTGACGACGGCGAGCGGGCTGCCAAGCTCGCTGAACGCGGCGGCGGCCTCGTCGGGCGTGGCGGCGACCTTGCCGCGAAGCACGGCGATGCCACTTTTGCGGAACAATTCCTTGGCCTGATATTCGTGGATTTTCATCGCTTGGGTGCCTGCGACAGTGAATTCAGTTGAGCGGCGGATTATCGGGCAATCCGGCCCGGCTGGCAATCGGCCATGCGGGAACGAACCCGCTCGCATTCGCCGCGGGGGAGATCAGTGCCGCCGGGGAGAGAAGTGCCGATGCCCCTGAGCAAGCCGGCTAGAACGAGTCGCTGGCGCACTTATGCGGCGCGCCGCTGGCCGTCGCGGCGGGCCAGCTTCTTCAGGCGGCGACGCTCGGCACGCGAGAGCCGCTGGTCGCCGTCGGCATCCTCGTCTTCGTCCTCGTCGTCATCCAGATCGGCCGCCGAGGTGGCTTTCGAGATCGTGGCGT
>JANRLS010000216.1:0-14584 GCA_033762315.1 Pirellulaceae bacterium
GATGTGTTTCTGGACGTGTTCTATAATCACTCAGCCGTAGGGAACCAGATGGGTCCGACGCTCTCGTGGCGCGGCATCGAAATCCTGAGCTACTATCATCTTTCGCCCGAGCATCCGAGCTATTACATGGATTTCACCGGCTGCGGCAACACCCCCAACCCCCGCCATCCGCGCACGCTGCAGATGATCATGGACAGCCTGCGCTATTGGGTGACCGAGATGCACATCGACGGCTTTCGGTTTGATCTGGCGGCGACGCTCGGCCGCAGCGAACTGGTCGTCGATCACATGAGCGCGTTCTTCAGCATCATTCACCAGGACCCGGTCCTGTCGCAGGTCAAGCTGATCGCCGAGCCGTGGGATGTCGGTCCAGACGGCTATCAAGTGGGGAGGTTCCCGGTCATCTGGGGCGAGTGGAACGGCCGCTACCGCGATTCAATCCGCCGCTTTTGGAAAGGAGACGGCGGGCTGACCAGCGAATTCGCCACTCGCATCTCGGGCAGCTCCGATCTCTATATGGACGATGGCCGCCGGCCGAGCGCCAGCGTCAACTTTATCACTTGCCATGACGGCTTCAACCTGCACGATCTGGTGAGCTACAACGACAAACACAACGAGGCCAACGGCGAGAACAATCGCGACGGCAGCAGCAGCAACGATAGCTGGAATTGCGGCATCGAAGGTCCGACGGACGACGCTGAAATTCTCGTCCTGCGCGAGCGGCAAAAGCGCAACTACCGGGCCACGCTGCTCCTCTCGCAGGGAGTGCCGATGCTGCTGGCCGGCGACGAGATCGGCCACACGCAGCAAGGCAACAACAACTGCTATTGCCAGGACAGCGATCTCTCGTGGCTCGACTGGAACCTCACCCCCGAGCGCGAGCTATTGCTCGACTTTACCCGCCGCCTGCTGCACATCCGCCGCACGCAGCCCGCCCTGCGCCGCCGCCGGTTCTTTCATGGGGCACCGATCTTTGGCACCAACGTGAAAGACATTTACTGGCTCGACCACACCTTTCACGAGATGACCGAGGACGCCTGGAACGCCGGCTTCGTCAAGGCGATGGGGGTCGTGCTCATCGGGGAGAATGGCGAAATCAATGATAAAGGCGAGCCAATCGTTGGCGACAATCTGATGTTGATTCTCAATGCCCACTGGGAGCCGATCGAGTTCGACTTCCCACGCGTCGCGTCGATCGCGACGAACATTGAACGGCTATTCGATACGGCCGACCCGAGTGCAGCGGCAACCCCTCACGATTCGAAGAATCGCTACAAGCTGGAGTCGCGCAGCACCGCCCTCTTTCGCTGGCAAATGCCCAAGGCCAGGCAGTAGCTACTTCGCCGCCGTCTGCGTCGTCGGCGCGGGGGCCGGCGGCGCGAACTGCGCTTGCGGCTGCCCCTGGTCATTCCAAATGCGGAGAACGCCATCGAGCCCGCCGGCCACGATCGTCTTGCCGTCAGCGCTGGCGGCTCCGCAGTACATATAGTCGGCCGTGCCGCTGAAGTCGCGGACATTGCCGCCGTTAGCGGCATTCAGCTGCTTCACCTTGGAATCGCCGCTCGTGGCAAGGCAAATATCCCCATCGGCGACGAAGGCGATGCTGGTCACTTCCTTCGTGAACTGATTCTGCACGGTTCGCAGCTGATCACCGGTTCGCGTGTCCCACACCTTGACGACGTTGTCAGCCCCGCACGACACGAGCATTCGCCCATCGGCCCGCCACGAAACGCCGAGCACGTGATGCGTATGCCCTTCAAACGAGCGGACGAACTTCCCATCGGCCACGTTCCAGACCTTCACAAACCGGTCCGCCGCGCAGCTGGCGATTTGCGCGCCATCAGGGGAAAAATCAAGGCAATTGACCGTATCGCTGTGCGGCTCTTTCACCGCCAGCACCAGCTTGCCATCGGCCACATTGAAGAGCTTGATCTCGCCGCTTCGCGAAGGTTCGCCGCCGCCAACCGCCAGCACCTTGCCATCGGCTGAGAAGTCGAGGGCGGTGACGCGATCAACCAGCACGTCGGCCATGTCCGGCGAGCCGATGGTGCGGACGAGCTTCCATTCGGTGGCGAAATCCCAAGTCGCGCCGGTGTTGTTGGCCGCCGCGGTAATGACTGCGTTGTCGGCCGTGAACGCGACGACATTCAGCGCTGCCCCAGCACCGGCATACACCTCGACGGCGGCCCCGGTTTCGGCGTCCCAGGTGTGGAGCAACTGGTCGTCGCCAACCGTCGCCAACAGCTTGCCATCGGGCGAGAAGGCAACCCCCTTCAGCGGCTTTTCGGCATCCTTGGCGGCGGTCGTGGCGGTGGCCAAATCGGCCTCGTGCTTTTTGACCTCTTCCTCGCGCTGGGCGACCGTCTTCTCGAAACCGGGGATCGCTTCGGTCGCCTTCTTCACCGCTTCGGCGGCCCGTTCGACGGCCCGCTGGGCGGTTTGCAACGTCCGCTCGGCGGCGGTTCGCTCATCGACCGCCTTCTGATAGGTCGGCATGAGCTGCTTGACTTTCTGATCCGCCTGCGTGAAGGCGGTCATCGCGTCGGTCGCGGCCTTGTCGCTGGCCTGCTTGGCGGTCTCGGCCGATTTGCGGGCGGCGTCGGCATCGACCAGCGTTTTGTCGGCCGCGGTCTTGGCGTCGTCGGCGGTCTTCTTCTTGGCGTCGGCGTCCTTCAGCTCCGCCTCGGCGGCGGCCAGGGCCTTTTTCAGCTCTTCGTTGGCGGCATCCTTATCGGCCGCTTCCTTGGCCTTCGCCATTTTGTCGGCGGCGGCCTTGGCGACTTTGTCGGCTTCGGTCGCGGCCTTGGCGGCGGCGTCGGCATCGGACTTGGCTTTTTTCTGGGCCTCGTCCGCCTTGGTAAACGCCTCGTCGCTCGTCTTCTTAGTTTCGTCCGCCTTGGTTTTGGCGGCCATCGCATCCGCGAGCACTTTGTCGGCTGCCGTCTTTTCCTCGGTCGGCTTCTTGGCGGCTTCGTCCTTTATTTTGAAATCGCCATCCGCCTTGGTGAGGGCCTCGGCTGATTTCTTCTGGTTGTCTTCCTCGGCTTTTTTCCGGTCCCCCGCTTCCTTGAGATCGGCCTTGGCCAGATCGACCTGTTTTTTGGCGAGCGATACAACGCGGGTCAGATCGCCCACCTTGATCGTCGCCCGCAAATCCCCCTTCATTTCGGCGATTTGCTTATTGTCGTCGCCGTTCCAAAGCTTGATGTTGTTCGCCGAGCTGATCGACGCGAACCGCTTCCCGTCGGCCCGCGCCGCCACGCCTTCGACCGGAGTGCCGTGAGCCATGTTCTTGAGCGCCGTTCCGGCGACGACATCCCAGGTGCGGACGCTGTTGTCCTTGCTCCCCGACAGGAGCTGCGCGCCGGTCGGACCAATCGCCGCCAGCGACGTGATCGGTCCGCCGTGGCCGGTCAATTCCTTGATTGGCTTGGGGGCGTCGGCCGGCTGCGCGGCGGGAAGCTCCCAGGTACGGATGATGTTGTCGGCCCCGCCGGTGGCGATCTGCTTCCCTTCGGCCACGATGGCCACGGCGTTGACCGGCGAGGGGGTCTCAATGGAGGCAACTTGCGCCTGATCGGCCAGATTGAACACACGCACGGTTTTATCCTGCGAGCCGGTGACGAGCTTTGCCCCGTCGGCGGTAAACGCCACTCCCGTCACCGGCCCGCTGTGGCCCGTCAATGTCTTGCTCACTTTGCCATCGGCCACGGTATAAACCTTGACCTTCCCCGTTTCTTCGCCGATCGCCGCCAGCTTGCCGTCGGCCGAAATCGCGAGCGAGCGGGCCGGACCTTCGAGCGCCGCCAGGTCGAGCTTTTTGCCCCCCGCCGGCTTTTGCCAGATCTTTACGGTCCGAAATCCGCCGGAGGCGAGCCATTGCCCATCGGGACTGAACTTGAGCGACTGCACGAGATCGAGATCGGCCACGCCGGGCTGCTTGTAAATGCCGCGCTCGATGAGCGACGGATCGGTGAGGCGGCCGAGCTCGCGCTTACTGGGAACGTGGTAGAGGAAAATCTGGTTGGCTCGCGCGGCGGCGGCATATTGCCCGTCCGGTGTGATCGCGACCGCGTAGATCGGGTTGATCCCCGGCGGCAGCGGCTGCCAGGAGATGTTGGCCGCCCCTTTCACCTCTCCCGTCGCCCCTTGGTCGATCCAGAGCTTGATGAGGCCGAGTTCTTGCGGCGTGAGAGCCTTGGCCTTCACGTCGTTGTCCGGCGGCGGCATGTAGGGCTCTTTTTGCTTCGCCGCCAGCTTCAGCAGCAGGCTCTCCGCCCCCTTGCCGGCGATGACCGACGGCCCTTCGCTCCCACCTTTCAGGATTGCCTGCGGCGATTCGAGCACCAGGTCGCTCTCGGCTTCGGTCGCGCTATGGCAGGCGAGGCAGTTGCGGCGAAAGATCGGCAGGATTTCCTTCTCGAAATCGACATCGCCGTCGTGCTTCACCTCGGCGATGGCGATCGCGTCGGCGGCCACAAGCGACGCGGGAACGAGCATGCCGGGCAGGAGCGCGGCAAAAGCAGCGGCCACGAAGGAAAATCGGGAGAGTAGCATGGCGAACTTCCTGTGCGAAGGACTAATTTCAGTTGCGGACTGCGAGGACGGAGCAAATCACTACTTGGCTTCGATGGTGACGACGACCGGCACCAGCGCATCGACCTGGACGTTGTTGAACCGGCCGCGAGCGCGGACAGTCCCTTTGTGCTGGCCGACCGGTGTGTTGGCACCAGCCGCCAGCTCCAGCTTGGCTTCGGTTTTGTCCTTGGCCAAATCGACCTTCTTGCTCGACAGCCCCGGCACGCCCGGAGCATCGAACGTCAATTCCACCTGGTCGGCAAAGCCATACAGCCGTTCGAGCTTGACGGTCAGCTCCTGCTTGGCATCCTGTTTGAAGGGAGCCGGGGCGGGAACTTCGACCTTGAACGGATGAGCCGCGATGCGCAGGCGAATCGGCGTCGAGACGAGCGAGAACTGCACGTCCTTGGGCTGGTTCGCGGTCTTCGCATCGGCCACCTTTTTATCGACCTGAGCTTTCATCGGCGTCGCCTGGGCCACCTTGTCGGCCGCGCCCTTGGCGGCTGCTTCGGCGGCGACTTTCGCCTCGTCGGCCTTCTTGCCGACGGCGAGGGCCTCGGCTAGGGCTTTGTCGGCGGCGGCGAGGTCTTCCTCGGACTTCTTCTTGGCGGCGTCGGCATCGGCAGCGGCTTTTTCGGCAGCTTTGACGGCATCAGCCAAGCCAGCGTTGGCCCCGTCCTTGGCGGCGGCGTCCTTGGCGGCCGTCAGCTTGTCGGCCGCGGCCTTCGCGGCGTCGGTTTTGGCCTTCAAGTCGGTGGCGGCCTGCGTTTTCTTCGCGTCGGCGGCCTTGACCGCATTGGCCGCTTCGGCGGCGGCCTTGACGGCGGCGTCGCGGGCGGCGGCGGTCGCCTTCACTGCTTCGTTCAGCTTGGCCACCATCTCGGTGTACTGCTTCTGCTCGTTCTCGGCGGTGGCGACCGCGTCGGGATTGCGGACGTACTTTCGCTTCGTCTCGCCCCGCAGATAGAACGTGTACGAACCGGGCTTGATGTTCTGCTGCGTCAAGGCAATCTCCAGCTTGCCATCGGCTTTGGCACCATCGATCGTCAAATCCTTGGGCTTGATTTCGTTGGGCAGACCGGCGGGGACGAGCTTGATCGGTTCCTTGAAATCGCCGCGGCGCGTCACCTTGAGGGGAATTTCGACATTCGCCCCGAGGGACGTGTCATAGATCTTGCCTTCCCCCACTTCCACCAGGGCCGGCTCGATGTCTTTGTCGATCACCCCCAGTTGCAAGCTGCGGCTGAGGCGAAACTCCGGAGCCTGCTGCTGCCGGTTCTGCACCCCCCAGACGACACAGGCATAGCGGGCCTCGCGGGTCACTTCCTGATCCCCCACTTTTCCCTTGCCGATGACCTTGATCGCCCCAGCCCAGGGAGCGGCATCTTCGGCCGCGGTGAGGACGAGCATGGCGCTTCCCACTTCGCCCCCCAGAATCGCGCCGGGGCAAGTGACACCCGCGGGCAGCCCTTCGACGCTGACCGCCACTTCGCCAGTGAATTCATCCCGGCGATTGACCGACACGGTAAGTGCCGACGAACCGCCGCGGCGGACCGTGGCGGCGGCGAGCTTGGTCTGATTCTGCTCTTGCTGGGCATTCCCCACCGGAGCATTGGCATACGCCAGCAGCCGGAAATCGGGGGCCGCGGGGCGAATGGCGAGGCGGTAGATGTAGGACGGATCGCGGCGGGCATCGCCGAATTGATCGCGAATCATGAGGCGATAGGTCGCGTCTTCGTTCACCGTCAGCTTGTAGGACGGATCGTCGGTCGTCGTGTCGTAGTCGGAGTTGATCCGCTGGGCCCGCTCTTGCGGGTCGTCCACTTGCGCCACGTCGGCGACTTGCTCTTCCCCCTTGTCGTTTTTCGTCACCTTGAAGAGGGCGATGTACGGATCGCTTTCGAGACCGAGCTGATGCGAAATCGCCTCGATCTGCAGCACGTCCCCCTTCTTGGCGTCGAACTGAATCCAATCTTTGTCGGCCTGGGCATAGAACTGGCCGACGTACTCGCACGGCACGGTCACCTTCTGCGCTTTGGCGGGCTCGTTGTTCGGCTCCGCCTCGGCGACGACCGGGGCCTTGGCGAAATAGACATTCACCGGATTCGCCAACCCTTGCGGAGTCGGCAGGCGGAACTCGACCGCGTCTTGCCACGCCTTGCGCACCGGAGCCACCGCGCCGGGGGCGAGCGACGATTTACCCAGCTCGTCGCCGGGAAGCGGAATCGTCACCAGCACCTTTTGCAGCGGAGCGCCGGCGATCATGAGGCCATCGGCCGGCTGGCCGCCGGGCAGGTTGCGGCCATACAGCGTGTATTGGCCGTTGGTGCCGGGCAATCCGCTGGGAGGAAACACGAAATCGACGAACGGAGCGGCGCTGATCGACAGACGATAGAAGTACTCCGGGCCGCCGCCGTAGATCGCGTCTTGCAGCTTGACCACGTACGTCCCCTCGGCGGGTGCCGAGAAGTCGAGCACCGGGTCGCTGCCGACCCCGTCGCGAACGCGGGCGAGCTCGCGGCCGTTCGGTCCGAGCACGACAAGGGTCGCGTCCATTCGCGAATCCAGCCGCTCGGCCGCGCAGTCGAGAATGACCCGCTCGCCTTGTTTCAGCGGGAGGCGGAAATAGTCGAAGTTGGCGGCGGCGATGGTGCCACTGATCGTAGTGCCGACAGCCACCTCCTGCGCCGACTGGGGGGTGTTGTTGTTCCCGGCCTTCAGCACTTCGTTCAGCGTCCCCACCGCGAACGACCGGGGGTTCGACATGCCAAAGCGGCTGACGGCGGTGACATCGTAGAGCCCGGGGGGAACATCGCCGGCGATGGTGATGCTGAACACATTGGGCATTAGCTTGGCGGGGACCAGGTCGGTGGCCGCGGTCATTTTCGGGGCGGCGACGATTCCCGGATGGCTGAAGACGAGCTTCTCGGTCTCGTCGAGGTCGTTGCCGGAGATGGTCAGCTCGACGGTCGAGCCTTGCTTGCCGCCGGGAGGAGAGACGCTCGTGAGTTGCGAGATGGGAAGCTGCGCCCAGGCGGGGGCGGCAACGGCCGCGAGCGCGCAGGCGACAAGACGAAGGAAACGACCGTGCTTCATGGCTTTCCGCTCCGGGATCGGGAGAGGGCAACTGTCGGCCCTAGGGGGCCAGGGAGGCGAAACAGGCGGGAGGCGAACTGTCAGTTTGCTTCATCCGGGCGGATGGAGCAAGTTTTTCGGCCGGCAAAAGGTGGGGTGCCGCTACTTACAAACAACAAAATCCACCAAATAGCCGGGAGCTAACAGCTCCCGGAATCGAACATCGATTGCGATGTACCGGGACCAGGTTTGGTCCCAGCTATTCAGTTGGATGCGTTTAGGACGGGACAAAACCGCTAGTGATTGAACAAAAACTCTTTGGTGTTGATGAGCGCCCAAACGATGTCTTCGTAGGCCCGTTTGGGGTCCATCTCGTTCTTGTTGATGTGAGCCAGGGCGATGGTCATTTCTTCGGGGTTTGGCACCCGCGAGAAGGCGAGTAGATACAACTCGCGAACCTTCGCCTCGTGCGGACGAGCCTTGTCGCTCGCCAGCACTCCCGCCTTGCCGCTGCCAGAGGTGAGCTTGCCTTGAATCTCGCCCGAGTTGAGCAGGTGCAGGCTTTGGGCCAGGTTGGCTTCGCTCGACCGTTCGCATTCGCAAGCGCTCGACGCTTCGGGCCGGCCGAATACCGTGAGGAAGTACGACTGGAAGCCGTTGTCGGGCAATTGCACGGCGTGCGTTCCGGCAGGGACGCCGGCGAAGCTCGTTTGCGTGCCCGTCACCTGATCGATCGCGTCGAGCAGCACTTCCGCATTCAGCCGCTTGGGATAGTAGCGCGAGAAGTTTTGCTTGTCGTCCTGATTCCACTCGTTCGGCTCGGCGCTCAGTTGGTAGGTGGATGAACTGACGATCGAGCGGCAGAGGTGCTTGAGGTCAAAGCCGTGGTCGATGAAGTCCTTGGCCAGGGCATCGAGCAGTTCGGGATTGCTGGCGGGGTTGGTGACGCGCATGTCGTCTTCGGGATCGACGAGGCCGCGGCCAAAGAAGTGCTTCCAATAGCGATTGACCAGCGAGCGGGCGAAGAAGGGGTTGTCCTTCGCCGCCATCCAGTCGGCCAAGGCATGACGCGGGTCTTGATCGGCGGTGAGATCGAGCGTCGCGCTGCCGAGGCCCGTCGGCTTGACGGCTTGCCCGGTCTTGGGGTTGTTCGCCGAGGCAATTCCCCGGCGGTGATAGATACGGTCGCTATCCTGGCTGAAGCCTTTCTTGCGGCCGACCTGGGCAAAAAACGCCGCGAAGCCGTAGTAGTCTTGCTGGCTCCACTTCTCGAACGGATGGTGGTGGCAGCGGGCACATTGAATCCGCAGACCCAGGAAGAGCTGCGCGGTGTCTTCGACCTGGGCGGCCTGATCCTTCACTTCGCGATACCAGCCGGTCGGGGCGTTTTGCCCCGGCGTGCCGGTCGCGGTCAGGATTTCGCGGACGAACTGGTCGTAGGGCTTGTTCTCGTTCAGGCTGCTGCGGATCCATTCGTAGAAGGCGAACGTCGCGGGCTTTTCGGTGTCCAATCGCCGCTTGTTGCGGAGAATGGCATTCCATTTGTTGGCGAAATAGTCGGCATAGTCGGTGCTGTCGAGCAGCCGGTTGATGACATTCTCGCGCTTGTTCGGAGCACTGTCGGCCAGGAACGCTTCGGACTCTTCCAGCGTCGGCAGTCGGCCGGCCAGATCGACGCTGACGCGGCGAAGGAACGTGGCGTCGTCCGCGATGGCCGAAGCGGGCAAGCCGAGGGCTTTCAGCTTCTTGCTCACCAGTTCATCGACGAAATTCTTCGCCGGGGGGAGATTGTCGGTCTTCACGCCGAGCGGAATCGTCGCCCGGAAAACGCCGACGTGCCCCTGATAGCGGGCCATCACCGCGACACTGCCGGTGAGTTGGCCGGTGGTGACAAGGCCACTGACGCTGACCTCGCCCATTTCGGTATCGTTGCTGTCGAACTGCGTGGTGCGGGTGACATCCTCGCTCGAGCCATCGCTATAGTGGGCGACGACGACGATCTGCTGCGTCGTTTCCCGCTCCATCAGCCGCTCGGTCGGGAGCACTTCGATGTGCGTGACGACCGGGTCGCTTTCTTTGCCATAGGGCGTGCCTTGCTCGATCCACCGCTTCAGCACGCGATAGGCGGGGGAATCGAACTCGATCCGCTGGCCACCGCCGTGCGGCAGGCGGGCGGTTGCCTTGAGCAACAGCAAGCTCTGATCGGGCGCGGCCGGAAAGAGCCGGCGGCCGCGACCTTCTTTCACCAGATATTCGTAGTCTTCCTTCGGCTCAAAGCCGAGCAGCGACAGGCGAAAGCCGTTTTGTCCTCCCGATTTGCCGTGGCACCCGCCGCCGTTGCAGCTGTATTTCGTGAAGACCGGCGTGATTTGATTGGCGAAGTTGATCGGCAAGTCCTGCACGAGATTAGTCACTTTGACCTTCACGTTCGCATCGATGCCGGCCGCGGCAACGATGTGAATCGTCGCGTCCCCTTCGGCGACCGGGGAAATCAGGCCGGTTTCATCGACATTGACAATCCCCGCCGGCGCAACTTCGTATTTCACGAGGCGGGTGTAGTCGCGCGTCTGGCCGCTGTCGTATTGACCGGTGACAACGATCTGCTGGCCGGCATCGCGGCCGGAGATGGTGACGAGACCGTCCTTGAGGCGGCCTGTTTCGACCTGAATCGCGGTCAGTTTGCCCGGATCGCCCAGACCGGGGGCCTTGGGTTTGGCGGGGGCATCGGCGGCACGGAGGGAAATCGAGGCGGGGGGGAGTAGTGCGGCCAGGAGGAGGGCCGCGGCGGGGAGCGCTCTTCGCATGGTGGGATCCTTCGCGAATTGTTCCATCAGGTTACGTGACTCCATAACCCTGTCGGAGACGACACTTCTGGCGATTATCGCGCCTGCCGCCAGGGATTGCAAGCAGATTTCAACATTTGTTGATGGGTTCCGGCCCGCTACCGGCTGGTTTAGGGAATTCCTGGCACCCTAGCCAGACGTTCGCGAGCCGACGAATCCATCCGTCCTCTTTATGCCAGTTGCGCCGGCATGGTTACGGCCAAAGCCGGCCCGTTCGTCCGCCGGTTGAACGCCCGTCCTGGCACGATTCTACTGCTGGTTGCGGAATGTCGCGCGCTAACTTCTCTTTCCGAGGCTCGCCGATGCTCGCTCCCTGGCTCATTCACGCCGCCCTGGCCCTGGCGGCCGACGACCAACTCCCCCAGGTCTTCGACGACCGCCTGCAATTGCAATTGGTGGCCGAAGCACCGCACATCGTCACCCCCACCGGCATTGCGGTCGATGAGCGGGGGCGCATCTTGGTGATCGAAAGCCACACGCACTTTCCGCCGAAAAACTACGACCGCCCGCAGGTCGATCGCATCCTGTTGCTCGACGATTTCGATCCCGCCACCGGCCAGGCGCGCCGCTCCGCCGTGTTCTACGAAGGGCCGACCCACGCCATGAACCTCGCCCTCTATCGCGATGGCTCGGTGTTCGTCGCCACCCGGCGCGAAATCTTCCGCCTCTGGGATGCCGACGGCGACGGCAAGGCGGAGAAGCGAACCGAAGTCTGCCATCTCGAAACCTCCGGCAACTATCCACACAACGGCCTCTCGGGCTTTGCCTTCGATTTCGCCGGCAACGTCTATTTCGGTTTTGGCGAGAATCTCGGGGCCGACTACAAGCTCCTCGGCAGCGACGGCAAAACGCTGGCCGGCGGCGGCGAAGGGGGCAACATCTACGCCTGCGATCCCGACGGCAAGCAGCTCCGCCGCGTCGCCACCGGCTTCTGGAATCCGTTTCACCTCGGCTTCGATGCCTTCGGCCGGCTCTTCACCGTCGATAACGACCCCGACAGCCGCCCCCCCTGCCGCCTGCTGCACGTGGTCGAAGGGGGCGACTATGGCTATCGCTTTCGCAACGGCCGCCGCGGCGTGCACCCCTTCACCGCCTGGAATGGCGAGCTCCCCGGCACGCTCCCGATGGTCAGCGGCACCGGCGAGGCCCCATCGGCCGTGCTCGCGTATGAGTCCGACAATCTCCCCGCCGAGTATCGGGGCGATCTCTTCGTGACCAGTTGGGGAGACCACCGGATCGAACGCTATCGCCCCCGGCCGCACGGCGCGTCGTTTCAGGCCGAGATGACGACGGTCGTCCGCGGCGGCGAGAACTTTCGCCCCGTCGGCTTGGCCCTCGCTCCCGATGGCTCGCTCGTTTTCAGCGACTGGGTCGATAAATCGTACCAACTGCACGGCAAAGGGCGCGTCTGGCGACTGAGCGCGAAGCAACCTGCCGTGCCGCAGCGCCCGGCCGATCTGGTCGCCGCGCTCGAATCGCCGCATGGTCCCTGGCGCGAAGTGGCCGCGCGCAAGCTCTCGCGCGCGCAAGCCTTGGCCGTGGTCCGCGACTCGAAATCGGAGCGGGCCCGGTCGCTCGCCGCCCGCGCGCTCTTCGCCGCCAACGCCCGCTGGACCACCGCCCTCCAAAACCATGCCGCCGCCGACGGCGCGGAGCCCGCCGCCGTGCTCGCCAACCTGGAGCGCTTCGCCGAAACGACCGCCCGCCTGCGCCCCGAGTCGTTCGCCGCGATGGCCAAAGTGGGAGAGGCCCTCAGCAAAGTCCTCGCCGGCGAAGGGGAAGGGATCGACCCGCTCACCACGCTCAAGGGGTGGAATCCCGAAGAGCTGCTCGCCGCCGGCCAGCCCGCCGAGTTGCGCGCCGCGGCCCTCGCCGTGCTGCGCAATCCGGACGACGATTCGGACGACACCCGCGACCTGCTGGCCGATCCGTTTGCCCAGGCGTGGCTCATCGACAGCCAGGCCCGCGCGCTCGCTTTGTCGAAAGGGGACGCCGCGACCACGAGCGCCGGGCCAATTTTGCGGGCCATCCTCAAGCTCCCTCCGCCGCAAACTCGCCTCGCCTCCCTTCGCGAATCGCTCGCCCGCACCGATACCCGCTCGCTCCACGTACGGCGCATGCTGGCCCTGTCGCTGCGCCAGGCCGATAATCCTTCGCTGCGCCCGCTCGCCGGCGACCTGCTGAAGTCGAGCGACGAGGTGCTTCGTCTCGTCGGCGTCTTGTGGATCGGCGAGGCCCGGCTTGGCGAGCATCAAGCGGCCCTCGAAGCGCTGCTGCACGGCTCCTCCGGGAGCAAGCAACTCTTCTCCTGCGCGCTGGCCGCTCTCGACATGCTGGCGGGCAAACATCCGACCGACTCCAAGAATGAATCGCCAGGTGACGACTTCGTGCTCCGATTGCTGACCAGCGATGGCACCTCGGCCGAAGCGCGGCGCTTCGCCTTGCGAATGCTCCCTCCCGATCATCCCAAGCTCACCACCGAACTGCTGACGAAACTGCTCGCCGCCGCCGACGAGTCGGTGCGGCTGGAGGTGATTCGCACCCTGCGCCAGCGGGCCGATGGCGACCGCTGGCCGCAACTTCGCGAGATCGCCGCGAATGCCAAGCTTTCCTCCACCGAGCGGGCCGAGGCGGTGGTTGGGCTTTCGCCCGGCAATCAGGACGATCGCAAGTTGCTCTTGGAACTGGCCGGCTCGAGCACCGACGAAGTGGCGGGCGAGGCGCTGCGTGCCCTGCGCGGCTTCGACCTGACCCCGGCCGAGCGCGAGCAACTGACAAGCCTCGCCGCAAAAACGACGAACCCGGCGACGCGCGAACTAGTCGATCGCGCCCTCGCCCGCAACCCGCCCAAGGATCAACCCGCGGCCAGCGACAACGCCGCCTGGCTCGCGCGGGCCGAGGGGCCGGGCAACGCTCGCGCCGGCGAGCGGATCTTCTTTCATCCCCGCGTCGCTGGTTGCTTTCGTTGCCATGAATACGAAGGTCGCGGCTACAAGGTCGGGCCCGATCTATCGACCACCGGCCGCACGCTCTCGCGCGAGCGGCTGGTGCAGTCCATCGTCGATCCGAGTCGCGAAATCGCGCCGCAGTTCACCAATTGGTCGCTGCTGCTGGCCGATGGCCGCGTGCTCACCGGCATTCATGTCGGCGACGAGGTGGACGGCCGCATCCGCTTTGCCGACCCAAATGGCCGGGCGTTCCACGTTCATCCCAACGACATCGACCAGCGGCAGCCGAGCAGTCAGTCCCTCATGCCGGCCAATCTGGCCGAAAACATGACCCCCCAGGAGCTGCGCGACTTGCTGGCGTATTTGAGCGGGCACGCGGCGAAGTAAACACTTGGCTCGCGGACTCTACGGGACCGGAATCAGGTTTGGTTCCGGCTGTACCAAGCGCGAAGGTCGGTCGCGACCCTACGCCGTGATCTTCTCGATGATCACGCGGGTGTACATCTGCCGGTGGCCGGTGCGGCGGCGAAAATTCTTCCGGCGGCGCATCTTTTGGATATAGACCTTGTCTCCCATCTCCAGCCCCAGCACCGACCCCGTCACGGTCGCCCCGGCGACGACCGGCAGGCCGACCTTCGTCCCCCCTTCGCCCCCCGAAACCAGCAGGATGCGATCGAAGGTGACGGCATCCCCTTCCTTGGCTTCCTCGCGCAGGTCGATCTGGATTTCCTGACCCTCTTCGACCTTGTATTGACGTCCGTCGGTGGCAATGATCGCGTACATGGATTGACCGAAACCTAAGTGTGGCAAGGACTTATGGCGAAACCGCGCGTCGCGGCGGGAAAGCCCGCCAGCGGCGAATCGCACATCTTAACCATCCCTTCGCCAGCCGTCGAGGGGGGAGCCACGACCCTCAACCACTTGCCACCGATCATCCTTCTCATCCTTCCGCACTTCGCTCTTCGCATTCTGACATCCGCCATCCTCAATCCTGCCCCGCCCAATACTTCGCGAAGGCGGCGGGGGTGCATTCGACATGCGCGGGGGGAACGGGGGGCATGCCGCCGTGGAGAATGGTTTTGGGGCGCTGCGATTTGGGCAGGATCGGTTGGGGCGTCGCGGATGGTTGCTGTAGGTTGT
>JANRLS010000217.1:0-9136 GCA_033762315.1 Pirellulaceae bacterium
CGGCTGGGTGAGCGGGTTGGTGAACGCGTTCCCGGCCGAAAACCGCCTCTTGTGGGACTTGGCGCAAGCGGGCAAGTGGAAAGAGGCTTTGGAAGTGTATCGTTGGTACACGCCGCTGCTGCACCTCGACACGCACGTGAAACTGGTGCAGTACATCAAGCTCGCGTCGGCCGAGTGCGGGTACGGGACCGAACTGTGCCGCGCGCCGCGGTTGCCGCTGGTGGGTGAGGAGCGCGAGCGCGTGCTGAAGCTGATCCGCGCCGCCATTGCGACCCGACCGGGGACGAGATAGGCACGAAACTCGAAGCACGAAATCCGAAACAAATTTCAATGGTGCCAAGAGGATCAATGACAAAATCGAAGTGCCGATTGACAACCTTTGGAGATTCAGAATTGAGATTTGTTTCGTGCTTCGTATTTCGGACTTCGGATTTCAAAGCTCAATCTCTATCGTTCCAATCGTCAGCAGCTTGTCGCCGCCCGGAAGTAGTTCGGAGAGCCGCACGCTCTTGAGGTAGTCCATTTGCAGCTTCTCGGCCTGAGCGAGGACGCTGCGGAGTCGGCAGTTCGGCTGGATCGTGCAGACATTCTGCACGCTGATACATTCCAGCAGGTTCATGCTCCCCTCGAAGTCGAGAATCACTTGCCCGACGCGAATGTCGGCCGGCCGCTGGAGCAGTTCAATTCCGCCGCCGACCCCCCGCACACTGCGGACGTATTTCAGCTTGGCCAGGGCCTGCACCACCTTGGCGACGTGGTCCTTCGAGATGTGGAAGAACTCGGCCACCTTGGCGACGCTCCCCCGGCCTGGGTGCATCGCCAGGTAGAGCAAGGTCCGCAAGGCGTAGTCGGTGTACAGCGCGAGTCGCATAAACATGTAAAATAGGTACGCATTATACTTGTTTAGGCCAAGTATGCGATTTGGATCGGGAAATGTCAAGGGACAAGGGCGAACGTGGCGGAAATCGCTAGCGAAAGGGCGGGACACGAAAAGCGCGGTGCTCGCTACCGAGAATTTGGCACGGACCGCTTGATCCCGCCATCAGCCCCGACGGTCTCCCAAATCTCCGACCCGCCGCTACCTCGCCGCCGGCAGCAGTTCGTCGATCTGTTTGCCAAACGGATAGGGGCTTTCCAGCGTCCAATAGATGCCGTTCACCAAGAGCTTGCGAAACGCCGGATTGGCGAAGTCGTCCCAGTGGCCGAGTGAAGTGTTGAATACGCGGGCCTGGTTCGGGCCGGCCAGGTTGGTCCAGGCCACCGGCTCCGCTTCGGAATTCGGAATCGTGCCGATCAGGATGGGGGTGGTCGTCGCGGCGAGCGGCCGGACTTTGTAGAGCGAGCCATTGCCGACGAGTTGAGCGCGATCGATCCCACGGAGAATCGCGTGATCTTTGGCTCCCGCGGCCAGCGAGATTGCCGTCTTCGGCCCTTCACCGTGATGGTTCGTATAGTGCCCGCCGATCACCTCGGCGTCGAATTCGCTCCAGGCCGCGTGCCCTTTGTCGAGCAATGCCTGCTGCTCCTTCTCGTTGCGCAGGCTCCAGGCGTGGCAGGCCGTGCGAATGCCAATCACCGGCTTGCCGGCGGCGATGTGTTTGCGAAGCTCGTCGAGCTGCGGTTGCGGCGGCAAGCGGCGGCGAACGCTGATGAATACGAGGTCGCACTGGGCAATCGCATCGGCCATGCCGGGAAAGTTATGCTTATCGGCCGAATCGGCATTGATGATCGTCACCTCAAAGCCCAGCGGCTTGAGGTCGCTCTCGACGAACTTCGGCAGCGTCTCCCAGGTTTGATATTCGTCTTCGCCGATGACCATCGCGATGCGGCGCCTGTTACGGGCAAAGCAAAACGGCTGGCCGCCGAGAAAGCTGACGCTGGTGATCGTCGGAGCGACGTACTTCTCGATGTGCTGCACGATCAACTCGGTGCCGGCATAGTGACCGACGAATGGCCACTGCGTCGGGTCGTACATCGTGTCGGTCAAGTCGCGCATCAGGACGACGTTCTTCCCGTTCTTCGCCATTTGCCGCAGACCGAACGGCCGGCCGAGGACGCACATGTTGGTATGTACGCCCAGCAAGACTACGTTCTTGATCCCGCGAGCTTCGAGCAGGTTCCAGATTTCCACGCCCGAATCGCTGATCGCGTCGCCGCCCTCAATGTCGAGCGGCTTCATTTGCGCCTTCCACGGCGCTTTGGGATTGCGGCCCAAGGCGATCAGCTTTTCGTGGTAAATCTTCTGCTCGGCCCGGTCGTCGTCCTCGCTCGATTTGGTCTGGTCGATGGGATACCTGCCCCGGTCCTCGGACGGAATATGGCGGCACCACTGGCCAATGTCGGCCGGCAAATTCGCCGCTGCGGGAGCCGCTTGAGCCAGCTTGCGGCCGGGATGACTCGCATACGCTTCCATGCAACTACTGGGTGCATGGATGACAAGGACGCCACGCCCGCGGGCGTTTTTCAGCACCTCGTTCATCCGTGGCGCCATTTCGACCGACCGCCGCACCGCATTCAGCGAATGGTGCGCGTCCCACATATCGCAGACGATGATCGCCGTTTCGCCCGGCTGCCAGGTTTCCTTCGTTTCTTTGACGACGTGGCCCGTCCCCGGCTCCTCCACCCGCGACCGCTTGAGCACCGTCAGGGGAGCATCGGCGGCCAATACCTGAGACGAAACAAGCACCAGCAATAACGCGGCGGCACGCATGAGCAAGCTCCCCAGGCAATTCGGGTATGGGCGGGACCAGTCAGAATTCCTAGCCTAGCGAGTGTGGCGCGCCGATTCCACTTGCAGGGAATGCAGTCGCGAACAAACAGTTCCTCGCCTGAAGGCCGCGACTTCGATCGACGTTTGATAGTATTCTTGAATGTCGGCTGAAAGAATCGGGCCGCGAGGCCAATCCGCTGATGTGACGAGAGATTCCCGCATGACCTCCGACAATCGCCTTCTCTGTGACCGATTTCCCCGCGCGTCGCGGTATCATCCGGCCTGGATCGTCGCCAGTGTCAGCGGCGGGGCGAATTCGCTCTGGCTGACCGAGTGGCTGGCCGAGTCGCTGGACTTGCAGCCTGGGATGAAAGTGCTGGACCTCGGCTGCGGGCGTGGAGCGTCGTCGATCTTCCTGCGTCGCGAGTTCGGCGTGCAAGTGTGGGCGACCGATCTTTGGTTCAGCGCCACCGAAAACCTACAGCGGTTCCGAGATGCCGGTGTGGAGGACGGCGTCTTTCCGATTCATGCCGACTCCCGGTCGCTCCCATTCGCGGCAGAGTTCTTCGATGTCATCGTCAGCATCGACTCGTTCGTCTATTACGGGACCGACGACCTCTATCTCAATGAAATCGCCCGGTTTCTGCAGCCGGGCGGACAATTGGCAATCGCTGGGGCTGGCCTGATCCGGGAAATCGCCGACCGCGTGCCAGGGCACCTGCAGTCCTGGTGGACGCCGGACCATTGGTGCTTGCATTCGGCACTCTGGTGGCGGCGGCACTGGGAACGAACGGGCATCCTGAAGATCGAGGTCGCCGATTCGCTGCCCGACGGTTGGCAGCGCTGGTTCGATTGGCAGCTGGTCGTGTCTCCCGACAATACAGCCGAAATCGCCGCCTTGGAAGCTGACCGCGGCGATTATCTGGGCTATGTGCGCGCTGTCGGCCGCCGCAATCGAGAAGTTAAGCTGGAGGAGCCGATGCGGTCGATTCCCGCGGACTACACCCGGCAGCCGTTGTTGCGTAACGCGCTGCCGTAATGCTCCAGGTTCGATTAGCCTCAATCTGGCAAAGCTCCTTACCGCAGCTTCCCTTCGCCAAAGTTCCACGTCCAAAGCAGCCGTGGCGCGTGGGCGGTGAATTGCCAGTAGCACTGGCCGCCACCAGCGTCGCGGCGGGTCAGATAGGGGCGCTCGCTCGCCGTCCGGCGCTCTTTGAGAGCGGCGAACAGGTCGGCCAGCACATCGACGTTGCTGCCGTAATAGCTGTGGCCGAGAAAATCGAGATCAACTGCCGTGCAGTCGATGGTCTCGAGGCCCGGATACACCAGCGGCACCATCGCATCACCGGCCCGTCGCTCGGAATGCAGGCTGCGCGACGCGGCCAGGGCGGCGTCGCCGGCACTGGCATAAAGCGTCACGCGCTCGCTGCGGGCTAGCACGCCGGGAATCCACCGCTCGAAATCGGCCCGACCGACATCTGGCGCGCACAGCGCCACATGCCCTAGCGGCCGGGCGGTTTCGACTGGGAGCCCGCCAATCGCCTGCATCACAATCCGATTTCCCATGCTGTGGGCAACGATGTTGATGCGCGTCCCCGGCGGGACAGCGGCGACGAGTTGACTCAAAAACTCGGTGAACGGCGCGACTGAGCCAGCGTTAAACGCCTCGTCGTCGCCATATTGCTGAAAGTTTGCCTGGCTCGGCCAGCTATACGCCACCACCGCGCCATTGAACGGCATGTCGAGGGCGATCTGAGCCGTGCGGATCAAGGCCGATTCGAAATCAACGTTGAAGCCATGTACAAACAGCAAGAGGTCCTGCTGGCGCGAGGCGGCGAGTTGCCCGCGCACTCCGGCGGCCAGGTCGTCCCAGGCGATGCGGCGGACTTCGCCGAATCGGACCGCGGCATGGGCGGCGTCTGCCACGCGCGCCGGTTCGCCGCCGCGCTGCCGCCGGGGAAGCGTGATTTCGGCCCGGCCAAAGTGCGGCTCGCGCGCGAGACCATTCCCATAGCGCTGCTGGGCCGGATCACTCGCCGGCAGCAGGCTCCGGTTGGTGGCGAAGAACACTTCCCAAGTGGAAACGCCGTCTTGCCACTCGACGACCGCTACCGGCTCGTCGAGCGTTTCGACATACGGTCGCCAGGCCCCTTCGATCAGCGGCACCGATTTCTCGCTATTGAGCAGCTCTTCGTATTTGGTGTCGTAATGCACGCTGATGCGCGGCTCGCCCACAATCAGTGGCCGTGTGTCCTTGCAGCCGACGCCGCCGGCAAGCCCCAGCAGCATGGCCAATCCCACCAGCAGTCGCTCCGCGCGCATGGCTACTCTCCGCAAGATCCGACCGGCACCGAGACGGGGGGACTTTACCCGCCGCGCCGTTCGCGACCAAGAGCAATCACGGCGGCGATAGCACTGACTGGCGGTCTGCCCTATTCTGGCGGCATGTCCACCAGCGAAACGGCTGAAATCGACGTCGCCAGGGCCCGCCGCGAAACGCCCGGCTGTTTGCAGGTGCTGCATCTCAACAATGCTGGCGCGGCGCTGATGCCGGCGCCCGTGCTGACGGCGATTCATCAGCACTTGGACCTGGAAGCGGCCATTGGCGGCTACGAAGCGGCGGCTCAGGCCCACGCGGCAAGCGAGCACGTTTATGACGCCGCGGCCCGCCTGCTCAACTGCCAGCCAACGGAGATCGCGGTCGTCGAAAACGCCACGCGCGCCTGGGACATGCTCTTCTACAGCCTGCCGCTCGGTCCCGGCGACCGCATCCTTACCGCCCAGGCGGAATATGCCAGCAACTACCTCGCGTACCTGCAAGTCTGCCGTCGCACCGGGGCGCGAGTCGAGGTGATTCCGAGCGATGAGCACGGGCAGGTCTCGACCGCGGCACTGGCCAACCTGCTGGATGACCGCGTGAAGCTGATCGCGCTCACCCACGTGCCGACCAATGGTGGCCTCGTGAATCCCGCCGCCGAGATCGGCCGCCTCGCCCGCCAGGCGGGTGTGCCGTACCTGCTCGATGCCTGCCAATCGGTCGGGCAGATGCCCATCGATGTGCAGGCCATCGGCTGCGATTTTCTCTCGGCAACTGGCCGCAAATACCTGCGCGGCCCCCGCGGCACCGGCCTTTTGTATTGCCGAGTGGACTGGATCCCCCGCTTGGAACCGGTGTTTCTCGACCTGCATGCCGCCACCTGGACCGGGCCCGATGAATATGAGATTCGGCCCGATGCCCGCCGCTTTGAGAACTGGGAAACCAATTACGCGACGAAGATTGCGCTGGGCGTCGCCATCGACTATGCGCTGGAGTGGGAACTGGACCTCGCCTACGCTCGCATCGTCGGCCTGGCCGAGCGGTTGCGGTGGGGCATCGCCGCTGCTTCCGGCGCGCGAATTCACGACCTCGGTCGCCAGCAGTGCGGCATCGTCAGCTTCGACCTGGCGGCCATTCCGGCGAAGGAAGTCCAGCGGCAATTGTCCGCCCGGCGGATGAATGTTTCCGTTTCGCCAGCCAGCTACACGCTGCTCGACATGTCCGCCCGCGGCCTGTCGCACGTCGTCCGGGCCTCGGTTCACTATTACAACACGGAGGGGGAAGTGGACCAGTTCTGTGCCGCCTTGCGGGAAATCGCCACGGGGCAAAAAGCTGAAGCCAGCCGGCTCTTGTGATAAGCTCGTGAACATGACGAAGCCTCTCTTCCTGATCGTCAGCCTCGTGCTGGTTTCGGCCCTTGCCGCGCAAGAAGGGGTGGACGACGAGGAATCTCCATTTCGGCCGGGGCTATTGGCCACCTATCGCTCTGGCGAGCAATCCGCCCAGCGCATCGACGAGAGCCTGGCCTTCGACTGGCAAGCCGCCGCACCCGATCCGCGTTTGCCGGCGGGCTCGTTCACCGCAACCTGGCGCGGCCGCTTGTGGACGCAAGCCACGGGCGCGTATCGGCTGCACGCCTTTGTGCAAGGGAAGCTGAAGATCGAGGTCGATGGCAAGCCAGTGCTGTCTGGCACTCCCGCTGCTCCTGGCTGGCTGGCCTCCGAGCCACTCGATTGGACATTCGACTATCGCCCACTCGTCGTCACATTCGAGAAAACCGCCGCCGATGCGCGACTGGCGCTGTTCTGGTCCGGGCCGGGCTTTTCGCTGGAGCCGATTCCCGACCGGTTCCTGTTTCACGACCGCGAGGGGACCATTCCGACCAACTTTGCCCGCGGCCGGCAATTGGCCGCCGCTCTGCGCTGCGCTGCTTGCCACGGCCCCGCAACCAGCGACCCGTTGCCCGCCCCCGCACTCGACAAACTCAGCGGCAATATTGCACGCGATTGGCTGATGCAGTGGTTGAGCGTGCCAGCCACCGGCGGCGAAGGCGAACTGGTCCGCCGGATGCCGCACTTCGATCTGACGCCGGACGAGGCCGCCGCCGTTGCCGCGTGGCTCTTGCGCGCGCCGGCCGAGAAACTGCCGCCGGAAAAACCGTCGCCCAAGCCAAGCGAGAAGGAAAAGAAGTCCAAACAACTGGCACCTTCCGCCAGCCAGGGAGAGCGGCTCTTCCTGACGCTCGGCTGCTTGGCCTGTCATCAACACGGCGAACTGGGCGAAAGCGGCTTGTTTGGCGGCGGCGACCTCACGCACATCGCCGCCAAACGGCCGGCCGAGTATTTCGCCAGGTGGCTGGCCGATCCCGCGAGTCTGAACCGCGATCATCGGATGCCCCTGTTCGAGCTTTCCGCCGCCGAGCGCACGTCGCTTTCGCTCTGGCTAGCCGAGCAGGGTAAGGTGGACCGGACCGATGTTCGCTCCGCCGGCAAGGTGGACGAAGGACAAAAGCTCGTCGCCCGCTTTCGCTGCGCCGCCTGTCATCGACTCGAAGTAGGCGAGCCGGTCGTGCCGGAGAAAGTGCGGCCCATTACCACGGCCAGCGACTGGTCCCGCTCGTGTGCCGGCTCGTCCGATTCCACGAAAGCGCGTCCCGGCTATCGTCTGAGTGCCGCCGATCAGCGGGCGTTGCAGGCGTACTATTCGGCCACGCTGCCGGCTGCCAAACCGACGATCCAAGCTCGCGGCCGCGACTTGCTCGTCAAGCTGAATTGTCTGTCCTGCCACCTGCGGGAAGGGATTGATAGGCAAACCGCTTCGCTGCCGGCTCGGCTGCAAGACAAGCTGGCCGCCGTGGTGGCGGTGTACGATGACCTTGGGAAGCAGGTTCCCGCAATGACGCCGCCGGCTCTAAATAGTGTCGGCGATAAGCTCACCGGCGCCGCCTTGGCCGCCGCCATTCGCCGCGAAGGGCCGGTCCACCGCAGCTACCTCCAAGTGCGGATGCCCAAGTTCCGCCTGACCGACGAGCAACTGGCCGATTTGGCCAGCTACTTCGTAGTGACCGATCGCATTCCCCGTGGGGCAGGCGTCCCGCCTGCCGAGCCAATCGCGGCAGGCGAGACGCCTGCCCCACGACTCGCCGCCGCTGGCCCGCGCCTGGTTACCAGCGATGGCTTTGGCTGCACGAGCTGCCACCAGGTCGGCAGCGTCTTGCCAGACAAGGCCCCGCTCAATGCCCGCGGGCCGAGCCTCTCGATGCTTGAAAAACGGATTCGCAAGGAGTGGTTCGACCGCTGGTGCGCGAACCCCGCCCGGATTGTCCCCCGCATGGAAATGCCCAGCGTGCAGGTGCCTGTCCGCGGCGTCCTGAACGAAAAGATCGGCGATCAGCTCGCTGCCGTCTGGCACACGCTCAACACCCCCGGCTTCGAGCCCCCCGAGCCGAACCCGGTCCGCGTGCTAAGGCTGTCAGGCGTCCCCGAGCGGAAGGAAGCCCCCATCGTCCTGCACGACGTGATCAAAGACGGCGACAAGACGTATCTCTTCCCGCTCGTCATCGGCCTCCCCAACCGGCACAACATTCTCTTCGACCTCGAAACCAACCGCCTCGCCGCCTGGTGGCTCGGCGACACCGCCCGGCAACGAACGAAGGGGAAGAGCTGGTGGTGGGAACAGGGGGGAAATTCGATCTTCGAGCCGGAGATTGAAGGGTCGGAAGTTTCGCTAGTTCTAGACGAGAAAGAATATCTTCCGGTGAAAGATGGTCAGTTTGTCGTGAGCATCCGCGACATCGATTACGAACCTTTCGATATCGACTACGACTTGCAATTCGATATTCATTCGGATGACGGTCAAAAAACGAAGCGGATTGTCGTTCGCGCTTCTCAGTCCTGGGATCTTCCGAAAGAGTCGGAGACGTATTCTCGGACTGTGGTGCGCGGCATCTATTTCTCGAATTTACCCGAAAAGAGCCGTGTCATCTTCAAGGTGATGGGCGATGCAGACGTGGCAAAGGCTTCTTATGCGAAAGAAAAAGACGAATTCGTGTTGCCCGGCCGAAGTGGTCTCCGTATCCGCTTGTTGCCAAACAGCGTGCCGTTGCCGAG
>JANRLS010000218.1:0-46401 GCA_033762315.1 Pirellulaceae bacterium
TCCCAAGAGCGTCGGGGCAAAAAACCGAAGGGCATCGCCCCAACTCGCGACGGGGGCTAGAGATACAGCGTTCCTGCACGTCCTTTGCCGGAACCGGCCACGCGTTGCACTATGGCGGCCGATCTATAAAAAATACACCCAGCAGGGCTCGAACCTGCAACCTTCGGTTCCGTAGACCGATGCTCTATCCAATTGAGCTATGGGTGCGGGTGCCGATCCGTGACAAGCGATTCAATATCGGGGGATGTGCGGGGGCCGTCAAGATGAGGGGCGAACGTGGCAAACGGACAACTCGCTGGTCGCAACGGGGCAAACCGGCTAGGCTGGGGCAACTTCGGGTGGCCCAGCGGGCCGAAATTCGAGAGCAAACAGGGAGCGCATGGCGGAACTAACTCCAAGCGAACGCTTGCAGCCGTCGCTGCTCGATCGATTGACGGATGACGAGCCGCTGGCCTCGCAAGAGCCGCGAAGCCGGCGGGTGCTGTCGATTCAGCGGCTGCGAGAAAGCGTGCTCCGCGATTTGGGCTGGCTGCTAAACACCACGAACATGGCCGACGACACCCTCGCCGACCGGATGCCGAACGTCGCTCAGTCGGTTCTGAACTACGGCCTGCCTGACCTCGCCGGCCTCACCAGCAGCAGCATCAACGTCGGCGAGCTCGAACGGCTGGTGCTGCAAGCGATTTGGGATTTCGAGCCGCGAATCTTGCGGCATACGCTGAAGGTGGTCGCCCGAACCAACGAAGACACGATGAATCTCAACGCCCTCGTGTTCGAGATCACCGGCGAACTGTGGGCTCAGCCCGTGCCGCTGGAGCTGTTTCTGAAGACGGAGGTCGATTTGGAGTCGGGGGATATCGTGGTGACGGAAATGGGGAGGTAGGGGGAAAGGAAGCACGAAATCCGAGTTCCGAAGCACGAAGGAAACTCCAATCAAAACACTCAGACGCATCGGAGTTTCGTAATTCGGATTTGCTTCGGATTTCGAGCTTCGAGTTTCGTGCTTAATCGCCCCAGCCTTCGGTCGCCATGTTCCCGCCCCAAGGATTCCGCTAAACTGCCCCGATGGATCCTCGTCTTCTCAAATACTACGAGCGCGAACTGACCCACCTCCGCGAGATGGGGGGCGAATTCGCGGCGGAGTTTCCCAAAATCGCGGGCCGCTTGTCGCTGGACGGAATCGAGTGTGCCGATCCTTACGTCGAGCGGCTCTTGGAGGGATTCGCGTTCCTAGCGGCCCGGGTGCAATTGCGGCTGGATGCGGAGTTTCCCAAGTTCACGCAGCACCTGTTCGAGATGGTCTATCCGCACTATGTCTCGCCGACCCCCTCGATGGCGGTCGCCCGGATGCAGCCAGATTTGAAAGAGGGTTCGCTCGCCGATGGCTATGTGGTGCCGCGCGGCACGAGCCTGCATGGGGTGCTCGGCAAGGGAGAGACGACCTCCTGCGAGTATCGCACGGCCCACGATGTGACGCTGTGGCCCCTGGAGCTGACCGAAGCCGAATACGCCAGCCGCGACGGGGCGGGAATTGAGCTGCCAAACATCGCGGGAGTGCGAGCGATCATTCGGCTGCGGCTCAAATCGACCGCGGGCTTGCCGATGAGCAAGCTGAAGCTCGATAGGCTGCCGATTTTCATTCACGGAGCGGGTGCCCTGCCGATGCAGCTTTATGAGCAAATCATGTCGGGCTGCTTGGGGGTGATCGTGCGGCCGCCGTCGCGCCAGTTTCCGTGGCAAAGCATTCTGCGGGCCGATAAGGTGCAGCCGGTCGGCTTTAGCGACGAAGAAGCGCTACTGCCGTTTGGTCCGCGGTCGTTTCAAGGCTATCGGCTGCTGGCGGAGTATTTTGCCTGCCCGCAGCGGTTCATGTTTTTCGAGGTATCTGGCCTCGCGCCCTCACTGGCAAAGACCGAAGGGAACGAGCTGGAGATCATTTTGCTGCTCGACCGAGCCGAGCCGCAACTGGAGACGTACGTCGGCCCGCCGAACTTTGCCCTCTTCGCGACGCCGGCGATCAATCTGTTTCCCAAAACTGCCGACCGCATCCATTTGAGCGATCAGGCGCACGAGCACCATGTGATTCCCGACCGGACCCGCCCGCTCGATTTCGAGGTGTACGAAATCACCAGCTGCGTCGGCTATGGCACCGAGCTCGACCAACAGCAGGTTTTTTTGCCCTTTTACGCCACCAGCGACCATGCGCCCGCCGGCCAGGCGGGAGCCTATTTCACGTTACACCGAGCGCCGCGGGTGCTTTCAACGAACCAGCGCAAATATGGCCCCCGGAGCAGCTACATCGGCAGCGAGATTTTCCTGTCGCTCGTCGATGGCAAGGAGGCCCCCTATCATCACGATTTGCGGCAGCTCACCGTGAGTACGCTCTGCACCAATCGCGACCTGGCCCTGCTGATGCCGGTGGGGAAGGGAAAGACCGATTTTCTGCTGGAAATTGGGGCTCCGGTCGAATCGGTGCGGTGTCTGGCGGGGCCAACGCGGCCGCGCGCTTCGCCCCTCTTTAGCGATGGCGATTTTTTGTGGCGGCTCGTCAGTCATTTGACGCTAAACTACCTCTCGATCGTCGATAATGACGAGCGCAAAGGGGCCGCCGCGCTGCGCGACCTCTTGAAGTTGTATAGCCATGTGGACGATGCCCCCACGCGGAAGCAAATCGAGGGAGTGCGAAACGTCGCCAGCAAGCCGATCACCCGCCGCGTTCCCACCAGCGGACCGATCACCTTCGGCCGCGGACTAGAGATCACGGTGACTTGCGACGAAGCGGCCTTCGAGGGAACCGGCGTCTATCTGCTCGGCGCGGTGTTGGAGCGGTTTTTTGCCCGGTATGTATCGCTCAATTCCTTTACCGAGACGGTCCTGGCGACCGTCGATCGCGGACAGGTCATGCGATGGCCAGCGAGAATCGGCCGGCGGCAGATCGCGTAGCTCAGCTACTCGAAGCGATTCGCCGCCAGCCCGACCGTTTTGACTTTCATCAGGCCCTCCGCCGCTTGGAGGCCGCCACCGGTCGGCATCCGCGCCTGGGAACTTCGCTCCGCCCGGTGGACGATCCAATTCGCCTGTCGCAAGAGCCATCGCTGGCGTTTGCTCCCGCGACGATCGCCTCGTGCGAAACGGCCGCTGGCGGCAAGCCGCGGCTGGCGGTTTTTTTTGGGGGCCTATTTGGTCCCAATGGTCCGGTGCCGCTGCACTTTACGGAATATGCCCGCGACCGGATTCGCAACGCTCAGGATCACACGTTCGCTCGGTTTTTGGATCTGTTCCACCACCGGATGCTGTCGCTGTTTTATCGCTCCTGGGCCGCCAGCCAGCCGACGGTGCATTACGACCGCCCCGCCAGCGACCGGTTCGCCGCCTATGCCGGGTCGATCGCCGGCGTGGGAATGGCGAGCCTCGCCGAGCGGGACAACATGCCCGATCTCGCCAAGCTGCATTTCGCGGGCCGGCTAGTGTGTCATGCGCGCCACTCGGAAGGGCTGGAGTCGCTGCTCCGGGAATTCTTTCGCCTGCCGATGCGGCTGGAAGAGTTTGTCGGCCATTGGCTCCGCCTGCCGGACGACAGTCGATGCGTACTGGGCGAAGGTCGGCAAAATGCGCTTGGCCTGGCGCAGCTGGGGCATTCGGCGACGATTGGCGACCGGGTGTGGGATTGTCAGCAAAAGTTCCGCATCGTGGCGGGCCCGATTGGCCTGGCCGATTATCAGCGTCTGCTGCCAGGGGGAGCGAGCCTCGAACGCTTGCTGGCGGTGGTCGATAACTATGCCGGCCTGCAATTTGGCTGGGATTTGCACCTGATCCTGAAACAGCGCGAAATTCCCCAAGCCCAACTCGGAGGATTCGGGCAGTTGGGCTGGACGACCTGGCTGATCAGCCAGCCCCCGGTGCGGGATGCCGCCGACCTGGTGCTGAATCCGCGGCCTGAAGCGGGATGATCCTACAGGGGAGGCGGACCGGGGCTGAGGGACCGCACGCAATCCACCCAAATAGGTGGATTTTGCGATGCTGGTGTCGCGCCAATAGCGGTTGTGACCCTGGGTTGCCGCTGGTATATTGGCACGCTTTATCCAGCTTAACTAAGCGTTATTCTGTCGTTTGTCCGGCCGGGATTCCGATCCATGCTCATGCGGTTTTGTTTGCTGGACAAGATCACCGAGTTGGTGCCTGGGGTGCGGATTACCGGTACGCGGCGGCTGCGGGCGGAAGAAGACTACCTGAAAGACCACTTTCCCCGCTTCCCGGTAATGCCCGGGGTGCTGATGCTGGAAGCGGCCTTCCAGGCGAGTTCGTTTTTGGTTCGCCAGAGCGAGGGGTTTGTCAATTCGATCGTGGTGCTGAAAGAGGCCCGTAACATCAAGTACAGCGACTTTGTCACTCCCGGCAAGGAGTTGGTGGTGACGGCCGAGATTCTGAAGCAAGACAACTCGACCACCACGCTCAAAGTGCAAGGGACCATTGAAGGAAACATCGCCGTCGCGGGACGGCTCCTCTTGGAGCGGTTTTGCCTCGCCGACCGTTATCCGCGACGAGCCAACACCGATCCTTACCTCCGAGATCACTTTCGCGGTGAACTGGCCCGCCTTTTAGCCGCGGCGACCACCGCCTGACCGCGAACCAACGTTTACCGACTGCAACTATCACCGTTTGGGAGTAGCACGAATCATGGCCGTGACGAAAGACGAAGTGTTCAAGAAGGTTCAAGCCGCCCTGGTGGACGCGCTCGGCGTGGACGAGGAAGAGGTCACTCCGCAGGCCACGATGGTTGGCGATCTGGGCGCGGAATCGATCGACTTTCTGGACATCGTTTTCAAGCTCGAAAAGTCGTTCGGCATCGAGATTCCCCGCAAGGAACTTTCGCCCGAAGACATTCTCACCAATGCCGAGTTCGTGCAGGCGGGGAAGGTCACTGCGGCGGGCATTACCGAGCTCAAGCGGCGGATGCCCTTCGTTGATTTCGCCAAGTTCGAGGCCGATCCGCAGGTCCGCAATTTCAGCAATCTGCTGACGGTGGGCGATCTGTGCCGGTATGTCGAGTCGAAGGTCGGTGCCGCCTGATCGCGGGTCCACGCCTGACAAACTTGGGACCCTTGCGATGCGCTGGTTCTGGATCGACAAATTCGAGGAGTTCGTTCGCGGCGAGCGGGCGGTTGCCATCAAGGCGATCGGGACCTGCGAAGAGCAGTTCGATGGCTATTGTCCCGGATTTCCAATCATGCCCCAGGCCCTCATCATCGAGGGAATGGCGCAAACGGCCGGGCTCTTGATTGGCGAAATCGGCGGCTATCAGCAGCGCGTCGTCCTCGCCAAAGTCGGGAAGGCGGTGTTTCATGGCATCGCCCAGTGCGGCGACGTGCTCCGCTACGAAGCCAAAGTGCTCGATGTGAAGACTGACGGCGCTATGTGCGCGGTCAACGGCTTTATCGGCGAACAGCTGCAGGCCGAAGTCGAGATGATGTTCGCCTTTTTGGACGATCGCTTTCCCAGCGGTCCGTTGTTCGAGCCGGTCGATTTCCTGCTCATGCTGCGCAGCTTTTGCATTTACGATGTGGGCCGCACTCCCGATGGCCAGCCGCTCGAAATCCCGGCGTTCTACCTCGATGCCGAACGAGCCGCCCAGGCCAGCTACGCCCCCATTCCCAGCCCCGTGCTGCCGAGTGCCGACCCGGCGATTCGCCATTAGGCGAGTGGCCATTTTGCCGGCCGGCCCGTTCTCTCTATCCCGCACGGAATGGGCTTGGTAGATTGGGGCATCGCGGAGATTTGTTCCTTCCAAGAAGGCTATAACGCTATGCGACGACGTGTGGTGGTCACCGGCATGGGGTGCGTCAATCCGCTGGGACATGACGTGGAAACGGTTTGGTCTGCCCTGAAAGAGGGGAAATCGGGAGTCGGCTACACCACCATTTTCGACGCCAGCAAGTTCCCCACCAAAATCTCGGCCGAGGTGAAAAACTGGGATATCACCCAGGCAGGAGAAGACGCCGAAACCTGGAAATTTCGCGGCCGCCATACCAAATTCGCCTGCGGGTCGGCCAAGCAGGCGGTCGCCCAGTCGGGGCTGATGGACGCCAAACTCGATCCGACCCGGTTCGGCGTCTATCTCGGCTGCGGCGAGGGGAGCCAGGACTTCGGCTCATTCTCGCGGATGGTCTCGCTGGCCCTCACGGCGGACGGCCTCGACCTCGTCAAGTTCGCCCAGCGAGGGCTCGAAATTCTCAATCCCATCGCCGAAATCGAGCAAGAGCCGAATATGCCGGCGGGGTATGTCGCCGGACTCTTCAACGCTCAGGGTCCGAATGCCAACTGCCTGACCGCTTGCGCCGCCAGCAGCCAGGCGATCGGCGAGGCGACCGAAATCATTCGCCGCGGCGATGCCGACGTGATGCTCTCCGGCGGCGCTCACAGCATGATTCACCCCTTTGGCGTCACGGGCTTCAATTTGCTCACGGCCCTGGCGACGAAATACAACGACGATCCCGCGAAGGCGAGCCGGCCGTTCGACCGCCTGCGCGATGGCTTCGTGCTCGGCGAGGGAGGGGCAATGGTGGTGCTCGAAGAACTGGAGCATGCCCGGCGACGCAAGGCACCGATCTTCGGCGAAATCCTCGGCTATGGCACCACCGCCGACGCCTATCGCATCACGGATATTCATCCCGAGGGGCGCGGCGCGATCGCCTGCATGAAAATGGCCATCGCCGATGCGGGGATCAGCCCCGGCGACATTCAATACGTCAACGCCCACGGCACCAGTACCTCGGTCAACGACCGAGTCGAATCGCTGGCCTGCAAATCGGTGCTCGGACCCAAAACTCCCGTCAGCAGCACCAAGAGCATGATGGGGCATCTCATCGCGGCAGCCGGAGTTACCGAGATGATCGTCTGCCTGATGGCGATTCGCGACAACGTCCTGCCGCCGACGATCAACTACGAGAATCCCGATCCCGACTGCGACCTCGACTACATCCCCAACCATGCCCGCCCCACGCGCTGCGACCGCGCCCTCTCGAACAGCTTCGGCTTCGGCGGCCAGAACATCTCACTAGTGGTCGGCCGCTTCGCGGCGTAGGGTGGACTCGCAGAGTGGCAGAAAACGTCAAATAGGTCTGCCACTGGCGCAACCGCAAGGTCACCAGCCTCTGCGTCGCCGTACGTCGAATGGTGCTGGATTTTGAACTCGTCGCGAAAGGTTCCCGAATCCGCAGCGACGGCTTGCCGAAGTTCATCAACAAGTTTAACTTCCGATCAAAATGGAATCCCCAGCGGGGCAGCCCATAAAGGGGTTGACGCGATTTTTCCAAGGCGTTTCGGTCCATTGGACGGTCGTCTCTCACTCCCCAATAATTTTTATCAGCACTCGCTTCGGCCTGCGCCCGTCGAATTCGCCGTAGAAGATCTGCTCCCACGGGCCGAAATCGAGCTGGCCCTTCGTGATGGCGACAACCACCTCGCGCCCCATGATCTGCCGCTTGTGGTGGGCGTCGGCATTGTCCTCGCCGGTGCGGTTGTGCTGATACCGCTCAGGGGACGGATCGAACGGCGCGAGCGCTTCGAGCCATTTTTTGTAGTCCGCGTGCAATCCCGGCTCATCATCGTTGATGAATACGCTGGCGGTGATGTGCATCGCATTCACCAGGCACAGCCCCTCGCGCACGCCGCTTTGGGCGACGGCGGCTTCCACCTCGCGGGTGATGTTCACAAATGCCATCCGGGCGGGAAGGTTGAATGTCAGCTCCTGGCGGTGAGTCTTCATAAGTGTCTCTGATCGTGTGCCGCGTAAATCCCGATGCTAAGCGTCGATTAGCGGCGAAATCGCCTAATGTCGATGGTTATCCGGTGCCGGGACAAAGAAACCAGTTAGCGGAGCTGTAACGGATATGGCGCGGTTCAGGGCGGGTCGCGCGAGAGGCGGCCGACATTGTGCTACGTTTGGCAACTCTCCCTGCCAATTCCAACCTATCGGAATATAGGGGAAATATTGCCATGCCTGTCCATGAAAAACTGTGGAATCTGCTCCCGGTCCTGCGCCAGAAGGTGTTGTACGCCCTGACCATTGCCGCCCTCGTGGGTGTGCTCTGGATGGGTCATCAAACGCACTGGAATCCATTGGGCCATTTGGGGGCGAATGCACACGCTGCCCACCAGTCGCCGCATTCCGGCCACGGTGACTCCGAGCAATTGGCTCAAGCCACAACCGAACCGGCGAGGGAGTCCGGCGACATCGTTGCCCTCCCCGATACGGCACTCGCGAAGGCCGGAATCGAACTCGGCCGCGTCGAGCGCCGGGCACTCAGCCAAACTCTCGTGGCCAGTGGGGTCGTCGCCTACAACCACAACCTGCGGGCCCAGCTTGCCACCCGCGTTCCAGGCAATGTCTGGCGAATCGAAAAACGAGCCGGCGAGCAAATTCGCAAGGGGGACGTGCTGGCGATCATTGAGGCCAGCGACGTTGGCCAGGCCAAGGGAGATTTGCTGCAAGCGATTGTCGAAAGCGAGCTGAAAGCAACCAACTTCGAGCGGATCAAAATGATCAAGGAAGGGGTCGCCGAACGGCAAATTCGCGAGGCCCAGGCTGACGCCCGGCAGGCGCACATTCGAGCGCAGGTGGCGGTGCAGGCGCTGGTGAATCTAGGTCTGCCGCTGACGCTCGGCGATCTTGCGGGCCTGGCCGACGACGAGCGCGCGCGGCGGTTGCAGTTCCTCGGCTTGCCCCCGGCGATTGTCAAGTCGCTCGATCCGCGCACGACGACCGCCAACCTGCTGCCGCTGTTTGCGCCGTTCGATGGAGTTGTGATCGGGCGCGATCTGGCGATCGGCGAGGTCGTCACCCCCAACGAGCCGCAGTTTGAAATTGCCGACATTCGCACCGTGTGGGTGCTGCTGGAAATTCCCAAGGAGCATGTGAACTTGCTGCGGCTGGGACAAACCCTCAGCTTCACACCCGACGGCTTCGGAGGGGAAGTGCATGGCAGAATCGACTGGATCAGCACCGAGGTCGATGAAAAGACGCGCACGCTGCAAGTGCGGGCCGAGGTCAACAATCCGCTCGGTGCCGATGCCAACGCCGCCACTCCGACGTGGCTCTTGCGGGCGCACACCTATGGCACCGGCCGGATCGTGATTCGCGACAACAACCTCGCCCTGATCGTTCCCAGCGACGCCGTGCAATTCGATGGCGGCGGGCACCATGTATTCGTTCGCGATGGCCAGCAATTCCGCCGCGTCGCCGTTCGGCCCGGCACGGTGGCCGACGATATGACCGAAATCGAAGGGGACGTGGAGCCCGGCGCGGTCGTCGCCACGCTGGGCAGCCACGTGCTCAAGGCGCAATTGCAAATCGCCGCCGCCACCCGCTAGCCCCTGCCCGCTGTCCGTCGCCGCACCCGCTCGCCCCCCGCCCCGCTCCCGCCGACGAAACCCCCGCCCATGCTAGAGCGCATCATCACCTGGTCACTGGAGCACCGCCTCACGGTGCTGGCTCTGGCCCTCGTCTGGATCGGGGCCGGCGTGCTCGCGCTCCGGGGCCTCAATATCGACGCCTTTCCCGACACCACGCCGGTGCAAATTCAGGTTAATGCCCACGCGGGCGGCATGGTGCCGGAAGAAATCGAGAGGCAGATTACGTTTCCCCTCGAGCTGGCGATGAGCGGCATGCCGGGGCTCGAAGAAATCCGCTCGATTTCGCTGTTCGGCCTGTCGCAGGTGGTAGTCACGTTTCGTGACGGGACCGACATCTACTTTGCCCGCCAGATGATCAACGAGCGGCTGGCAAGCGTTCCCTTGCCGCCGGGCGTTCCCCAACCGCAAATGGGACCGGTTTCGACCGGCCTCGGCGAAGTTTTTCACTACTTCCTGCTCGGCAAGGACAGGGGCGAGGATGGCCTGACGAAGCTCCGGACACTACACGATTGGCAAATCAAGCCCACGATGCGCGTCGTCGCCGGCACCGCCGAAGTGAATTCGTGGGGGGGGCTCGAAAAGCAATATCAGGTGCGGATCGATCCGGCCCGGCTTTTTACGCACGACCTGACTTACGACCAGGTGATGCAAGCGGTACGGGCCAACAACGCCAATGTCGGCGGCGGCAACCTGGATCGCGCCGGCGACATGCTGCTGGTGCATGGCTTGGGCCGCACGGTGAATACCGAGCAAATCGCCAATATCGTCATCGAATCGGCCGGCGGCGTGCCGATTCGCGTGCGCGATGTGGCGGACGTGACCATTGGCCACGAGATTCGCCGCGGGGCCGTGACCGCGACGATGCGCGACCCGCACGATCCAGAAAAACTCGTGCAAGGCGAAGTGGTACTGGGATTGTGCTTCATGCTGATGGGGCAAAACAGCTACGACGTCACCAGCCGGATGCGCGACAAATTCGAGACCTTGCCAGCGGGGCTGCCGGAGGGAGTGACTGTCGCCACGGCTTATGACCGGACCGAGCTGGTGGATCGGGTCATCGAAACGGTCCGCAACAATTTGCTCGAAGGGGCGACGCTGGTCGTGCTGATTCTGTTCATTTTTCTCGGCAATTTGCGCGCCGGGTTGATTTGCGCGGTCGCGATTCCGCTCTCGATGCTCTGCGGCTTTTGCGGGATGTGGTACGCGGGCATCGCGGGGTCGCTGCTCAGTCTGGGGGCGATCGATTTCGGCGTCGTCGTCGATAGTTCGGTCGTGGTGATCGAAAACGCCGTCAAACGCCTCGGCCATGCCGGCCTCCTCAGCGGTGCCGAGCGGCTGAGGGTGATACGCAACGCGGCGATCGAAGTTCGCACGCCAACCGTTTTCGGCCAACTCATCATCATGATCGTCTATATCCCGATCCTCACGCTCGAAGGGGTCGAGGGGAAGATGTTTCGGCCGATGGCCTGGACGGTGATGTTCGTGCTTATCGGCTCGCTGATTTCGTCCCTCACCGTGACTCCCGTTCTCGCCAGCCTGATTTTGCCCAAGCGGATTGAAGAAAAAGACGTGCTGCTGGTGCGGATCGCCAAATGGATCTATGGGCCGATTTTGGATGCCTTTCTGTCGCTGCGGGGAGTGGCCTTGGCCGGCGCGACGGCGGCCCTCGTGGCGGCCGCCTGGATCGCGGTTCACATGGGTTCCGAGTTCGTGCCGCGACTTTCGGAAGGAGCCATCGTTGTCGGCATCATTCGGCCGCCGGGGACGAATCTGGCCGAATCGCTCCGCGTCAACCAGAAAATGGAAGCGATTCTGCTCCGGCAATTTCCGGACGAAGTCGCCTTGGCCTGGAGCCGCGTCGGTTCGCCCGAAGTGCCGACCGACGCCAGCACCGTGGAGGCGACCGACCTGTTCGTTTCTCTCCGGCCACGTGGCCAGTGGAAAAAAGCTCGCACGCAAACCGAGCTGATCGGCCTGATGGAAAAGGAACTGATCGATATCCCCGGCCAGACGATCTGGTTCACGCAGCCGATCGAGCAGCGGATCAATGAGATGGTCTCCGGCGTGCGGGCCGACGTGGCGATCAAGCTCTATGGTGACGATTTCCAGGGGCTGGTGAATCAGTCGCGCCAGCTCGAAAAAGTCTTGCGCGCCGTGCCGGGGTGTGCCGATCTTTCGACCGAGCAAATGCTTGGCCAGCCGATCTTGCAGGTGGCGATTCGGCAAGAACAGATCGCCCGCTATGGCATCGCCGCGCAGCAGGTGCTGGACCTCGTTGAATCGCTCGGCAGCAAGCCGCTGGGGGAAGTGGTGGAGGGGCAATTCCGCTTTCCACTGGCGGTGCGGCTTCCGGATTCGCTGCGGGCCAGCCCGGAATCGATCGCGTCGCTGATGCTCGCCGCCCCGAATGGCGAGCGAATTCCGCTGTCGCGCGTCGCCGATGTGCGGGTGGTCGATGGTCCGCGGCTCATCTCGCGCGAGTGGAGCCAGCGACGAATCACGATTCAGTGCAATGTGCGGGGCCGCGATGTCGGCAGCTTTGTTCACGATGCCCAGGCGAAAATCGCCAGCGATCTCGAGTTTCCCGCCGGCTATCGGCTCGAATGGGGAGGCCAATTCCAGAACATGCAGCGGGCCCAGCGGCGATTGATGATTGTCGTCCCCATCGCGCTCTTGCTAATCATCGGCTTGCTCTATTTCAGTTTTCGCGACACATTCGACACGCTCGCCATCTTCGCCAGCGTGCCGTTCGCGTGCATTGGCGGGGTGTTTGCCTTGTGGTGGCGCGATATGCCTTTGTCGATTTCGTCGGCGGTTGGGTTCATTACCCTGTCGGGAATTTCGGTCCTCAGCAGCATGGTGCTGGTGACGGCCCTGCGCGACCTCGTGAAACGCAACACGCCCCTGACCGAGGCCATTCCGCACGCCGCGCTCGAATCGCTCCGCACGATTCTGATGACCGCTCTGGTCGCCAGTGTCGGCTTTGTGCCGATGGCGATTAGCGAAGGGGCGGGGGCCGAGGTGCAGCGGCCGCTGGCGACGGTCGTCATCGGCGGCGTTTTCACCAGCACCGCCTTCAGCCTGCTTTTGCTGCCGCTGCTCTATTCGTGGCGGCCCGGCGCCCCACATGTTCGGGCAGCCTGAACCTGGCGCTTGCCTTTTCGCCGGACACCCCCGAAAATAGTGGCAGGGGCTGGGTACGGTTCGAAATCCGCGAGAAGCGTCTCCATGTCGGCGAATCGTTCATTCCTGGCCTCCTTACCGGCTCGCCACGCGCTAGCTGTGGCCCTCGTCGCGGTCGCCTCAGTCGCCGTGGCGCAAACCGACACGCCGCCAGCGAACCAGCCGGTGGGGCAGTCCAAGCTCCGTGCGCTCTTGGTCGGTGTCTCGGCCTACGACCACATGCCGCAAATGAGCCTGGCGGGCCCAGCCAATGACGTGCCGCTGCTGCTCGGGCTGTTGCGCGAGCAATTCGGGTTGCTCGATTCGCAGGTGGAGGTGCTTTCCGAAGCGGCCGGCCGGCAAAATCCTCGCCAGCGGCCAACGCTGGCCAACATCCGCCGGGCCTTTGCCACGCTGATCGCGGCGGCCCAAAAGGGCGACCACTGCGTGGTCTATCTTTCGGGGCACGGCGTGCAAGAGAAGGCCCGCGACGCCGCGGAAGTGGATGGCCTCGACGAAGTCTTCCTGCCCGCGGATACCAAGCCCGCCCTCGACGGGGGCGATCATCTCGAAAATGCCCTCCCCGACAACGAAATCAATCAGCTCTTGCGCCAGCTCGACGCCCACGGATGCCGCACCTGGTTCGTTGCCGATTGCTGCCATTCCGGCTCCATCACTCGCGACACCTTCACGCCGCGGAAGCTGTTGGCGGAGAAGGTCTTCTCCCCGGCGGTCGCCCGCGAAGTCGTCGCCTTGCAAGATCAAGCCACACTGGGGCGGGCCCGCGTCACCGCGCCGCGCCTGCCGGCCAGCGTGGTGGCTCTCTACGCCGCCCGTCCGAACCAGGCCACTTATGAAGTGCCTCTGCCGAGCCACACGCGGCCGGGGGAACTGGCCCCCTATGGCCTGCTCACCTATCACCTCGTCCAGGCGCTGCGAGCCTATCGAGGAACCGAGCCGCCGACCTATCGCTGGCTCTGGCAGGCCATTCAGCAAGCACATATCCGCCAAGGTTTTGCGGCGAATCCGATTCCGCTTCTCGAAGGGGTCGATCGCGACCGGTCGGTGCTGGGAGAAACAGTCCGCTACCAATCGCCCCGCTTCGAGCTGACCAAGGTGGGAGACAAATGGAAGCTGAAGGCGGGGCTGCTTCATGGCCTGACCGAGGGGAGCATCCTGGCTGTTTACTCGCGGCAAAGTGAGGGAGATTCGCAAACCCGTGTCGGGCACGTCGCGGTGACTAGGGCGACGGCCTTGGAGTCGTTCGTCGAACCCTGCAAGTATGCCGAAGGGGGCCGGGAATGGCCTCTGGTGGCCAATCTTGCCGCGCCGGCCGATTGCGAGCTGGTTTTTTATGACTATGGGGACGCCCGACCGAAAGTCGCGGCCGATGACCCTATTGAAGGGGGCCCCGACCGCGACTCCCTCCAAGCGGTGCTGCGCAAGGTCGGCGAGCAGCGCGAAATTCCGATCAGCATCATTGACGACCCCAAACTCGCTGATTGGCGTCTGTTGGCTCGGCGGTCGCAGGTCTATCTTTCTCCCGCCAGCGGCGATCTTGGCACCACGAAAGAGTCCCTGAGTCGCTTGCACCTGCTCAAGTTGGATGCCCTTCCCGAGGAGCTTTCGGCCCGGCTGCGGAAGGTGGCGCGGGCCGAAATCCTCCGCAAATTGGCCCACGCTCCCCCGTTTGCCCAATCACGACAGGCGCAGGTCGAGGTGCAAATCGTCAAACTGCGCGATCCAGACGACCCCACCGGCACTCCCGTCGAAGCGACCGGTGACCGACCCCGGCTGACCGAGGGGGAGTTGATTACGATTCGGACGACCAACCGGAGCACCAGCACCAAGCTCTATGTAACGCTGCTGATGATCGACTCCGAATACAACCTGTTTCCGCTCTATCCGCAGCCGGGGGAGCTGGTCGATGAGCTGTTGCCAGGAGCGTCGTTCGACGCGGGGGTATTTCGCGTCAACGCCAAGACGGTTGGTTTCGAGAGCATCGTCGCGATCGCCGTGCAAGCGAGCGGCGCGCCGGTCGATTTCACCGCGCTGGCCGATAGCAGCCTTGATGTGGCCGAGCTGACCTACAAAACGCGCGGCCCCCAAGGTGCCGGCTCGAATCTGGCGAGCTTTCTCGTGGGCTCGCTCTTTGCGAGCGGCAGCGAAACGGGAATAACTCGCCGCGGCGTCAATCGGGTCGAAATGCAGCGCTGCGCCATCGGCTCGCTAAACTGGGAAACGATTTCCGCCCTCCCCGCGCCGTAGCTGGCTAGGTTGTGCTTCAGCACAACGCTCGCGTGGTCCGTGGAGTGTTCTCCGGCCCCCTTCTTTCCTCACGGCAGCTCCGCGTCCAACCCCGCGAAACACCCCAGCGCCGCTTATGGAGAAAACGTCTTCAATTTACCGCCAGTCTGTGCGTAAATCCAGCCCCCACCAGCCTTTGCGCGCTAGTCAGCCGCGCTGATGTGCTCTGACTTACTATAGTTACTAGGGTTTGCGGCACCGGCTGATAAGTGCCCCATCCGCCCCGCGAATGACCGCGTCGCAACCAAATTGTCAAAAATCGAAGGCTTCTATACAAGCCATGTTCTATTAGAGCATAATTGTACACACTCGGCCGTCCGCCGTCAAGGTGCGCCGCTTGGCGAATTTTTTCCCAGGACCGTAAATCGCTCGCCGGGTGCCGGGTGCCACTGCTGGCTTGCCTCGCAGTGTTCGCCCCATGCTGGCCCTATCCCCGCCCAACGACTCGGCAGGTGGGGTCTCGTGCGTTGCATTCGGCGGGGCATTCATCGATACTTGAATTTGACCCGCCCGCCACCTTCCCCCTTCCCGCCACCCATGATGCGCAACCTCTTCGCTGCTCTCTTGGTCAGCGTCGCATCGAGCGCCCAGGCGGCCGAGCCGGTGTCGTTCGACCGCGAGGTGATGGCGGTCTTGTCGAAGGCGGGTTGCAACTTTGGGGCGTGCCACGCCAATGCCAATGGCAAAGGGGGCTTCAAGCTCTCGCTGCGAGGGGAAGACCCGGCCGGCGACCATGCCGCACTCGTCCGGCAGCTTGATGGCCGCCGCGTCAACCTGCTGGACCCCGACGCGAGCCTGGTCCTGCAAAAGCCGACCGGGGGCGTGGCCCATCAAGGGGGGCTGCGCTTTAGCCGTGATTCGGACGATTATCGCTTGCTGCGCGCTTGGATCGCCACCGGAGCGCCGGGGCCAAATCGCCAGTTGCCCCCCGCGGTGCGCCTCGAAGTTGCTCCCGCCGAGGCAATTTTGGTGGCGCCGCGAAGCTCGGTGCAGCTGCGGGCGACCGTCCATTTCGCCGATGGCTCGACGCGCGACGTGACAAGTCTTGCCTGCTACGAAGCGACGAATCGCCACGTCGGCATTTCGGTGGAAGGGCTCGTCACCCGCGAAAAGCTGGGAGAAACGACCGTCATTGTGCGCTATCTTGGCGTGCAAACGCCCGTGCGGCTCGCCTTTTTGCCGGCGCGGCCCGATTTCGCCTGGAGTGCTCCACCGCCGGTAAATTACATCGACGACCTGATTTTTGACAGGCTCCGCGCGCTGCGGATGAACCCCTCGCCGGTGTGCGACGACGCGACATTCGTTCGCCGGGCGACGCTCGATGCAATTGGCCTCTTGCCGACCGCCGACGAGGCGCGCGCGTTTGTTGCCGATAAGTCTCCCGATAAGCGGGCCCGCAAAATCGACGAATTGCTCGCCCGCCCCGAATTTGCCGATCACTGGGCCCTGAAATGGTCGGACTTGCTGCGGAATGAAGAGAAAGTGCTCGATGCCAAGGGGGTCGATGCCTTCCATGGCTGGATTCGCGCGTCCCTTGCCGCCGCCAAGCCGATCGATCAGTTCGTCCGCGAGCTGGTGGCGTCGCGGGGCAGCACCTACGAATCGCCGGCGGCCAATTTCTATCGGGCGAATCGCGATCCGCTCACTCGCGGCGAGACCGTGGCCCGGCTGTTCCTCGGCGTGCGGCTGCAATGTGCCCGCTGCCACAATCATCCTTACGACCGCTGGACGCAGGACGACTATTACAACTGGGCCGCGATGTTCGGCCGCATCGACTATGAAATTCCCGGCAATTCGCGGAAAGACAAGTTCGATAAGAACGAATTCAACGGCGAGCAGATCGTGGTGATTCAGGAGGTGGGAGAGGTTCCCAATCCGCGCACGGGAAAAAACGCCCGCCCAGCGTTCCTTGGCGCGGCGACCCCCGATTTCGATCCCCAGGCCGACCGCCTCGCCCCGCTGGCGCACTGGCTCGGCTCGGCCGACAACGAGCTATTCGCCAAGGCGCAAACGAATTTTGTCTGGTTTCATGTGCTGGGGCGCGGACTGGTCGATCCAGTCGATGATTTCCGCCTTACCAATCCCGCCAGCAACCCGGCCTTGCTCGACGCGCTCGCCCGCGATTTCGCGGCCGGCGGCTTCGATCTGCGGGGCCTGGTCCGCACCATCATGACGAGCCGCACCTATCAATTGGCCGCCCAGCCGAACGATACCAACGGCGAGGACGAGGGGAATTTCTCGCGGGCCATCGTTCGCCGCCTGCCGGCCGAAAAGCTGCTCGACGCCCAGTGCCAGGTGCTGGGCGTGACGCCCGAAATCAACGGCTATCCGCTGGGCACGCGAGCCGGCCAAATTCGGGGGGCGATGCGGGTTCGCGGCCGCGATAAGCCTCCCAGCCCCGCCGACCGCTTCCTCAAAACCTTCGGCAAGCCCGAGCGCCTGCTCGCTTGCGACTGCGAACGCTCCAACGAAACCACGCTCAAGCAAGCCTTCACCCTGATCGGCGACCGGGGCCTATCGGAACTGCTAGCCGACGACGGCAACCGCCTTGCCGCGCTCTCCAAGTCCGATTTGCCTGCCACCGAAATCATCCATGATCTCTATTGGACCGCCCTCAGCCGGCCGCCGACCAGCGCCGAGCTCGCGTCCGCCGAGCTGCTTCTCTTCACGGCCCAAGACAACCGCTTCGCCGCGCTCCAAGACCTCGCCTGGGCCCTGCTCAACAGCAAAGAATTCGTCTTCCGCCACTAAATTTCTCTCTTTCCCTCCGTCTCTTCGTTCCTTCCCATGAAATTCCTCCCCATTATCCTGCTCCCATTATTCTGCTTTCTCTGCTCCTCCTCCTTCGCCGGCCCCACCGATAAACGTCTCGACATCTACTGGATCGACGTCGAAGGAGGGGCCGCGACGCTGATCGTCACCCCCGCGGGCGAGACGATCCTGATCGATGCCGGCAACCCCGGCCGCCGCGATGCCGACAGGATCGTGAAGACCGTGGCCGAAGCCGGCCTGAAGCAGATCGATCACCTGATCATCACGCACTATCACGGCGATCATTTTGGCGGGGCGGTCTCGCTGGCCGAACTGCTGCCGATTTACAGCTTGTATGACAACGGCCAGTTCGAGGGGATGCCCGACGATCCCGGCCAAGCCTATTTCGAGCTAAAAACAAAGCAGCGGCACGTCGTGAAACCCGGCGAATCACTACCGCTCAAGCAAATTGGCCAGACTTCCCCGGCGGTGTCGCTCAAATTCCTCGGCGGCCGGCAACAGTTCATCGAGGCCCCGACTGGCGTAGCGGAAAACGCCGCCATTTGTGCCGATTCCCGCGAAAAGTCACGCGACGGCTCGGACAACGCGAATAGCGTGGTGATGCTCGTCGGCTTTGGGGGCTGGCGGTTTTTCGATGGCGGCGACCTGACCTGGAACCAGGAGGCCCGCCTCGTCTGCCCGAAAAACCTGGTCGGCCCGGTCGATGTCTATCAGGTGACGCACCACGGCCTCGATTCGAGCAACAACCCGCTCGTGCTGCGGAGCCTGCTGCCAACGGTCGCGATTATGAACAACGGTGTGACTAAAGGCTGCCTGCCCGAAGTCGCCGCCAACCTGCGCGAGACAAAGTCGATCCAGGCAGTTTATCAGTCGCACAAGAACTTGCGTCCTGACGGCGCGACCGCCAACGTCTCCGACGAGTACATCGCCAATCTCGAAAAAGAGTGCAAAGGGAACTACATCAAGCTTTCCGTCGCCCCCGAAGCCAAGAGCTACACCGTCAGCATCCCGGCGAACGGGCACGAGCGGACGTTCGAGACGAAAGGGAACTAGCATGATTCCTCGCCGCACGATTCTCCGCGCCGGCGGCGCGGGCCTGTTGGGCCTGATTCTGCCGAGCCTGCTCAGGGCTGAGAATGGGGCCAAGAGCAATCCGTCGCTCAAGCCGCGGGCCAAACGGGTGATCTTTCTCTTTCAGTGGGGTGGGCCGAGCCACGTCGATATGTTCGACATGAAGCCCAAAGCCCCCGACGGCGTCCGCAGCCCGTTGAAGCCGATTGCGTCGAGTTGCCCGGAAATCCAGGTCTGCGAGCAGTTGCCGAAGACCGCTCAAACCATGCATCGCGTCAGTCTGATCCGGACGATGACGCACACGATGAAGAACCACAACTCGGCCGGCTACTACGCCCTGTCGGGGCACGCCCCGCCGACCGACGACCAGCGGCTGCGCGATTCGCTCGACCTGTACCCCGGCTACGGCAGCGTGGTCGATCATCTGGCACCGAGCACCAATGGCATGCCGACTTTCGTGGCCTATCCGCACGTCATCAGCGATGGCTCGGTGACGCCCGGCCAACACGCCAGCTTTCTCGGCAAGATGCACGACCCGCTGCTCTTTACCGAGGACCCGAGCTCGCCGAATTTTAAGCTGCCCGAATTGAGTCTGCCGGATGGCCTCTCGCTCGACCGCCTCGCGCGCCGCCGCGAAATGCAAAAACTGGTCGATCGGCAGGCGAAGCTGCTCGAATTCTCGGCCGAGGCCCGCGGCTTCGACGAATACTACGATCGGGCCATCGGCATGCTGACTAGCGACCGCGTGCGGCAAGCCTTCGACCTTTCGGCCGAATCGCCGGAAACACGCGACCGCTATGGCCGCACGATGTATGGGCAAAGCTGCCTGCTGGCTCGGCGACTCGTCGAATCGGGGGTGAAATTCGTCACGGTATATTTCTCGAACAGCATTGGCGGGCGCAGCACGACCGACGGTGGCTGGGACACGCACGGCTTCGACAACACTCGCATGTTCCCGATCGTCGAGAAGTATCACTTCCCGCGGACCGAAGAAACGCTGCCGACGCTGCTGGCCGACCTCGAAGAGCGAGGCCTTTTGGACGACACGCTGGTTCTATGGATGGGGGAATTCGGCCGCACGCCCAAGATCAACGCCAACGCCAGCCGCGACCACTGGCCGCAATGCTACACCGCGCTCTTGGCCGGCGGCGGCGTCAAGCGGGGCTTCGTTTATGGCAAAAGCGACGCTCAGGGGATGTATCCCGACGAGCATCCGGTTCGCCCCGAGGATCTCGCCGCCACGCTCTATTACCTGCTCGGCATCGACCCCGACAGCGAAATCCGCGACCGGAACAATCGCCCCCTCGCCATTGCCGGGCGGCCCGTGCTCGATGTCATCGCCTGACGCCGGCCGTCGCTTGGCAGCCTTTTTTCCGATCCAAGCGAACTCTGGCACATCCCGGCATGTCTCGATAGACTGAGGGAGTTGGCCCTCCTGGCGGAATTGGCAGACGCGACAGACTTAGGATCTGTTGTCGAAAGACGTGCGTGTTCAAGTCACGCGGAGGGCACTGACCGGCGGCTCGGGCGGAAGTCCGGGCCGCTGTCGTTTCTGGGGGGCGTTCTTGAGCCCCGAGGTGGCCGGCCCCTCTAGCTGGCTCGATTTTCTTCGCCACCCGAACGCCGCCAAACTCGCAATCGTCTAGGCGCTATCATTCTCCAGTGGACCGAAAACACCACTTTCAGTGGGTCTATAATATTGACACGCCACCGAAGACTGCTAGCATACCACCCCGAAAGTGGCGTCTTCCGCGTCTGATGCGGTGGCATTCGCCGTTGTGGCGAGCAGCCAAATCAGGAGTGGTTTGCCCCCCCATCTTTTCTCTTCCCTCGCTAGGAGTTGCATCATGGCCAAACGTCGCCCCACGCGCGCCCCACGCAGCCTCGAAACCGATTTCCCCGTGATTTCCGAGCCTGCCGCGCTCCCCGTCACTGGCGGTCCCACCCGTTTTATTGTCACCTTTCGCGACGATGCGATCGGCAAGCCGCAAGTGATGCGGTCCGCGCTGCGCTCGACGACTGGCGCGCGCTCGATGGCGCTGGCCTCGGACTTTGCCGGTAGCGCCCTGAACCTCGAGGAGACTGGCGGCGCGGACGCGATTTTGTTCGAGCAGCTGGGAATCGCGGTGGTGACGGGCGACCGGACCGCGCACCGCAACATGGCGGTCGCGGCCGCCAGCGACAGCGGCAACATTCTGGCGGTCGAGCCCGAAGGGTTCATGACCGCGTCGGCCCAGCTTTCCAAGGACTATCTGCGCGGCTTTCGCGATGCGGCCCAACGGCTGTATGAAATGAGCGACGGGGGCGCGCCCCTCGCTCCGTTCATGCCGCTCCCTTCGGATGCTCCGGCCGAAATGGAAGCGGAGGCGGCCACCGACTTTACCTGGGGGATCAACGCGACCCGGGCCAATACCTCTCGCTTTTCGGGGCAAGGGATTCGCGTGGCGGTACTCGACACGGGATTCGATTTCGATCATCCCGATTTTCTCGGCCGCTCGGTTTTACAGCAGTCGTTTATTCGCGGGCAATCGGCCCAAGACGGAAACTCGCACGGCACCCACTGCATTGGCACGGCGTGCGGGCCAAAGTCGCCGGCGACCGGACCGCGATATGGCGTCGCCCACGAATCGACGATCTTCGTCGGCAAGGTGCTCAACAATGCCGGCAGCGGACCGGATACCAGCGTGCTGGCGGGCATGGAGTGGGCCACCACGAACCGCTGCCAGGTGATTTCAATGTCGCTCGGCTCGCAACGACCCCAGATGACCGCCTACAACCAAGCCGGCCAGCGCGCCCTCAACGCCGGTTGCCTCGTCGTGGCGGCGGCGGGGAACGACTCCGACCGGCGCATCGGCCGCATCCTGCCGGTGGCTTGCCCGGCAAATAGCGGGCCGATCATGGCGGTCGCGGCACTCGACAGGCAATTGCAAGTCGCCTTTTTCTCGAACCGGAGCGGGACGGTGGCCGGCGCGAAGGTCGATATTTCGGGCCCCGGCGTGCGGGTCTATTCGTCTACGCCCGAACCGGCCGTGCCGCCGCGCAAGCCGCGTTACGATTTTCTCGACGGCACAAGCATGGCGACGCCGCATGTCGCGGGGTGCGCGGCGCTCTGGTGCCAGGCGACCGGCAAGACCGGGGCGGAGCTGTACCAAAAGCTGACCAGCAATGCGCGGGCGACCAGTGTCCCCTCGAACGACGGCGGCGCGGGGCTGGTGCAAGCCCCGCAATAGCAGCGCCGAGCTCGCATCGCCGCGACCCATCTTCCCCGCCTATAATGCAAGCGGGGAGAAAAACCGTCATGGCACAGCGCGTGATCATCACGATCGACGACCAACATGCGGCGGCAATCGACAAGGTTGCCGCCAGCCTGAAGAAAGCCGGCCTCAAGGACACCCAGGTTCTGTCGTCGCTCGGCATCGTGTCGGGCGAAGTCGATGCCAAGCACCGGTCCGCGCTCCGCAAAGTCGCGGGTGTGAAGGCGGTCGAGGACGAAGGGGAAATGCACGCCCAGTAGGCCGCTAATCCGTATCCAGCATCTTCAGGTTCGGAGCGATGCGGCCGAGCTCGTCGGTCAAGAACCGCTTTACTGCGGCGGTGGTGCGCAGCGTGAGCGCTTTGCGCAGAATGTGCCGGGAGTCTTCCAGCGTCAGATGCGTGGCCAGGTCTTTCATCAGCGGAATGAAGGCCGGGCTCATGCTGAAGCTGCGCAGCCCCATCGCGAAGAGCAGCACGAACGCCTTGGGCTGCCCCGCCATCTCGCCGCACAGCGTGACGGGCTTGCCGCCCCGATGGCAGGCCTTGATGACGCTCGCCAGCACGCGCAGCACCGGCGGGGCCAGCGGCTGGCACAGGTGCGACACCTTCGGATTGTCGCGGTCGGCCGCCATCAGATACTGCACTAGGTCGTTTGACCCGATGGAGACGAAATCGACATGCGGGAGCATGTCGTTGATCGAAATGGCGGCGGCGGGAACCTCGAGCATCATCCCCAGCGGAATCTCCGGCGCGGGCTTTCCTTCTTCCCGCAGTTGCAACGCGGCCCGTCGCACCATCGCGCGAACCTTGCGTACCTCTTCCAGCGCCGTGATCATCGGAAACATCACCCGCACCTTGCTGCCGATCGACTCGGCCACGGCGGCAGCCCGCAAAATGGCCCGCAGCTGCGTGGCGAAAAACTCGGGATGCTCAAACGACAGCCGGATGCTGCGCCACCCCATGAACGGATTGGCCTCTTGATGCGTGTGCCCCAGGTACGGAACCGTCTTGTCGCCGCCGATATCGAGCGTGCGGATCGTGATCGTCCGGCCGGGCATCGCTTGGATGACATCGCGATAGGCGACCAGCTGCTGCTCTTCGTCGGGCACGTCGGGGTGCGTGAGATAGATGTACTCGGTGCGGAAGAGGCCGACGCCGCTGGCCCCCATTTGCAGGGCCGTTTTGGCGTCGGCCGCGCTGTTCACGTTGGCGAGCAGCTCCAGCTCGACGCCGTCCGACGTTCGCGCGGGCTGATCGCGATTGGCGGCCAGCTCGTCTTTCAGGTGAACGAACTCCCGCTCCAGCTTGAGATAGGCGCTCCGCTGCTCCGCATCGGGATTGATGAGCACATGCCCGCCGCGACCATCGACCACCAGCGTGTCGCCGGTTTGCACCTGCCGCAAAATGCCCCGCACGCCCGAAATGGCCGGAATGCCGCGGCTGCGGGCGATAATCGCCGCGTGGCTTGTTTGGCTACCAGCCTGGGTAACGATGCCCCGCACTTCGACCGTCCCCAAAGCGACCACTTGCGACGGGAGCAGCTCGTCAGCCACGACGATCACTGGCCCCTCGAACGGGGAGCCATCGGGCGATTTCAGCTGCGATAAGTGCGCCGTCAGCCGCATGACCACGTCGCGGACATCGTTCAGCCGTTCACGGAGATACTCGTCACTCGTTTTGGAGAACAGAACCGTGTATTCATCGAGCAGGCGGCCGAGGGCGGCGGGGGCGGTCAGGTGGTCGTTGACGATCCAGCCGCGGACCTTGTTGGTGAAGGCCCCGTCGCGCAGGATCGACTCGTGGACGGCAAAGATGTTGGCCTCTTCCTGCCCAACTTGTTGCGCCACTTTGTGTTGCAGCGCACGCAGCTCCGCCGCCGCCTTGTCGCGGGCGGTTTCGTAGTTGGCCAGCTCGGCAGTGATCTCGCTTTGCTCCAGCCGCTTCGTATCGGGGTTGACGAAGATCTCGTGGATGCAGTACGCGGTGCCGACGGCCACGCCGGGAGAAACAGGAATGCCCTTGCGCATGGCACCGGGAATCTAGCAGTAAAACGGGCCGGTGGCAAACCGCGGCGAATTGCCAGTTGGCCGCTGGATTGGCGGCAGATTCGTTGAGAGGTCGTAGTTCGGCTCGAAGAGTCGCTCAAGTAGGACGAAGCCGGGCGCGCTTAGGTTCGATGGAAGGACGGCCGTTCGTCACGCGCGTCGAGGGGGGATTGGAAGGGGATGGATTTGATGCAAGTTGTTTTTGGAGAAAGACTTAGGTCGTGCGCAAGGGGTGTCCTTGCTCGACTCGAACGGCGTCGGTGTGGATTGGGGGGGGGGTCCAGATCGAGTAGTTGGCCCTGAGTATCCAATGTGTAGTGCAGAGCGTGAGGGCCCCACAGTCATTTGCTCGCCATTTCCACGAATCCGGGAACAATCGGACGCTGAATCGCGAATAGAAGGCAGGAAATACGGGCCGCTCGTGCAGCGTCAGACAGTCGGGGATGACGCTTGTAGGGACGGCGCGGCGCTGTTTTCGCGCGAAACCGGGGGCAATCGTTGACCGGGGGATTTTCGCGAAACTATACTAAAGGGCTGGATTTAAGCGGCAGGGGGCGGCGAAAGACGCTGCCGGTCGTTCCGCGCTCAGCAGGTTGGCCAATCATGCGGCTGAAAAACTCGATCTTTCTCGCGGTTCTCGCTGGGTGCCTTGTGGCCGGTGCGGGCCTCGTCCGCGCGCAGGCCCCGGCGGCAGCGCCCGGTCCCGCGCCGGCGACGTTCCCTTTCAAGCCGTTCGCGCCGGGGGTGGTGACGACGATCAAGCCCGCCCCCGAAGTGGAAGAGCTGTTCAGCGGGCCACGGCCTTTGGTCGAGGTGCCGATCTCAATTCCCGGCCTCGAATACGATCCGCAGCTCAATCCCAAAAGCGATACGATTTTCGAGCGTTCTAAAGGGGCCATTTTGCGCCGCACGATTTGGAATCTCGAGTTCTCGTTCAAGCCGATGCGGATGATCTATGTCGATGTGCCGCAGCCGACCGGCCGGATGCAGCGCAAACTGGTGTGGTACATGGTTTATCGCGTTCGCAACTTGGGCAAGCACCTGAAGCCCAAGGAAGACATCGAGACCATCGCCAAGGCGGTCGAACCGGAAACGGTGCATATCAAGTATGTGACCGAAGAAACCGACGAAATCACGCAAATGGGGCAGCCGACCACGTCGATCCGGTTCTTTCCGCATTTCATCCTCGCCTCGACCGAATACGGCAAGGAGTATCTCGACCGGATCGTTCCCGCCGCCCTGGAGCCGATTCGCCAGCGCGAGTTTCCCGGCCGGCAGAATGTGCAGCTCTTCGACTCGCTGACGATCAGCGAGCAGCCGATTCCGATCAGCGACGAGAAGAACGACCGGAGCGTCTGGGGAGTCGTCACTTGGATCGATGTCGATCCGCGGATCGACTATTACATTCTGTACATCCAGGGACTGACCAACGCCTACAAGTACGACGACCCCGCCGGCGGCTTCAAGGCGGGGGACCAGCCGGGAACGGGGCGAAAAATCGTCAAAAAAACCTTGCAGCTCAATTTCTGGCGGCCCGGGGATACGGTCGATCCCCACGAAGAGGAAATTCGCTACGGCTGCCGAATCGACTCGAATCCCGTCGAACAGGACAAGATTTTCAAGCAGTTCGGGATCGACAAGCCTATTGATTACTTGTGGCTGTACCGATAAACTTCGGGATTACACAGAATCCCTGGGAATCGCCCTCGGCGGCGCTTCCGTCGATGGAGTTTCGGCAATGGCACATAAGAAGGGTCAGGGCTCGACGCGAAACGGCCGCGACAGCAACGCCCAGCGGCGCGGCGTCAAGCGGTTTGGGGGCCAAGCGGTCACGTCCGGCACGATCATCGTCCGCCAGTGTGGCACGAAGTTTCGCGCCGGCAAGAACATCGGCACCGGCAAGGATTACACCTTGTTTGCTTTGGTCGATGGCACCGTCCGGTTCGATCAAGAGGGCCGCCGCGTGAATATTGATATCGCGCAGAACTAGGCGAGTTGAGGGGCAGGCGTTCCGCCGGCCTTGTGGAAGCGGGCAGACGATCGCGTCCGCCACTTGAATTTGTAGGGACGCTGCCCTGAGTGCCAGCGTCCCTTTTGCTTTTTTGGCAGGCGAGACCCCTGCCTCACGTGAGATCATGTTCGTCGATCGCGTCATCATCGAAGTGCAGGGGGGCCGGGGGGGCAATGGCTGCACCAGCTTTCGGCGCGAGAAATACGTCCCCCGCGGCGGTCCCGATGGCGGAGACGGCGGCTCCGGGGGCAGCGTCTATATCGTCGCCAAAAATGGCGTGAACAACCTCGCCGGACTGGCGCAGCATCGCTTCTGGCGGGCCAACTTCGGCAACCACGGCAGCGGTTACAACAAGCAGGGCAAAAGTGCCGAAGACCTCGTTATCGAGGTTCCCACCGGCACGATCGTGATGGACGCCAAGGCGGGTTTCATCATCAAAGACCTGGCGGCCGACGGCGATACGCTGATCGCCGCCAAGGGGGGCGAAGGGGGCAAGGGAAATACGCACTTCAAAAGCGCCACCAACCGCGCCCCGCGCGAGCGCACTCCGGGGGGCGAAGGGGAAAAACGCGAGCTGCTCTTGGAACTGAAGGTGATCGCCGATGTCGGCCTGATCGGCAAGCCCAACGCCGGAAAAAGCACGCTCCTTAGCCGCCTTTCGCGGGCCCGGCCCGAAATCGCCGATTATCCCTTCACCACCAAGTATCCGAACCTGGGTATGGTCACGCTCGATGCCGAGCGGCAGTTTGTCATGGCCGACATTCCCGGCCTGATCGAAGGTGCCCACGCCGGCGCGGGGCTGGGGCACGAATTCCTGCGGCACATCGAGCGGGCCGGCATCCTGGTGCATCTGGTCGAGCCGGCACCCATGGACGGGAGCGATCCGCTCGATAATTATCGCATTATTCGTGACGAACTCTTGCAATACGATTCAAAACTTGGTGAGCGACCCGAGATCGTCGCCGTGACCAAGTGCGAGCTCCCCGACGCGGCGGAAGTCCATGCCAAGCTGAACGCGATCGCGGGCGGCGACGTGCTGCTCATCTCGGCCGTCACCGGGCAGGGGCTCAACCATCTGGTCGGCCGCGTTGCCGAGACGCTCGCCTCCCAGCGGCAGCCCGCGCCATGACCGCCGCGAGCCGGACCGCCACCCCGCTGATCGCGGTCGATATCGGCAACAGCGCCACCAAAGTCGGCTGGTTCGGCCCGGAATCCGCCGCCGCGAACCAACCCAGCACCAGCCTGCCACAGCCGCTGCTGGTGCGCGATTTTCCCACCGGGCAAGTCCCTCCCGCCGAACTTTTGGCCGAGTTGCCGGTGGCGGCGGTTCGTTGGCGGGTGGCCAGCGTCAATCGCGAGGGGGAGCGACAACTGGCCGAGTGGGTGCAGGCCCGCCGCCCCGACGACGACTATCGCCGGCTAACGTTCCGCGATCTTCCGCTCACCGTGGCGGTCGATTTTCCCGACCGAGTCGGGGTTGATCGCCTCGCCGCGGCGGTCGGGGCCAATGTCTTGCGCGAGCCAGCGCGGGCCGCCATCGTCATCGGGGCCGGCACGGCGGTCACGGTCGATCTCGTCACCGCCGACGGCGCGTTCGCCGGCGGCACGATCCTGGCCGGCTTCCGAATGCAAGCCGAGGCCCTGTTTGGCCGGGCCGATTTGCTGCCGCTGGCGCTGCTCGCACCGCAAGACGAGCCCCCTCCCGTGCTCGGCAAGAACACCGAGGCCGCCATCCGCAGCGGGCTGTTTTGGGGAGCGGTCGGCGCCGTGCGCGAGATCGCCACCCGCCTGTCGGCCGGCCTCGATCCATCGCCGCAAATCTTTGTCACCGGGGGCGATCTCACGCGCCTCGCGCCGCTCGTCGGCGAGCACACCCGCTATGTGCCGAACCTCGTGCTGGCCGGCGTGGCGCTGGCTGGCCGCTCGGCGTAACGCGCACTGGCTGGCCCCCTCGCGCGACCCCTGGGAGAAACGCGCGGCGATTGCTAACTTGAAACGGCGTATCGTGGGTCGCGTCCCTTCACCGACCTCTCCGCAAGGAACTGTTCCGATGTCCGTTTCCACCGATCGCGTTCTGAAGCTATCGCAGGTTCTCAAGGGCTTCGCCCCGCGCGAAGAGCTCCCCCTGGCCGGCTATTTGGCCGATATTCCGCGGCTCGATTCGCTGGCCCTGCTGCCGCCGGGAACGCCGGTGCTGGTGCGCGGCGATGTCGATGCCAAGCCGGGACCGAAGCTGGGAGACGGTGACATCCGCCTCCGCTCGATGAAGGAAACGCTGGAGTTCGGCCGGGCGAAGGGTTGGAAGCAGATCATCTTCGGCCATCGTGGCCGCAAGGAAAAGGACAAACCGATTGGATCGCTCGATAAAGTTGCCGCGCGCTTAGGGGAAATCCTGGGTTGCGACGTGCCGGTGATCGAGGATTGGCTCGACGAAGCGACCGGCACGGTGAAAGATCACGTGCAGGCCACCGTCGCCGCCGCCGCGCCGGGCAGCGTGCTGATGCTGAAAAACGTCCGCGCGTACGACATCGAAACCATCCTCTGGAAGGCCAAAGAAGACGCGCTGGCCGGCCTGGCCCCCAAGCTGGCCGCCTTCGCCAATTCGCTGGCCGAGAAGGTCGCGGTGAACTATGTGAATGAAGCCCTTTCGGCCGGCAGCCTGGATGCTTCGAGCACGATTGTTCCGCTGGCGATGCAAAAAGTGGCCCTGGGGAGCTATGTCGCCCGCGAGTTTACGGGACCAATGATGGACTGTCTGCAGGCCCAACTTGTCGTCTTTAGCGGCATCAAAATCGATAAGCTCGACGATTTGGAGGCGATGATCGCCCGCGGCACGATCCGGACGATCTTCTCGGCCGGCTCGCTGGCGATGGCGCTGAAAAAAGCCGAGATGAAGGCGGCCGGCCAGGAGTTTTCGCTGGGCGTTTCGGAAGACCCGGCTCATAAGGATAAGCCGTATTACATTCCCCCCGAGCGGATCGAGCAGGCGGGGCGAATGCTCGCGGCGGGCAAGTCGCACGGGATCGAGTTCGTGCTGCCGGTCGATTTCACGCTCGGCGATGGCCGCGTGGTCGAGACGATGCAGGCGGGGGATCAGCAGTTCGACGTGGGGCCCAAGACGAGCGCCCTGTTCGAGCAGAAGGTGGGCCAGTTCATCGACGCCCATCGGGGCCAGCGGGTGGCGGCGTTTCACAACGGCGTGTTCGGGATGTTCGAAGATGCTCGCTTTGAAGCCGGCACCAAGGCGTTCATCGCGCAGCTCAAGCGGATGAAGGACGCCGGCATCGCCGTGTATGTCGGCGGCGGCGAAGGGGGAACGGCCCTTGAAAAGTATGGCCAGCCCGACTGGGTGACGCATTGTTTTACGGCCGGTGGAACCGTGCTGAACGCCCTCGGTGCCGAGCCGGTGCCGTACCTCGTCGCGCTTCGCGCGGCGGCGAAGGGATTGTAGCGGTTATTCCGGCTGGCCGGCCCGCACGCGGCCACAAGCGTCGATCAGGTTCGCCAGGGCGACCCGAATCGCCCCTTCCGGCTCTCCCTCGCGGGCCGTTCGCTCCAGGCGGGCGGCGTAGGGAGTGAGCTGAGCAAATCCGTGGCTGCCGCCGGCCCCTCGGATCTGATGGGCAAGGTTGGCGACGAGCATCCAGTCGGCCCGATCCGCCGCGCGGTTCAGCTTCAGCAGGCGCTCGGGGAGTTCCATCACGAACAACTCGACGATCTCGGCCAGGTCGGCATCGTCGGCCAGCGTGGAATAGTAAAGCTCGCAATCGTTGGCCAGCGTGGTCATGCGCAGTTCAGCGGGGATCGAGTAGCGCGGCGGATGGAAAACCCTAGCACGCGATTCGCCGCGCGGCGGGACGGAATCGTCGGAAAATTCGGCGCTGTCGGCATTGCTTGCGCCAGCGGCCCGGCAATCTGGAAAAAACGGCGTAGTTCTGCCGGTTGGTGAAGCTAGCCAAACGGGGCTGACGATAGCACTTCCGGAGCAGCACCTTGACGTGCTGAGCGGTCGCAAACGGTCCAGTCACGGCCTGCCGCAAATTGCCAAGAGCAGCGCGGGGCCGGCGGTTCCGGCGACACGTGTTCCGTCGTTTCCGTTTCCGTCTCCCTTCGTGTTTTGGTTTTTTGAGGAGCCCCTCTCATGAATCGTATCTTTGCCGCGGTCCTGACCCTTGGTGCGTTGTGTATGGCCAGCCAGGCCAGCGCGTTCGAATTCTTCCGCCTCGGCGGCGGTGGCGGCTGCGGTTGCGAAACCGCCTGCGGCTGCGACGCTGCCCCTGCTTGCGGCTGCGAAGCCACTTGCGGCTGCGAGCCCAAGTGCTGCAAGCAGCGCTGCCATCGCATGCACCGCTGCTGCAAGCCGAAGTGCTGCGAGCCGGTGTGCGGTTGCGACAAGGCCCCGGCCTGCGGTTGCGAAGTGACCTGCGAAGCCGCTCCGGCCTGTGGCTGCGAGAAGGCTTGCGGTTGCGAACCCCGCTGCTGCAAGGTCAAGTGCAAGAAGCAGCGCTGCTGCCGTCAGCCCCGCTGCTGCAAGTCGAGCTGCAACACCTGCGGTTGCGAACCGACCTGCGCTCCCGCCTGCGGCTGTGGCGCTTAGTTTGAGCCCGAAACCTGCGGACTCAGCCGACGCACACGCCCGTGCGGCCGGCTGATCCGCGGAGAAGATAACGCGAAACCTCCGGTGGCCACCGGAGGTTTCGTGCTTTCTTGAGCAGTCGTGGGACGATGCCGTGCTTCGTCTTCATGCCATTTTGGGAAAGGCGAAGCACGGCGTCGCCCTACGCCAGGATTTCCTTGACCAGCCTGGCTTCGTCGCTGGGGCCGATGAGCCGCTGATTGAGACCTTGATAGGGGAAGCTGAATCGCTTGGCGTCGAGCCCCAAGAGGTGCAATATCGTTGCTTGCAGGTCGTGAACGCCGACTTTGTCGCGGGTGACGAAGTAGCCGATCTCGTCGGTCTCGCCGTGGACATGGCCGGCCTTCACGCCGCCGCCGGCCAGCCAGATACTGAAGCAATGCGGATGGTGATCGCGCCCCAAGAATTTCGAGCCGCCGCGCTCTTCGTTCAATGCGGTGCGGCCGAATTCGCCTCCCCAAATGACCAGCGTTTCGGCGAGCAGGCCACGCTGCTTCAGATCGCGCAGCAGGGCGGCGATGGGCTTGTCGGTTTCCTTCACCTTGCCCGGCAGGCCGGTAACGAGGTCGGTGCTCGTGCCGATGCCGTGCATGTCCCAGCCCCAATCGTAAAGCTGGACATAGCGAACGCCTTGCTCGGCGAGGCGGCGGGCGAGCAGGCAATTGTTGGCGAACGACGCCTTCCCCGGCTCGGCCCCATAGGCGGCGAGGGTCTCTTTCGATTCGCGTGAAATGTCCATCACTTCGGGCACGGCGATTTGCATCCGATAGGCGAGCTCGTATTGGCTGATGCGGGTCAGCGTTTCGGGGTCGCCGAACTCGGCTAGTTCCAGCTCGTTCAGCTTTTGGAGGGCGTCGAGACTGCGGCGGCGCGTCTCGCGACTCATGCCGGCGGGGTTGGTGGCATATAGAATCGGATCGCCGACACTTCGGCACTGCACCCCTTGATAGACCGACGGCAAAAAGCCGGTGCTCCAGAGGGCCTTGCCGCCAGTCGGGTCGGTGCCGCCGCTGATCAAGACAACAAACCCCGGCAAATCTTGATTCTCGGAGCCGAGGCCGTAGGTGATCCACGAGCCCATCGCCGCGCCCCCGTTCCTCGGGCTGCCGGTATAAAGGAACAGCTCAGCCGGGGCGTGGTTGAACTGATCGGTGTGCATCGACTTGATAAGGCACAGATCGTCGGCGAATTCCGGCAGGTGCTGCCACAATTCGCTCATTTCGAGGCCCGACGCGCCACGCTTGACGAACTTGTGCGGCGTGCCGAGCATTTTCGGCCGGCGGGCCTTCAGATCGATAAACGGCAGCCGCTCTCTCTTGAGGATTTCCAAGAGGTCGTCGGGGCAGGGCTCCAGGTGATGCGCGTTGAGCTCGGGCTTGTTGTCCCAGAGGTCGTGCTGCGGCGGCGCGCCCGACATATGCAGATAGATCACCCGCTTGACTTTCGCCGGCAGCGGCGGGCGCTTCGGCGCGAGCGGATTCTCGGCGTCTTGCCCCGTCACCGGCACCGCGCTGGCCGAGCGAGTCGCCAATTCGCTCAGCGCCCAGGCACCCAGGCCGATGCTCGACTGGCGGAGAAAGTGGCGACGAGTATCGAACAGCTTTTTTTGCCCCAAGTCATTCATCTGATTTCCTCCCCACCTTCGCGGCACTGGCGACGTCTTCCGCTTTCGCTCGCTCCCAGAGATCCAGCACGTTCAGTTCCTTCGCCCATTGTCGCAGATAATCTTCATCCAAGAGCCCCCGCTGGTTCCGCAGGACTCCGGCAATGTCGGCCATTTGTTGCGTGGCGCCTTCGTTCCCCAGCCTGAACCGCGCCAGCTTGTGCAGGATCACATCTTCCGGCGAATGGACAAAGACCGGCGCATCCCCCGGAAATTCAGGCTGTAAAGTCCGGCGACGGGCCATGGCCGAGCGATCAAACGGGCGATTTCCCTGTATGAATAGATCGATCTTGAACGTCGTGGCGTTGCGCATCACGTTGAACGTGCGTCGCTTCTCGACCGCCGATCTGACAGCTGGCAGGCTGACGTAGTACTCGTCCTGCAAAAGCGTGACCACCTCCTCCTCGCGACCAGGAAACGGCAGCACCGAAACATCAGCGTCCTGCGTGTGCCGGGCCTGCGTGTACATCGAGCAGGCTACCGACCCGCCGACGACCAGCTCAATATTCAGCAGGAACAGCTTCCGCGCCAAATGCCTCACTTCTGGGATGGCAGATTCCGCAGATTCCACGACACCCTCCAAGGCTTTTGTAACGAGCTCGGCGGGAACCGTCAGCCGCACCCAGTTTTCTAGGCACTCGCGCGGCGTTGCATCCGGCTTCCGCATGCGATAGCCGATATCCGCCAGCTCGCGGCCGCTGCGAACCATCGCATCGAGCAGTTCCAGCTTGCGATGCTCCGGCAGGGCGCGAAACGCCGCCGCCTGGATTTCGGCGAATTCAACAGGTGTGTCCGACAGCGGCGACATCGCACGTTACCTCATCAGCACGCCATCCAGGTTCAGCAAAACGTTCGCCACGACCGTCCAGGCGGCGGCTTCGGCGGGGTCGATGCCGGCGGGAAGCGGGCCGAGCGGATCGGCGGCCATTTTTTCGGCGGCGGCGGAATCGGAGCGGTAGTGAGTGAATTCAGCTTCATAGAGTTTCGTGATTGAGGCAATCTGCGCGTCGCTGGCGGGACGGGCGAGGCAGAGGGCGAGACCGAATGCGGCTCGCTCACGGGGCGAAGCGCCACCTTCGGTCATGATTCGCCGAGCCAGGGCCTGCGACGCCTCGACATACACCGGGTCGTTCATGGTGACGAACGCCTGCAGCGGCGTATTCGTGCGAAACCTTCGCAGCGAGCACGTTTCGCGACTGGGGGCGTCAAAGGTCGTCATCGAAGGATAAGGAACCGTCCGCCGCCAGAAGGTGTAGAGGCCACGGCGATATTTGTCCTCCCCCGTGCTCGTCGTCCAGGAACGCTCGCCATTGAAGGCCGCCTGCCACAAACCGGCCGGCTGCGGCGGGAAGACGCTGGGGCCGCGGAGCTTGCGCGATAAGAGGCCGGCCAGCGATAAGGCCTGATCGCGCACCATCTCGGCTTCCAAACGGAAGCGGGCACCCCGCGAAAGAAGCCGGTTTTGCGGATCCTTCGCGAGCCGGTCGGGAGTGACGCGAGAGGTTTGGCGATAAGTTTCGGAAGTGACCAGGGTTCGCAGCAGGGCTTTCGTGTCCCACGCGCGGCGGGTGTATTCGGTCGCCAGCCAGTCGAGCAATTCGGGGTGGCTCGGCAGCTCGCCTTGGATGCCGAAATCTTCCTCGGTCGAGACAATGCCAGTCCCAAATAGCTGCGCCCAGAAGCGGTTGACCGCCACGCGAGCGGTCAGCGGGTTCTCGGCCGCGAGGAGCCAATCGGCCACCAGCCGCCGGTCGAGCGGCGTCGTGGAGGGGGCGGGATTCCAAGCGGCGGGAAGGGCGGGCGCGACTTCGTCCCCCTTCTGCAGGAAGTTCCCCTTCAGCTGGATGTGCGTTTTGCGATGCTGACCGGCGGCCAGCTCTTGCATGACCGGCACGGTGGGCAAGGGGGGCTTCGATTTTTCGAGCGCGGCGATTTGGTCGCGAATTTTCGCCAGGCTGGGGGCGAGGGTGCGATAGTGGGCCGCCAGCTTGTTGGTTTGGGCCTCGGTTCGCTGGTTGGCGGGCAGATCGACGATCGCCAGCACATCGGCCGGAATCGCAAGCCGCTGCAGCAAGCCCTGGTCGCCGGTGGCGGAAAGGCGGAACCGGCCGAGCGACCGTCCTGGCTCTTTGCCTGCGAACTCCAAGCGAAAGCGAAGGAGCGTGGTGGCCTGGCGGGCGAGCGGCTCGGGCGGGATGAACACGGCCCAATGAGGCTTGGTCACTTGGGAAGCCACGCTCCAGCCGGCGGGAGTCTTTCCCTCGGCTTTCGCGAGGGCGCGCACGGAATGGCCCGCGGCGGCGAAGTCGGCCAGGGCATCGGCCAGCGGGATGCTGACCACGCCGGATGGGGAGAACGTGCTGCTGGGATCGGGCACTTCTCGCGGCGATTCTTGCCACAGCACTTTTCGCAAACCATCGAGCACTTGCACTCGATAACCCGCCAACCGCGCGCCGGTGCCGCCATCGGTTCGGTTCCACAGGGCGATGCGCTCGATGGGGTGCTCGCTCCCCAGATCAACTTCCCACCAGGGATTGGCTTCGACGCGGGTGTGCGTCGTCGATTTGGCGGCCTGATATTCGCCGCTGGTGTTGCCATCGATGGCAAGCTGCGGCGGGCCACCATAGTCGGTGCTCGACTGAGTGGCCTTCCCTTGGCGAGCCAGATTCTCGGTCCCGCGAAACACCTGCACTTCGGCCAGCGAGAGCATTTTGTCTTGGCCGGGCAACTCGATTCGCACATAGCGGCCAGTCACGGGCCGGTCTCCCTCGGCGGCGCTTTCGGCGGTGATCGACAGCCTCGTCAGCAAAAAATCGCCGGCGGGGGATCGGCCCGAACCACCTTGCGGAAGCGACGGATCGGGAATCGCCTCGATCCTCAGGGCGCTAAGCGTGGCGAGGTCGGATTTCGCCGCGACCGAGTAAACATCGTGCGGAGTGCCGTCGCCGCTCGCCAGAATCGAACCATCGGGGAGCAATTGCAGTGTCGCACCTTGCTCCGACTTGGCTTCGACCGTCGTCAGTGGCTGCCAATCGGCTTGCACTTGGAGCGAAGCTTCCCACTTGGCTTGCTCGGCGACAACTGGGGCGGTGGGGGTCTCGAGCTGAACCCTCAGCGCCGCGATTTGCTCGTCGATCAGCCGCACGCGTTCGCGATATTCGAGCGTCGGAGCGGGCAGGTTCGGCGATTCATCCCCCTTATCGCTGTCGGCGGTTTGGTTGAAGAGTGCATAGAACTGGTAGTACTCGCGCTGGCTGATCGGATCGTATTTATGGTTGTGACACTGGGCACAGCCGAAGGTGATTCCCATCCAGACCTGCATGGTCGTATTTACGCGGTCCTTCACCGCGGCGACGCGGAATTCTTCGTCGTCGGTCCCCCCCTCGGTGTTGGTCATCGTGTTCCGGTGGAATGCCGTCGCCACGCGCTGATCGAGCGTCGCCTCCGGCAGCAAATCGCCGGCCAGCTGATCGCGGGTGAACTGGTCATAGGGGAGACCGCGATTGAAGGCGTCGATGACCCAGTCGCGATAACGCCAGATGTTCGGCCGCAAGGGATCGCTGCCGTAGCCCCGCGAATCGGCATAGCGGGCCTGATCGAGCCACATTCGCGCCCAGCGCTCGCCGAAAGCCGGATCGGCCAGCAAGCGATCCACAAGTCGCTCATAGGCATCGGGAGACTTATCGTCGATAAATGCCGCGACTTCGGACGGCGTCGGCGGGATTCCACGGAGGTCGAGACTGGCCCGGCGAATCAGGGCATACTTGTCGGCTGGTGGCGACGGGGCGAGCCCTTCCCGGTCAAGTCGAGCGCGGATGAAGCGATCGACTCCGCCGGCGGACCAGGCGTTGTCGTGCGTTTCGGGAGGGGTCGGCCGGGTTGGTTTGACGAAGGCCCAGTGCGGCGCGTACGAGGCTCCCTCGTCGATCCACCGCTTGAGCAGGGCGATTTGGTCGGCGGTGAGGGTGATCCCCGTTTCGGCGGGGGGCATGCGCTCGGATTCGTCGGCGGAGGTGATCCGGCGGACGAGCTCGCTGGCGGCGCTCTGGCGGGGGACAATCGCCGCAAGGCCACTTTCGAGCTTGGCTTTCGCTCCGGCGCTCGTATCGAGCCGCAGCCCCCCTTCGCGATGCTCGTCGTCGGGGCCGTGGCAAGCAAAGCACTTTTTGGCCAGAATCGGGCGGATTTCGCGGTTGAACTCAACCGGCGGCTCGGCGGAGATGGCGATATCCGCCGCGGACAACAGGCTCAGCGCAAGGCAGCAAATGCGGGCGTTCATCGAAAGAAATAGGCAAGAACCGGGATGAATCAAGACCCACGAATTTTACCATGCCTGCGCAGGGTCATGGCGCTGAAGTTCACCGGAAGTCATCGCGCAAACCGAGGCGAGGATTCTCGATGACTAGATTGCCAGTTGAGGTTTGGCCTAGGATCGATGCATCAGCGCCAGGATAGGAGGAGAGAGCAGGCCGGGAGGAGCGGAATCGAGCAACAAGTTCTCGAAGTCTCCGTCCGTGTCGGCCTTCACTTCCGTGGCACCCAGACAATGATGCACGACGAGGCCGCGAAAGACGAGCCACGACTCTTCATCGCATTCCAACGCCAGGCCGCGAAAACCCAGCAGAGGGGGCGCGGGAGCGGGGCCCGCCGCCGGATGCAACGCGTGCCACGCGGCTCGCAAGGCTTCTCCCTGGCCCGCTGGCAGTAACCATTCGGGATTGCGTCGTCCGGAAAACACCTCAATGCGCCCCACCCAGCGCCCAGTTTGGCTAACGGAGTTTGATGTGACCATGTTTCACCACCATGAATTGGCGGAAGTCGGTGTACATGCCGCGGTCCGCCGTGCGGGGGTCGGTAATGATTTGGTTACTGTTGTCGAGGTTGGTCGTCGCCATGCCGCCGGGTTTGTGAGTCCACAGCCCATCGCTACCCTTGCGATACCAGTGAAAGTCCACGCCCGGAGCGATCACAAGCGCCACGAGATGTCCCTGTTCGGGACAGACATTATCCAGGCTAGTCGATTCCAAGTCATCCGCCAGGGCCGCCGCTGACACGTCGGCACCTGTAAACGCGCCATACATCGTTCCGGCGGCCAGTCCAGGCTGGGCGAAGGTGTCCGTGCGGTAGTTCGCGGCGTAGTTGTAGCAATTGTTATTGGCTTGTCGCTGCCCACCGTCGTTCCACCAGGCCGGCTCGTAAAGCGGGGCACACTGACAGGCCTTGGACGGCTTGCCGAGCTTCGACTTTCGCGGCATCGGTTGCACGTGGAGATTTTCCAGTTCGACGTGAATTCCTTCCACGACTTTCGCGGAGAGGTGTAGTCGCCGAATAGGTCCGCTGGCACCGCAAATGAAATGCTCGAAACCAGGATCGGAGAGGCGGATCGTCCGGTTCGCGTCAACGCCGTTTCCACCGATGACTCGCAACTTGCTCGGCAGCCGGTTCTTGGCTTTCCCAAGATGCTCCACGAGCAATCCTCGGTATCCCAGCCGGTTCGTCGGTGGGAGTGGAAGTTCTTCCTTGGCCTTTGGATTGGGACTCTCTTGCAATCGCTCCAACGCTTCCTTCTCTTCCAGTCCTTCGAGCACGATCACTGGATTGGGGCGGCCGCTGAAGATGTCGATTGATATCCGCAAGCAAAGCCATGGGGCTCTCCTTTCGAGCCTGCGATCGGGAAATAGAACGCTAAAACGGGAAAACCAGCGGGGCGAGAGCGACGGTGACGGCCATGATGAGGAGGTCGAGGGGGACGCCGATCTTGAGATAGTCGCTAAAGCGATAGCCGCCAGGGCCATACACCATGAGGTTCGTTTGATAACCAATCGGCGTGGCGAAACCGGCCGAGGCGGCCATCATCACGGCAATAACGAACGGGAGATAGCTGACATCGAGCCGGGCCGCGGTGGCCATCGCGAACGGAAACATGAGCGCGGCGGCGGCATTGTTGGTGATCAGTTCCGTGACGATCAGCGTGATCAGGTAGATAATCGCCAGCGAAACCCAGGCATTGCCGCCGGAAATCGCGATGGCCGATTCGGCGATTTGCCTGGCCGCGCCGGTCTTCTCGAGGGCGGTCCCCAGGGCGAACGAAGCGGCAATGGCGAGCAGCACCTCCCAGTCGATGCTGTTGCGGGCCGTTTCGAGCGACACGCAGCGGGTGGCGAGCATCAGCCCGGCAGTGACGACCGCCGCGATGAGCATCGAGGTGACTCCCAGCGAAGCCAGGACCACCATCATCAGCAAGAGCCCCACCGCCAACAGAGCCAATTCATGCCGCGGCGGGCTCGATTCGTCGATTTTGCTAACGAGGAAAAAGTCGCGGCTGCCGCGGTTCTGGTCGGCGAACGAAGGATGCCCCTCGACCAGCAGGACATCGCCGGGATGCAGCACCACATCGCCGATTTTTTGGTGCAGCCGTTCGCCATTGCGGGCCACGGCGACGACCACCGCGTTGTAGTGCGTGCGAAACCGCGATTCGCGAATCGTTTGCCCGACGAGGGGGCAAGTGTTGCTCACCACCGCCTCGATCAGCACCCGCTGCGGACGGGGCGCTTTGAGCTGGAAAACGTCGTCCGTCGCCGGCACGAGTCCGCGAATGCGCTGCAACTCGACGATCGACTCGACCACGCCGACGAAGAGGAGCCGGTCTCCCGCGCGGAGCACTTCGCGCGGAGAAACGGCGGGGATGGCGTTGCCCCCGCGGTCGATCTCGGCCAGGAACAACCCCGGCAAATGGCGCAGGCCGGCATCTTCGATGGTTTTGCCGACAAGGGGGCTTTCGGGCTCGACCTGCATTTCGACGGTGTATTCCTTGGGGTCGTCCTGCGTGCTGAGGGCGGGGCGACGATCGGGCAGCAAATAGCGGGCCGCGAGAATCAGATAGGTGCCGCCAACGAGGGCCGCCGGCACGCCGATCCAGGAGATGTCGAACATGGTGAGGGGGCGGACCCGGGCCCGCGCGGGAATTTCTTCCCCGTTCTTGATCCGCTCGCTCTGCCGGGCCGCTTCTTTAACGACCATCCCTTGAACAACGAGATTCGTGCTGGTGCCGATCAGCGTGCAGGTGCCGCCGAGGATGGCGGCATAGCTGAGGGGGATCATCAGCTTCGAGGCGGCGATGCGGCTGGCGCGGGCATAGTCGTTGACGGCGGGAATGAGCATCGCCACCAGCGGCGTGTTGTTCATGAAGGCGCTGAGGGTCATCGTGGGGACGACGAGCCTCGTCACCGCGCCGACCACCGATTTGGGCCGGCCAAAAAGGCGGGTCGCGATCCAATCGACCCCCCCCGTTTGCCGCACGCCGGCCCCAATGACGAACAGCACGCCGACAGTAATCATCCCTTCGTTCGAGAAGCCGGCGAGGGCATCGGCGGGCGTTACCACTCCCAAGACAAGCAGCACCACGACGCCGAGCAGCAAGACGACATCGGGCGAGAGCGAACTAAGGGCGAGGAGCAAGAACAGCACGAAAACCAGGCCGAGCGTGAACTGGGCCTGGTCGAAGGGCAACAGCGACCAGAATTGCTTGATGGCGTTTTCCAGCACGAAAATCTTCCAAGACAGTCATTTTGATCGATGTCAAGTTGCCCAGGTTACCGTCGAGCCAACCAATCCGCCAGTCGAAACGACTTCCGTCTCGTCAACTGACTCATATATACATTTGTGTACAATGTGATTCGCAGATTTTAGTTGCCGCGTACGGGAAGTCGTTATTCGAGGGAAATGTGAATCGCCAAGGGGCAACGTAATCGGGCCGACTCGAATTTGCTGGGGTGCACAAACGCCTTCGATCGCTTCGACTGCCAGGGAATTATGGTATCTGTGCTTGAATAGACCGCTTTTTATAGAGAGATTGATAGTTCCTAAGGGGATCATCAGTCGTCTGTCAAGGGTGAGCCATGGTCAATTTTTTGGTGAACCTCTTTAACACCAGCGATTTTCCCGCGCGCTGGCACTGCGGGAATTGGTCGCCTGGTCACGGATGGCTGCATGTGTCGTCGGATATCGCCATTTTCGGTGCCTATGTAGCGATTCCCTGCGTGCTGGCGTTTTTTATCCTTCGTCGGGGCGATGTACCTTTTCCCAAGATTCTGTGGTTGTTCGTCGCCTTCATCTTCGCTTGCGGATTCGGGCATTTGATCGAGGCGATTATCTTTTGGCAACCGGTTTATCGCTTCGCGGGGGTGATCAAGCTGACCACGGCGATCGTTTCGTGGGGGACGGTGATCGCGCTCGTTCAAATTGTTCCGCAGGCGCTGAATTTGCCTGGACTCGCCAAATTGAACGAGGAATTGAAGGTTGAGGTGGAAGAGCGAAAACGCGTGGAGATGGCGCTGCGCGAAAGCGAGGGAAAACTCGCCAGCCTGCTCGCCAGCGAACGCGAGGCCCGCAGCGAGGCCGAAAGGGCGAATCGGAGCAAGGATGAATTTCTGTCAACCGTGTCCCATGAGCTGCGGTCTCCCCTGAACGCAATCCTCGGATACGCCCAACTGTTGCTGCTGGACGACGACGGCGAAAGCGAGGAGGAGGGCCTGCGGATCATCGAGCGCAACGCCAAGTTGCAGGCGCAAATCATCGACGACTTGCTCGACATGAGTCGCATCCTTTCCGGCAAAGTGCGACTGGATGCGACGACGGTTGACATCGCCCAGGTGGTCGAATCCGCCATCGCCACCATTCGTCCCGGTGTGAACGCCAAGGGAATTCGCCTGACTAGCGTGCTCGATCCGCAGGCCGGTCCGGTGCTGGGGGATGCCGGTCGCCTGCAACAGGTGATCTGCAACTTGCTGACCAACGCCGTGAAATTCACCCCCAAGGGAGGGCGAATTCAGGTCGAATTGGAGCGGGTCAATTCGCACTTGGAAATCCGTGTCAGCGACACTGGCGTCGGAATCGAGGCGGATTTTCTGCCGCACGTGTTCGAGCGGTTTCGCCAGGCTGATCCCGGCACTACGCGCAAATATGGCGGGCTCGGGCTGGGACTGTCCATCGTGAAATACCTGGTCGAACTGCATGGCGGTACCGTGCTGGTTCAAAGTCCCGGCCGCGATCAAGGGGCCACGTTCATCGTCAACTTGCCGGTGCAGGCCATGCATCGCCCGGCCGATTTCACTGATGACGGCGAACCACGGACGCCGGCCCTCCTGGATCGGCTCAGCTTGAAGGGCCTGCGGGTGCTGGTGGTGGATGATGAGCCAGACACCCGCGAACTGGTGAAACGCCTCCTGTGCGAGTACGAGGCGCAGGTTTTCACCGCTGGCTCGATGCCTGATGCCCTGACGACTTTTCACCGCGAGCGACCCGATCTGCTGCTGAGCGACATCGGCATGCCCGAACGCGACGGGTACGATTTAGTGCGGGCGCTCCGTTCGCTATCCGACGAAGACGGAGGCAAAACACCGGCCGCCGCTCTCACCGCGATGGCCCGCGCCGAAGATCGCAAGCGCGCGTTAGTGGCCGGTTTTCAAGCCCACATCTCCAAGCCCGTCGATGCGGGAGAGTTGATCGCCGTGGTCGCCACGCTCACCGGGCGGACGGGCAAGTCTTGAGGGCCGCCTGCAGGCCTTGCAATGGCACCAGCGACTATTCGCGACGCGGTAATCGCAAAGGTGCCGGAGGCGGTGAGTTGATCGCCGAGCGATAAGGGGGGATCGAGCTTTGCCGCGTACATGGCCGGGGTGGTGCTGCGCTGCACGCGGCCCCCACCTCGCCCGCGGCGGTGCCAGCGATGTTGGTCTGGCTGAAGCCAAAGTCCAGCTTGACGACCGGCAGTTGCATTGGGACGGCGCGATTATTCCGCCCCTCCCAGCCCGGATCGCGGTCGAACGATTCGGTTTTGAGCGTTGTTGGCTCCGCGCCCATTGCCAAGGTCGATACGTTCATCGTGCCGACGAGCATGAGGAGCATCGGGCGAAGCGTACTCATGGTGGCTCCAGTGTCGAAGGTGGCTGGAAGTCGTGGCGTTCAACAGATCGATTCCCTTGCCAAAGCCTGTTCGGCCGGGCAAATGCGGATGGACAGCCTACTTCATGCTCTTCCACTGTGCATCGGCAAAGTCCAAGTAGGCGACCCAGTCGGGGCGCGACATGCTGTGTTTCCCCGCGCGTAGAAAATAGCCGAGCCGGCTGGTGGTGAGCTTGCCGATTTCGGGCTTGGCGGCGGGATCGAGGCCGGGAACGCCGAGCAGTTGATATACCGGCGTGGCGGCCGCGAGCATTTGAAACTGGCCGTCGGGATTGGCCCATTGGTCCTCGATGGCGTTGCACAGCAGCACCGGCCGCGGGGCGCAGAGGGCAATCAGGCAATGCTGATCGAACGGCAGGCGCTCGGTGTGCTCGTTAAAGGCTTTGAAATTCGGGCAAAACCAGTGGGGAAACGAGGTATTGATCCGCTGGACCGTTTCGGCCTTGGGATTGTGGTTGCGGCACGGGCTGGTTCCGCCGCAGCCGGCCTGGTGGGGAATGACGATCGCGAAGCGGTCGTCCATCGCGCCGGCGAGCAGGGCCGTTTTGCCGTTGCGCGAATGGCCGACGGCAATGAGGCGGTCGAGATCGACATTTTGCCCCTCGTGCCGAGCAAGACAATCGACCACGCGCGAATAACCCCAGGCCCAGCAGGCAATCGTCGCCGGGTCGTCGCCGGCTGGGGTGGCGGTGCCCGACTGGAAAAATTGCGGCGCGATGCCATCGGAGAAATCGGCCGTGTCGGGGTCGATGTCGCCGCTGTAAAATGTCGCCAGGCCATAGCCTCGGTCGAGAATCAGATCGACATTCCAGGTGTCTTTTTGCGAGCCGCGCCCTTCGTCGGTTGCCCGCTCGTCCTTGGCTCCCGCGCAGCTATTGCGAACCCAACCGGTGGGAAGTTGAATTCGCGGATCATCGAGCACCGTGTGGTTGCCGCAAAAGTTCATGCCGACGAATAGCGGCACGTTCTTTTTCCCCGAGGGAGTCACCACCAACACGAGCTGCTGATGCTGGAGCGTCTTGCCGTCCGGCCCGACAAAACCAAGCTGATACTCGCGGAGCGTCGCCTTGCCGCCGAGAGCCGCCGGATCGACGAATAGCTCTTTGGCCACCAGCTCGCGCGGCGCGGGAGGGATGCGGCCGTACATATAGTGCTGAAACAGGGCCTTCAGCTCCGGCTTGCGCTTGGTCGCCCAAATTTCCTGGCTCGTGACCTTCGTGCCATCGAGCATTACCAGCGGGTCGGGCAGGTTGGGATTGGGCGAAAGCTTTTCGGGAGCAGGAAAGTCGGCGGCGATGACGAACGAGGCGAGAAGGAAAAAAGAGAGGGAGAGAGGGAGACGAGGAGAGGGGGAGAAGAACATGCGAGGCTCCTGACAGGGTGAGTTCTGGTGCGGATTGAGTGTAGTGGAACGAGTGGGGGGAATCCAAGCGCGTGGGGCGAGGATTAGAATGCCGGGATGAGCGAGCCCACGGGACGCCGCTGGTTGCGATTCAATCTGCGCACGCTGCTCGTCGGGCTGACGCTGCTGTGCTGCTGGCTGGGGTGGGAGACGAGCATCGTCCGCAGCCGGCGGGCGCTGCTGCGCGAGATTGCCGGCAACGCGGCATTTCGCGTGGTGCTGGCGCGCGACTGGGCGCGGTATTTTCCGGCAGGCTCGCCGGCAGCGGAGCCGACGCGAGTGTTCATCCTCCGGCAGTGGCTGGGGGACGAGGCGGTGCAAAGCATCGAGTATTCGCCCCATTATCCGGGTTATTCGGAAAGGCTGCGGCAGCGACTGGCTCGCTCCTTTCCCGAAGCGGACATGCACGAGGGACCACTTTACGAACCGTGCCATCCGGGCTGCTTTCCGCGCGGCACGCTCGTCGAAACGCCAACCGGCCCGCGCCCCATCGAGCAAATTCGCCCCGGTGATTTGCTGATCGTCGTGCGGCCCGGCGGTGAGAAAGCCGAGCGTCCGGTCCAGTCGGTCTTTACGACCACTAATCGACTGTGGGAAATCCGCACGTCGGAAGGCACGCTGCTGACGACCGAAGCTCAGCCGCTATGCCCGACGCTCGACGAAGCGCAAACCGCCGGCAAGTTGCTGCCGGGAGATACGATTCTGGCTTATCGGGCTGGGGAGGTGGTGCCGGTGGCGGTGCTTTCCGTCGGATCGACGGGAGAAACAGCCGCCGTCTTCAACCTGGTGATCGGCGACAGCGAGCTCTTTGTCGCCGGCGGATTCCTCGCCCGCAGCAAGCCCCCCGCAAGATAACGAAGGCGGCATGACTCGCGCGGGCCCCGCTTATTCGCGCAACTTCTCGATTTCCGTCATGGGCACCTTCAGCACCTCGGTTTGCTCCTTCTTTTGCGAGAAGGCAACCAGCAGGTGGCCGTCATGCTCAATCGCGTGCGGATATTGAAAGGTGGTCGCCTTCGCCGAAGGAATCGCCAGCCGGGCCATTTGGGTGAAAGTCAGGCCATCGCTGGAGAGGGAGAGATACATTTCTCGCCGTCCCCGCTGGGGATTGGCGTTGGAGATCATGGCCCAAGCGCCGCTCGACAGGCGGAGCGGATAGCATTTGCTGCTGGCGTTGGGAAAGTTGGTGATTTTTGGCCGGGTCCAGGTGCGGCCGGCATCACTGGAGAACGCCTGATAAAGCCGGCTGGAGCCGCCGTTGTCGCGAAACAGCGCGTGCAGGCGGCCATCGGGCAACTGCCACCAGAAGGGCTCGTCGGGCGAGAATTTGGGGATTTCCAGCCGTTTGACGACCGGAAAAGATTGCCAGTCCTCCAGGCTCTTGATGCCGCCGGCGAGCATATAGACGTTGAACCGGGCGTCGCGGCGGGTCATCAGCCACTCGCCGGTGGCCAGCTTTTGAGGCGCGAAGTTGTTGATCGCGTCTTCGTAGAGGGTCGTCTTGAATTTCCAGGTGTTGGCTGCCGCGTCCCAGACGTAAGCCTGGAGCTTGAGTTCCTTGTTGACTCCAAACGCCCCCTTATCACGAAAATGGGCGACCAGGGCGAGCAATTCGCCGTCGCGCAGCCAAAAGCCGCGGGCAATGTAGGCATACGGTGCGGCCGGTTGCGGCATCACCGGCTTGGCGGGGCTCCAGGCGAGGCCGTCGTCGCTCGTCGTGTAGCTGACAAACTGCGTCGGCACATCCTCGACCACGGGGCCATGACTGAACAAGCACCAGTATTTGCCGCCGTGATGAATCAGGTAGTTGTGCAACTGGAATTTGAGATCGTCCGTTTTGGGGCACACCACCGCATGCTGGCCAATTAGCCTCGGCAGCCCTTCGTAGTCGATCGCTGCCGGGTCGGTGAGCATTCCGCGCAGGTTGAGGACAATCTCCGGCGTGGGAGGCTCTTCAGACTGAGCGTCGGCCACGACCGTAAGAATCAGGAGCCAGGCAGTCAATTGTCGTTTCATCGGAAATATCCTAACTTCCACGCCGGCGGCGGTGGAGAGTGTCGTCCGCTCTTCGTCCATCCCACCCGTCAGGGCAACTATTTCGTGGTGAGGCCGCGCTTTGGCATGGCGATTGACCGCGAATGAGGCTCTCGGACGCGCCGCTGCCTTCACAATCCCTTCACTTCAGCTTCATGCGGCATGCTCGGATTTGGAACTACAGTACAGGCTTAACGTCAGCCTGGAAGACCATTCTCCATGTCATTCTTTGCACGCTACGCTCCCAGTTTGCTGATGGTCGCGGTCTGCCTGCTAAGCCTGGCGCGGCCGCTGACCGGGCCGATCTCGCGGTATGCCTGCGCGGGAATGGTGTACGGCGCGGCGCTGCCGGGAGTGATGGAACGCGAGGCGGTGGTCTGGATCGAAGGCCCCTCGTTCGGCAAGTCCGAGCTACGGCCAACCAGTGTTCGCGGGCTGGCGCGTGATTTCGGGGTCGCCCAAATTCATCCGAACGACCAGACGCTGGATCACATCGTCAGCGAGGTGCTCGGCAAGCGCTGGCAAAACACTAGAGCGTATTTCAAAACCGTCCTAGGACGACGATGAGGCACGCAAGCTGGACGAATCCGTGAAAGAGATGGGCATGGTACTCGTAACGCGTGACAAGACGCCGAAAGTTCTGGAGCCAGCTTATCGAGCGCTCCACTT
>JANRLS010000219.1:0-17116 GCA_033762315.1 Pirellulaceae bacterium
AAGTGGAGCGCTCGATAAGCTGGCTCCAGAACTTTCGGCGTCTTGTCACGCGTTACGAGTACCATGCCCATCTCTTTCACGGATTCGTCCAGCTTGCGTGCCTCATCGTCGTCCTAGGACGGTTTTGAAATACGCTCTAGATGCCGAGATTCTGTATGAAGGTTGGGCAACTGATGCTTGGGTTCCACCCAATGTGGTGGAGCTTTTTGGTCGCGACTATTTTGACGCGGTTTCAGGCGTTACCTTAAATCAGATGGTGAGCGACAACGACTTGCTGCCTGTAATGCAATTGCCCCATCTGACGGTGCTGCGGGTGAAAACAGGGCCCCGCCAACAGCCACTCGAGCGGCTGACTAATGCCTCACTGCAGCGACTGGCGAAGCTGCCGCGACTCAAGTGTTTATTCATTGATGAAGGTCGCTTTAACAAACGCGGCTTTGACGCCCTGGACGCCTCACTGAGTCTCACGGCTGGTCGCGTCACGTCCATGCGGTGGGTCGATACCAGCGATGATCCAATCATCGTGCAGTGGCGAAGTTCGCACGACCTTGGCCCGAAGAAAATCACCCACTACTCTGCGAAGTAAAGGCGCGCTTCCTGTGAACGAACGCGGCGGGGCACCTCAATGTCAATTTGCTCACCATTAGCTTCGACGACTCACCCCCAACCTTGCCGCTGGCCCCGGTTCACGCTGCGGGTGCTGCTCGCGCTTATCACGGTGGTGGCGATTGGCCTGGGTTGGTGGATCCACCGGGCACGCGAGCAGCGGCGGGTGGTAAACGCGGTCGCGCCACGTGACGCGGGGTTTGAATACGACGGCGAACTGGGATCTAACGAATTTTCCCGCGTTCTCAAGGAAGGCAAGTTTTGGCCACCGCCGTGGTTGGTGAAAGCCTTGGGAATTGACTACTTTCACACCGTCACCGGAATTCATGTTCGCAACCCGCGCGTTCTCCGAGAGATTGACTTTCAACATTTGCCTCATTTGCAGCGATTGTGGGTCCAGAGGGAATTGTTGACCGATGACGAGTTGGCACCGGTCGCGCGTATCAGGGGCTTGCGTTTATTGGACGTGAACTCGCCTGCGTGGTTACCCACAGACTTGCCGGAAACCACCCGACTTGGCGACCCGACGTTACAAATGGTGAGCCAGATGCCTTCTCTTGAGTACGTCTCGATCGAAGGATATGAGTTCACCGCCGAAGGAGTTTTGTTGCTGGCGAACTCTCGGTCGCTCAAAGAAGTCACGTTGTTTGGATGTAATGATGACGTCGATGAGAGTCTGGTGACGCGGATCACAAGCACTACTCAACTCAAGGCGTTGAAGGTTTATCCCGGCAATCTTCAGGCGATTGCTCACCAGCGCATCCGAATGGAACAACTATCGCGTCCGTCGCCACCAGGCCCGGCATCCGCCCAATGACGACCGATTCCCGAATGCTCTCGAAGCCCCGCCGCTGGTGGCCCCGGGTCACCCTGCGGGTGCTGCTGGCGCTCATCACGCTGCTGGCGATTGGCCTGGGCTGGTGGACGCATCGAACTCGCGAGCAGCGACGGGTGGTGGAGTTGATTCTCGCAGCGGGCGGAGATGTAACGTATGCCCTTCGCGATAACGAAGTTGTCGAGGATCCGTTCGGTTCAACGCCGCCGCAACGATCTTGGTTGGAGCGAGCGCTGGGCTGGCTCGCGGCGACCTTGGGCCAAGACTATTTTCGAGACGTTAGCCAGGTGCTTCTCGCCGACTCGGCGGCAATCGACGATCTCGATTGTCTGCCCGGTTTGGAATTCATCGGTATTGCGCAGAATGCCCAGCTCCAGCAGCGTGACTTTCAAACGATCGCCAACTTGCCAGCGCTGAAGCGGCTCTTGTTATTTCGCAATTGGGATAAAGGGCAACCTCAAAACGACGCGCACTCGCGAGTATTGGATGATGCGGCGGTCGAGTGGCTGGCCCGGAATCCCCATTTAGAGGTCGTCATAATCAGCGGTTCGCGCGTGACGCGAGCGGGACTGCGCAAGCTAGCCGCCGCTCCGGCAATGCGCTACATCGAGCTCAGTTCCTACGAAATCGGCGATCCGAAGGCATGCTTCAGCGACATGATTCCCGGGCCAAGCCTCTCGCACGTGCGGGTCAGCCGACTCGGCGCGGATGGCAAGTCGCTCGACAGCAACCGCTGGTCTCCGCGGCCAGCTCCGCCCGTTGGCGCTTCGCCCTGAATCTGCCACGATAGCCGCACCCTTTCGTGCATCCGAGCCGAAGCGGTCGTGCGTTCCAAAGTAGCGATTCTGATCGAGAACTTCGCCTCCATCTAACCACCACTCACCACTCCACCACTCACTCCAAATCCTCCCATGCCCCCCGCATTCCCCGAAATCCAGAAGATCAAGTACGAAGGCCCCGAGTCGAAGAATCCCCTCGCGTTCCGCTGGTACAACGCCAGCGAAGTCGTCGAGGGGAAGACGATGCAGGAGCACCTGCGATTCGCGGTCGTCTATTGGCACACGTTCCGCGGCACGGGGAGCGATCCGTTCGGGCCGGGGACGGCGGTCCGGCCGTGGGACGACGGCAGCAATTCGGTCGAGAATGCTAAAGTTCGCGCGCGGGTGGCGTTTGAGCTGATCGAGAAGCTCGGCGCGCCGTTCTATGCGTTTCACGACCGGGATGTCGCGCCCGAAGGAGCGACGCTCGCCGAATCGAACAAGAATTTCGACGCGGTCGCTAAGGTCCTGAAGGAAGAGCAAGAGCGGACCGGCATCAAGCTGCTGTGGGGGACCGCTAACATGTTCAGCAACCCGCGGTTCATGCATGGGGCGGCAACCACCTGCAATGCCGACGTGTTCGCCTTCGCGGCGGCTCAGGTGAAGAAGTGCCTGGAGGTGACGAAGGATCTGGGGGGCGTGAACTATGTCTTCTGGGGCGGACGCGAAGGGTACCAGAACCTGCTCAACACGAACATGAAGCGCGAGCTCGATCACCTCGCCAAGTTCTTCCACATGGCGGTCGCTTACGCCAAGGAAATCGGCTTCACCGGGCAATTCCTGATCGAGCCCAAGCCCAAGGAGCCGACCAAGCACCAATACGACAGCGATGCGGCGGCCTGCCTGAACTTCCTGCGGGCCTACGACCTGCTCCCTTATTTCAAACTGAACATCGAGACGAACCACGCCACGCTGGCCGGCCACACCATGCAGCACGAGCTGGAATATGCCGGCATGCAGGGGGCGCTCGGTTCGATCGACGCGAACACGGGCGACCTTTTGCTCGGCTGGGACACCGACCAGTTCCCGACCGATATTTACCTGACGACGCAGATCATGTGGACGCTGCTCAAGTGGGGGGGCATCTCGCCAGGCGGCGTCAATTTCGACGCCAAGGTGCGGCGCGAATCGTTCGAGCCGATCGATTTGTTCCACGCCCACATCGGCGGGATGGACGCCTTCGCCCGCGGCCTCAAGATCGCTGCCGCCATTCGCAAAGACGGCGAGTTCGACAAGTTCGTCAAGGAGCGTTACAGCAGCTTCGACACCGGCATCGGGGCTGAAATCGAGTCCGGCAAGACCGACTTCAAGAAGCTCGAAGCCGACATCCTGGCCAAGGGGGAAGCCGCCCCCAACCAAAGCGGCCGGCAAGAGATGCTGGAGCATTTGTTCAATAGGTATATCTAGAGTTGGTGGGTGTGCGACCCACACAAGCCCGAAGCGCAAGCGAGGGACAACCGGATCCCTCGCTTGCGCTTCGGGCTTGTGTCACGAAGGCAAATCGGCGGTTCACCGGAACCAGGTTTGGTCCCGGCTGTGGAGAATGGTGCGTTACATGGCACAAATCAACCTGATCGGCATCGACGAAACCACCTCGGCCCGGGCGCTGGCGGTGCGCGGCGATGACGGCCAGGAGGGCTTTGCCACTCGCGCCATTGCCGGCGCTACCAATTGGAACGGCAACCCGGCCTTTCCGGCGTTCGACCTCGCCTCGCTGCCGGGGATGTTCCGCGACATGCTCGACGAACTGGCGGCTGATGGCTTTGTGCCGGCAAAAACCGGCCGCATTTCCATCTCGTGCCGCCAGCACGATATGGTGGTGCTCGACCGCGAGGGAAAGCTGCTCCTGCCGGCCTTGATGTGGCAATGCAACGCGGCTGATGAGGAAACCAAGACGCTCAATAACGATCCGCTCGTGACCGGGTCCGTCGGCAGCGTCGAGCCGCGGCTGGTCCTGCCGAAGCTGCTGAAGGTGCTGGCGGTGGAGAAATCGCTCCGCGAGCGCGTTTGGACAGTGCTGACCACCGGTGATTACGTCGCGTACTTGCTCACTGGCCAGCTGGGGCTGAATTCGTCGGAGGCGAAAAGCAACGGCCTTTTTGACCGCAATACCCAAAGCTTGCCGCTGAGCGTGCTCGACAAGTATCAGCTCCCGCGCGATTGGTTCTCGCCGCTCCTCCGCTCCGGCGAAGTGGTCGGCACCATTGGTGGTGGGCCGGCCGTGGGACTCAGCGGTGATTGGCAAACGCTGCGCGAGCGGCTGGCGGGCTGGCATTTTTGTGCCGGCCTGGGAGACAACCACGCCTCGGGCGTCGGCTGCGGCGTGACGGACTCCGGCTCGCTCTTGGCGTCGCTGGGGACCTCTGGCACGAACAACTGGGTCAGCGAAGCCGCGCCGCCCGCCGTGCCCGGACTGCTCGGCTTCGGCTATTACGACGCCACACTCTGGCTGAACATGCTGCACCACTGCGCGGCGTGGTACAACCGGTTCCTCGATGAGTTCGCCGCGCCGCTGCAAGACGATCACGAAACGCTCAACCGGCTCGCCGACCAGTCCGAACCGGCGGAGCTTGTGCGCGTTCCCTATTGCCAGGACCAGGGAGAATCGTATCCCCCCGGCTGGACACGGCTCTCGCTCAAGGTGAAGGTCGCCAGCGTGCAGTTTTCGATCCTGTGCGAAATGCTCGCCCGGATGCGGTCGATGCTCGCGGCCATCGACGCCCAGAAGCTAAAGCGGCCCGACCGGTTCATCCTCACCGGCGGGCTCTCGCAATCCCCCTTCGCCCAGCACCTGTTTCACGCCGGCGTCAAGCTGCTTGCCGGGGAGAGCGGCCAGCCGCTGCTCAGCGGCCGGAGTGGACCCTTGCGCTACAAAACGACCGCCTACGGTGCGCTCATCAATGCCGAGTTTTACGGCGATGTGACAAAAATTCCCGCCGCGCGATTTCCCACCGTTCCTTGCCCCGCGCCCGCAGGCCGGCAGGCCAAGGGGCTGCGCGAACGGCTGAAGTTGCAACTCGCCTAGCCTCGATTAGCGGTTAGCCAAAGGCCTACCTGTTCGCACTCTCGGTTGCGAGAGCGCTGACGCCTCCGCCTTGCCGTTAATCGAATGCGAAGCCAAAGTTTTACTTCCTTCGCGTGTACTCGATTGAAAACGCCTGCGTCTCGGTGCCCCCTTCGCCAATCATGAAAAACTGAAAGGTCATGTGATCGGCGTCCTTCATCAGCGACACGGTTTTCACCTTCTCCGGCTTGCCACTGGGACCGGGAGCTTCACCGGTCATGGTCAGCTTTTTGGTCGCCTCGTCGTAGGTTCCGGTCAGCATCATTGGCGAAGTGACCATCGAATCGACCCACACGCTCACATACTTTTTGGAGGCTTGATCATAGCTATCGAGCCCCCGCCCCTGAAACTTGAACGCGGGGGAATCGCACTTGAAATCGCTGGCGAGCCACAGGCCGCCGAGCTCCATTTTGTAGGTCGCGACGGCGTTGAGCGGGGCAGGAGAGCCGTGCATCGTCATGACGCAGTCCCAAGTTCCCTCGAGCTGCTTGAGCATCGCGTGCTCCGGCCCTGGCTTGGGAAATTCCGGCGGGGCCTGAGCCAAGGCCGAGGCCGCGGCGGCGAACAACGCTAAAGCGACCGTAAACGAAAGGAGGCGACGCATGCGAAAGCTCCAAAGAGCGAGAAAAGATCGTTCCACCAACCGCCAGCAGAACCGGCGCGCGGGGCGTCGTCAAGTTGGGAGACCTGCGACTTGCGGCAATCCCACCGGACCGGCGCATCGGCTACATTGGCCCCCATGTTAAGTTTGCAAACCGCCACCTCCGACCGCTGGTTCGCCCAGGTCGCGCAGCGGCTCGATCTGCTGCTGATTGACCATGCCCACTGCGAAAAGAAGGCTGCGGGCGTGGCGATGAATCTGCTGTTCAGCTACGTCGAGCACGACGACCTGACGCGGGCGATGACCGAGATCGTGGCCGAGGAGCTCGACCACTTTCACCAGGTGCGGGCCTTGCTCGACCGTCGCGGCATCCGCTTCTTTAAGCTATCTCCCAGCGGTTACGGAGCGAAGTTGCACGAGTTAGTGACCAAGCAAGAGCCGCGGCGGGCGGTCGATCGGCTGCTGGTGGCGGCGCTGATCGAAGCCCGATCGTGCGAGCGATTTGGCCTGCTGCGCGACCGGCTGGCCGACCGGGAACTGGCCGACTTCTACGCCAGCCTGTTCGAGTCCGAAGCCCGCCACCACAGCACCTACGTCCGCCTCGCCAAGAATTTCCTCCCCGATGATGCCGTGCATGAGCGCCTCGCCGAACTCGCCGCTGCCGAAGGGCGGATCATCGCCCAGGGGGAAACGGAGGCGAGGATGCATAGCTAGGGAGCCAGGAGCCGGAAGGCGAACGACTGCTGTTATTCCTCGATCCGCAATCTACAATCCGCAATCTACGGCGACTGCCGGCGAATCTAATTCCAGCGTTTTCCAGTCTCCCACTCTCCCCCTCACCCAGTCTCCCCTTCTTCCTCCCCGTGCCTGCCGACACCCAACTTGCCGACGTACCCGCCGTCGATGCCGAGTCCGCCGCACCGTCGGGCAAGCCCTGCGCGGCGTGCGGCACGCCGGTCGAATCGCTCGACAAATTCTGCCCGGCGTGCGGCACGACAAACCCCGATTTTCGGGCGCCAATAGCACCGACACGCCAACCCGAAGCGTCAGCGAGGGGCGCTGCTCCACCCGCAGCCGCACCAAGCACGCCCATCACCGCCGAGATGGTCGAGTCGCCGCTGACGAAGCACTTCAAGTGTCAAACTTGCGGAGCCGAGGTCGCGACCGATCCGCACCACAGATCGTATGTTTGCCCGTTTTGCGATTCGACCTACGTGGTCGAGTTCGACCCCGCCGGTGCCGGCCGTCAGCCCCCGGAGTTCGTCATCGGCTTCGCGATCACTCACGACGACGCCCAGCAAAAATTCAAAGAGTGGCTGCGGCAGAACAGTTGGTTCCGGCCGGGCGACTTGGCGGTCGCTTCGGTGGCCGACAAGCTGAAGGGAGTTTACCTGCCGTTCTGGGCGTTCACGATGCTCGCCCAAAGCACGTGGCGGGCCCAAATCGGCGAGCATTGGTATCGCACCGAGACCTACACCGAAACCGACAGCAAGGGAAACACCGTCACCAAAACCCGCCAGGTGCAAGAGACCGAGTGGTGGCCCCTCGCCGGCCGCCATCATCGCTATTACAGCGGCTATCTCGTCAGCGGCAGCAAGGGGCTGCCCCAGGATCAGGCCCTCCGCATCCAGCCGTTTCAGTTGCCGGCCCTCAAGCGGTATGAACCCTATTTCCTTGCCGGCTGGCTGGCCGAGGAATACTCCGTGGAGCGCGACGACGCCCTCAAGCTCTGCCGCCAGGAATTCGCCCGGCAGGAATCGGCCAATATTGGGGCGTTTTTGCCGGGCGACACCTACAGCGGCCTCGCCGTGCAAACCGAGTTCAGCCAGATCACCTCCGACCTTTGCCTGCTTCCGGTCTATATCCTCAGCTATCGCTATCGCGAAAAGGTCTATCGCTTTTTGCTCAACGGCCAGACCGGCAAAATGGCCGGCGACAAGCCCCTTTCCGGCACGCGGATCGCCATCGCCGTCGCCGCCGGTCTGTTCGTGGTCCTCATCATCGTCCTCGTCATCCTGCTCATTTCCGGGATGCGGTAGCAGGGCCTAGAACCGTTTCAGCCATGTCTGACTTGCTCACGAAATGCACGGTCTGCCACGCGATCCTCGACGAGGAGGATTTGTTCTGCGCCAATTGCGGCACCGAAGCGCCCGCCAGTGAAAGCCGCCGCCTTGCGGGCCAAACGACGCTTGCCACGCACAATTTCCAGTGCCAGGGCTGCGGCGCGAGCATGAGCTACGATGCCAGCGCCCGCACGCTCCGCTGCCCGTTTTGCGGCTCCGAAAAGCTGGCGGAGCAGAAAGACGCCAAAGTGCTGCGGCCGTCGCGCGTCGTGCCCTTTAAGATTTCCCAAGACGTGGTGCTCGCCTCGCTGCGGCAATACCTCGGCAGCAGCTTTTGGCGACCCGGCGATTTAGCCCAGGCGGCGATCGTCGAAAAACTGACCCAGGTGTATGTGCCTTACTGGGTTTTCTCGGCGCGGGTCTTTACCTATTGGACCGCCGACACCAGCCAAACTCCGGCCGGAGCGCAGGCCAGTTGGTATCCGATGAGCGGCCACAACCAGGCGAGCTACGGTGGCGTCCTCGTCGGCGCGAGCGGTGTCCTTTCGCCGGCCGAGACCGGGGCGATCTGCCCCTACGACCTGACCGCTGGCATCCCCCCCGAGCGGGTCGATCTGGAAAACGCCGTCTATGAGCAATTCCGCGTGCAGCGGAAATACGCCCGGCCGCTGGCTCAGCAGGGGCTGGAAGACCTGGAACGCGCGGCCTGCCGCAAGTATGTTCCCGGCAACTGCCGGAATTTGCATGTCAACGTGCGCACCGAAGGACTCACCGGTGAGCCGATCCTGCTGCCGGTCTGGATCATGGCGTATCGCTACAAGGGGCAGGTGTTTCGCTTTCTGGCCAATGGGCAAACCGGCCGCACCACCGGCACCGCGCCGATTTCGTATCGCAAGATCGCCGGCGTGGTGGCGCTTGTCGTCGCGGCCATCCTGGTCGGACTCGCCTGTGCGGGACTGCTCGCGGCGTTGTCGGCACATTGACCCGCCGCCAATATTCGCCGGCCGCCGACGAATACGCTGGCACCGGTTTTACCCCCAGGAACCATCGACCATGCCCGCCATCTTTCCCGCCGACCGCAACACCCACTCGGTCGCCATCGGCTACCTCTGCTGGATTCTCGGCTTTCTGGGAATGCACCGCTTCTACTACGGCAAGCCGATCACGGGGACGATCTGGTTCTTCACCGGCGGGCTGTGCCTCATCGGCTGGATCATCGACCTGTTTCTCATCCCGTCCATGGACGCCCAGGCCGACCGCCGCTTCACCTCTGGCCGCCTCGACTACAACGTCGCCTGGCTGTTGCTCGTGTTCCTCGGCTACCTCGGCATTCAACACTTCTACATGGGCAAAATGGTCACCGGCATCATTTGGCTCTTGACCGGCGGCCTCTGCGGCCTTGGCTGGCTGTATGATTTGTGGACGCTCAATGATCAGGTCAGCGAAGCGAATCGGGCGGGCTGAGCGAGCGATGAGGCTTTCATGCGATACGCTTGGCTTTTGTTTGCTAGCTCCCTCCTCCTTGCCGGCTGCTGGTCGGCGGGCGATGAGGTCGTCGTCTATACGGCACTCGACCGCGAGTTCTCGGAGTCGGTGCTGGAGGAGCTTGCCGCGCAGGGCGGTCCCCAGCCGCGACCGAAGTTCGATATTGAAAGCACGAAGTCGGTGGGCCTGACGCAGGCGATTCTTAGCGAGGCCAGCAACCCGCGGTGCGATGTGTTCTGGAACAACGAGATCCTGAACACGCTCCGCCTCGAAGAGCAGGGCTTGCTCGAAGCCTACGAATCGCCCGCCGCGGCCAATTTACCGGCGATGTATCGCTCGCCCCGTGGAACCTGGCACGGCTTTGCCGGCCGGGCTCGGGTGCTGATCGTGAATACCAAACTCGTGCCTGAAGCCGAGCGGCCGAAGTCGATCGAGGACCTGACCGACCCAAAGTGGAAGGGCCAAATCGGCATCGCCAAGCCAATTGCCGGCACCACCGCCACCCATGCGGCTTGCCTGTTTGCAGTGCTGGGTGCCGATCAGGCCCGCGGTTTCTTTCGTCGCCTCAAAGCCAATGGCGTGCAGGTTCTGGGCGGCAACAAGCAGGTGGCTCAGGCGGTGGCGGCAGGGCAAATTGCCTTTGGCCTGACCGACACCGATGACGCGATCATCGAACTGGAGCGCGGCGCGCCGGTCGCGATTGTCTATCCCGATAGTCAGCCCGACGAACTGGGGACGCTGTTCATTCCCAACACCGTGGCGATCATCAAGGGCTGCCCGCATCCGACCGCCGCGCGGAAGCTCGTCGATTTTTTGCTTTCGCCCGCGGTCGAGGAGCGCCTCGCGGCGGGGCCGAGCGCTCAGATTCCGCTCAACCCGCGCGTGACCGCCGAGTTGCGGGTCGAAACGCCCCACACAGTCCGCGCGATGCCGGTCGATTTTGCCGCGGCGGCCAAAGAGTGGGACGCGGCCGCAAAGTTCCTGCAGGAGGAGTTTTTGGCCCCGTAATCGCCAGGCTTTGGCCCCGCGATCTTGCGGCTACACCGGATATTCCTTCCCCTCCGCCTTGCGCTGCTTGAGCAGATCGAGATAGCGCCAGCAATACCAGCTGCCGACCGAAGCGTGCGGGCTCCACTTCTCGCCAATCGCCAGACATTCCTTACGGCCGGGCAATTCCGCGAAGCCGTAGAGCTTGCCGATGGCCATTCGCACCCCCAGGTCGTCGGCGGGAAAGACATCGGGCCGGCCGAGCGAAAAGATGAGGAACATTTGCGCCGTCCAGCGGCCAATTCCCTTGACCTGCGTCAGTTGCTCGATTACCTGCTCGTCGTTCAGTCGGCCGATTTTGTCGAGGCGAACAGTTCCCGCGACGACCTGCCCCGCGAGGTCGAGCAAATAGGCCGTCTTCTGCCGCGACAATCCGACACCACGCAACCTGTCTGGCGGCAATGCCGCGATCGCGGCCGCCGAAATGCCCGCCGAACCGAGCAAGTCCTCCAGCCGCTGGCGAATCGACCGCGCCGCTCCCACTGAGATTTGCTGCGAAATGATCGATCTCGCCAGCATCCCAAATCGGTCGCGGCTCGGCTGCAATCGAAACGGGCCCACCTGCCGAATGACCCCGTGCAGCACCGGATCGTGCCGGCGAAAGTGATGGTGGAATGCGCTGGGCATGGCTGCTAGCAGCAAATTGAGCTTTGGTAGGGTGGCAGACTGGCGTTGTCCCGGCCGGTGCTTCTCGCGACAATCCCGCCCCGCGATTCTTCAGCCTGGTGTGGCGACATGCGATTTCTTCCCGACGAACGGCTTTATCGGCAGGCGGAGTCGTGCCTCGCGTATCTGAGGCGACTACCGCCGCGGACAGCGGCCCCGGCGGCCCCTGAACGGTTTCATTTCTATTGGCATGGGCCAGTCGGCCGCAAGCAGGCGTTCGCGGTGAAGTCGGTGCTGGCCACTCAACCACCGGGAGCAGCAGACATTTGGCTCTGGCTCGATGGCGAAAATGGTTACGACGGGCACGCCGACAATCCACTCTTGCAGCCGCTCCTCTCGCGAATTCAAGTACGGCGTTACGATCCGCCAGCCGCGGCGGCAGGTACTCCGCTGGCCGACCGTCCTGAATTGTATCGCCCGGCGGGCCTGGCCCTGCGTTCCGATGCCTTCCGCTTCCTGACGCTATTTCGCCACGGCGGGACGTACCTCGACCTGGACGTGATGCTGCTCCGCCCGTGGGGGGAACTGCTGGCCCATTTTCCCGGCGAGTTCTGCTATCGCTGGTCGGCCCGCCAACCCTATGGCAACAGCGCGGTGCTGCGGCTATTGCCCGCCAGTCCAACGGCCGCGGCCTTGCTGGCCCGCTGCGCGGCAATCGGGTCGTGCCATCCCAAACACTCGCTGCACTTCGCCGATCAGCCGAACCTCGACCTGCTGGTGCTCCCTTGCCCGTTTTTTGATCCGCTCTGGCCCCGAGCGGATGGCAAGGACGACTTTCCCGCCTCGCCGCTGGCGGGCTTTCCCGAGTTTTTTCAGCCGCTCGACGATCGGCTGAGTGGGGACGCGCGAGTTCGGTCGTTTCGCAGCTTCTACGCGCCGGCCTTCGCGTATCATTGGCACAACGGCTGGGAGGCTCCAGAGCACGAAACCTCGTGCTTCGCCCGGTTCGAGGCGGAGTTTGACGCGATTCTTGAACGCCGCGACGGCATCATTCGGCCGGCAGACCAACGCGCGGCCTGAGGCTTTGCGGTTCGGCCGCGACTCTGCTCCACTGGGAGGCGTTGCTTTCTCCCCACTTGGAGCCGCCACATGCGATTGCTTCGTCAGCTTGCGCCCGCTGCCGCGATGCTGGTTGTTTGCCGCGCGCTCGCGGCGCAAGTGGGGCACCAACCGGACGTGAAGGTCGCCGCGCCGACGCGGCTCGACTGGGTGTTCGCCCTGTCGAACCAAAGCCCGGCCGTACCGCCGGCCGGTTGGCTGCCGAGCTACGATTCGCTGGCCCAAACCTACGAACTATATGTCCCGGCCACGCTTAAGCCGGGGCGAGCCGCGGGACTGGTGCTGTTCATCTCGCCGGGAAATAGGGGGACGGGATTGGCGCAGTTCCGCGCGGCGTGCGACGAACTGGGTCTGGTGTTCGCGAGCCCGCACAAAGCGGGGAATAATGTCGATACCCGCGAGCGCGTACGGATCGTGCTGGATGTGCTGGACGACGTGAGGCGGAATTACTCCATCGATCCCGACCGGACCTATATCGGTGGCTTTTCCGGTGGCGGGCGGATCGCCTGTGCCATCGGCTTCTCGCTGCCGGAACAGTTTGGGGGTGTGCTGCCGGTTTGTGCGGCAGGGGACCTGCGCGAGGAGTCGTGGCTCCGCCAGCGCGTGATCGACCGGCTGAGCGTGGCCCATCTGACGGGAGAGACCGACTTCAACCGGGGCGAGATCGAGCGGTTTCGCGGGGCGATGCTGGCGAGCGTTGGCGTGCGGAGCAAGACTTGGGTTGCTCCGAAAACGGGTCACTCGATTCCCGCCGCGCTCCTCATCATAGAAGCGCTCCGCTGGCTGGACGAAGGTTTGCCGGCCCGGCAAAAGCTGGCCAAAGCGTTTCCCGCCACTCGTGCTCCTGCCGACGCCCCGCTGTCGCGTGAAGATGCGGCCAAGCTGCTCCTCATGGAAGGCAAGTCCCGGCTCAAGGACAAGGCGCAGGTCTATACCGGTTTGATGCAGCTTAAGGGAGTGCTCGACCGCTGGCCCGACTTGGCCGCGGCCGACGAAGCGAAGCGATTGCTACTCGCCGTCGAGCAGGGGGCCGACCGCACCTGGGAAGCGCAGGATATCGCCGAACAGCGCAAGTTCCTCATCGCCCGCGTCCGAGCCCTTTCCGACTACGCCACCGGCCCCTTGCCGCAGCAATATCAGGCCCAGCGCCCCGAAATGGCCCGCGCTGCCATCGAACTTTGGAAACTCGTCATCGACGATGGTCAGGACCAAGCCGCCGTCGCCGACGGGCAGAAACGGCTGTCGGAATTGGAGAAGTTGGTGGAAGCCAAGTCGTAGCCAAGCATCAGGAACTTGCAGAATAATGAGAACAGAACAATGGGCATGCAATTCTCCGCTCCTATTGTCCTGCTCCCATTATTCTGCTGCCCTTCTCCGGCTCATCCCGCTCCACCCACGAGAGTAACAGCGGCAGCACGACAAGATTCCCGGCCAGCCCGCCGAGCATGGCGAGGCTGACGAGGGCGCCGAAGTAGATCGTGGGAACGAACTGGCTGGTGATCAGCACGGCAAAGCCGACGATCAGGGCGAAGGTGCTGAAGATCATGGCCCGGCCAACGCTTTGCTGCACGGCGGCCAGGGCGGCGGCGACCGTTTTCCCCGCGCGGCGCTCGCGGCGGTAGGCGACGAGGTAGTGAATCGAGCTATCGACCGAGAGCCCCATCGAAACGGCCGCGATCATGGCCGCCCCCATGTTGATGGCGAGGCCCAGCCAGCCCAAAAGGCCCATCACCACGAAGATCGGCGCGGCGTTCGGCACCAGGGCGATCAGCGACAGCTTCAGGCTCCGCAGCGACACGAGCAGCAGCGCGAAGACGCCAACCGTCGCCACGCCAAACGTCGTCCATTGGTCGCGGAGCATGCTCTCGATCAGGTTCGTCAGCAAGACGAAAAAGCCAGTCACTTCGGCCCCCGCCGAGTCGTCCGAAGGGGGAAACGCCTCGCGCGCCAGCCGCGTTACATCGGCAATCAGCCGCTGCTTTTGCTCGGCGGGCTGGCGCTCGTGAGCACGAAGCATGATCCGCAGGCGGCCTTGGCCATGCTCGTCGGGCTCGGTGCTGCGAAGCGTGGCTAGAAAACTCGGCATGAAGCCGGCCATCATTTGGGCGCGCAGCTCGGCGGAAGGGGCGAGCGCGGCCACCGTTGGATCGGCTTCGGCCGCGTCGAGGGCGTCGATAAGGCTGATGACTTTGGTCAGGGCAGGGCGGGGGGGATCGAACTTTTCCCCCCCGATCGACAAGGCCCGCAGTTTCGCTTGCAAATCGCGGACTTTGGCCAGATATTCGGCGTCGAGCACCGCCGGCGCGGGAACGACCACATCCCACACTCCCGCGCCGCCGAGCCGCGTCTCGACGAATTCATATGCCGCCACGACCGGGCTGCCGGGACGAAAATTGCGCGTGAAATCGGTTTCGACTTGCAAGCGATAAGCGCCGGCGGCAGCCAAGAGCGTGATGACCGTCGTAAAAACCGCCACGGCAATCGAGTGCTTCTGAATCCCCTCCACTAGTCGCGCCAGCCAGCGCCCCAGGCTTTGTTCTCCCCAGCCGGGCCGAGCCTGATCGCCGTCGCGCATGCCGATGAGCGAAATACCGGGCGTGAAGAGAAGGATCGCCGGAAGGACGACGATCGAGCCGACGACCATCATCGTGCCGAAATCTTGCACCGGGGCGACTTGCGCCCACCAGAGCGAGCCGAAGCCGGCGACGTCGGTGGCGAGAGCTCCAATAATCGGCCAGGCCAGTTGCACGGCTGCTTGCTGTAGGGCGGCGTGCGGAGGGACGCCAGCCGCTCGCAATTCGCGATAGCGGACAATCAGATGCATGACGGTCGCCACGCCGACCACGGTGATGATGGCCGTGAGCATTGAGCTGACCATCGAAAGCTGCAGCCCGCTCACCACGAGCAGCGCCCGCGTCAGCAGAATCGACCACTGCACCACCAGAATCGGCAAGAGGAGCCAGCGCAGGCTACGAAAGCAAATCAGGATCGTCAGCCCCAAAAGGATGGTGGACCAAATGCCCAAGCTGCGGCCGTCTTGCTCCAGCAGCTCGAAGCCTTGGGCGACCATGACGGGCTCGCCGGCCAGCACCCCAGGGGAAAGGCCGCCAGGCAGGCTCCGCATTACTTGTTGCAGGCTGTCGATGGTTGCCGCGCGCGGGTCTCGGCCGCTTTTCGCCTGGTTTGGCTCGGCGGCCATCGGCTCCAGCAGGCAGGCAATAGCCGCGGTCTGGCCGTCGGCCGAGTGCGTGTAGCCTGCAAACAGGTCACGATAGCGCTCGGCCAGCGGGCTTTTGGGATCGAGAATCGGCGGCCCGGTCCAGGCGTCTTTGGGCTTTCCGCCGAACAGATTGAACAGGCTTTTGCCGGTTTGCAGCTTCGCGAGCAGGTCGTTTACCTGGGCGAGGCTCAGCACATCACGCACGCCAGCGACTTTTTTCAGTTGACCACTAACTTCGGCCAGGCGGGCGATGCCGCTGCCGTCGGGATTAAGCAGGTCGGGATCGCGATAAACCGCCAGCACCACTTCGTTCGCGCCGAAGCGGCTCTTCAGCCGTTCATACGGCGGCAGCAGTGGGTCATTCGGAGCGAACATCCGCTCGATCGAATGATCGAACCGGACCTGGCTCGCCGGCCACCAGGCGAGCGCCGCCAGCACGATCGCCGCCACCAAGAGGGGCCAGCGAGCGGCAATGAGAAAAGCAATGAAGCGGCTGGTCATGGATTTTGGAGTGCGAGGGAGAACGCATCCTAGCAGGAAGGGGGCCACGCGCTACTGCCTAGTGCGCTGCCGGAGCCTATAATCCGGGTTCCGCTTCCCTCCCACCGCAGGCCCGCCATGTCCAGCTATCCGCAGATTTTTCGCGTCCGCCAGAAGTTCGAATCCCCCACGCTCCCCGTCGAGCAAATTCCGGCGACCATCGCGGCGGAACTGGCCCGCCTCAAGCTCGACCAAACGGTGAAGCCCGGCCAATCGGTCGCTATCACCGCCGGCAGCCGGGGCGTGGCGAACATCGCGCTCATCATCAAAGCGTGCGTGCAGCATTTCCTGTCGCTGGGTGCCAGGCCGTTCATCGTGCCGGCGATGGGGAGCCACGGCGGCGGCACGCCCGCAGGGCAGCGCGGGCTGATCGAAGGCTATGGCATCACCGAGCAGTACTGCGGCTGTCCGATCCGGGCGAGCATGGAGACGGTCATCGTTTGCCAGGCGGCCGAGGGGTTCCCGGTCCACTTCGACAAACACGCCTTCGGGGCCGATCATGTGCTCGTCGTCGGCCGCATCAAGCCGCACACCAATTTCGTCGGCGACATCGAATCGGGCCTGATGAAGATGATGCTGATCGGCCTGGGAAAGCACGAAGGGGCGAAAATCTATCACCGGGCGATCATGAACCACAGCTTCGGGCAGATCGTGCGGAGCGTCGCCCGCGAGGTGCTGGCCAAATGCCGGATCGTGGCGGGCGTGGGGATTGTCGAAAACGCCTACGACCAGACGGCCAAGATTCAGGCCGTTGCGCCGGTTGAATTCGAAGATCGCGAGAAAGAACTGCTCGTGCTGGCCAAACAGTGGCTGCCACGGCTGCCGTTCAAGACGGCCGATATTCTCCTGCTCGACCAAATCGGCAAGAACATCAGCGGCAGCGGCATGGATACGAACGTCGTCGGCCGCAAGTTCAACGATCACGTCGCCTGGGAAAACGAATGGCCGAAGATCAAGCGGATCGTCGTCCGCGACCTGACCGAAGCCACCCACGGCAACGCCACCGGCATAGGCATGGCCGAGTTCTGCCGCACGCGCGTCGTCGAAAAGATGGACGTAAAAATCACCCGCATCAACTGCCTGACCGGCGGCCACCCCACCGCCGCCATGCT
>JANRLS010000220.1:0-8260 GCA_033762315.1 Pirellulaceae bacterium
AAGCCGCCGGTATAGGTCGGCCGCGAAACTCCACCCCAGGCGGTCGATTCCTCGGCAATGGTCAGCACGCCGGGATAGTTGCCGTGCGTGTGAATGTTGAATTCTTGCAGCAGTGAAATCGCCTCCAGGTTTTCGCGCCCGCCGTATTGATTGGGAACCCACTCCCCTTCCTTGCGGCTGTAGTCGAGATAGAGCATCGAGGCGACCGCATCGACGCGGAGGCCGTCGATGTGGTATTTGTCGAGCCAGAAGAGGGCGTTGGCCAGCAGGAAGTTGCGCACTTCGCAGCGGCCATAGTTGAAGATCATCGTCCCCCAGTCGGGGTGCTCCCCCTTGCGCGGGTCTTCGTGCTCATACAGAGCGCTGCCGTCGAACCGCCGCAAGCCGTGGCCATCCTTGGGATAGTGGGCGGGAACCCAATCGAGGATGACGCCGATGTTGTGCTGGTGGCAATAGTTGACGAAGTAGGCGAAATCCTCCGGTGTGCCATAGCGGCTGGTGACGGCAAAGTAGCCGACCGTTTGATACCCCCAACTGCCCGAATAGGGATGCTCGCTGATGGGGAGCAGTTCCAGGTGGGTATAGCCCATTTCCTGGCAATACGCGACGAGCTGATGCGCGAGCTCCCGATAGTTAAGCCACCCATGATGGCGGCCCGGTCCGCGCTTCCAGCTGCCGAGATGTACTTCATAAACGGAGAACGGCCGCTCATGCGGATTCGTCTCGGCCCGCTGGCTCATCCAGCGTTCGTCTTGCCATTGCAGCCGGCTGAGATCGGTGACGATCGACGCCGTGCAAGGAGGCAGCTCCGCGGCGAAGCCATACGGATCGCTCTTGTCGATCACTTCGCCCCACTGGCCGCGGACGCGATACTTGTATTTCTGCCCCGCCTCGATGCCGGGAACGAAGAGTTCCCAGACGCCGCCGGTGGGGTGCTTGTGCATCGGATGGCGGCGGCCATCCCAGCGGTTGAAATCGCCGACGATGCTGATGCTCTGGGCGTTGGGTGCCCAGACGGCGAAGTTGGTTCCCTTCACGCCGTCGATTTCGCGCAGCTGGGCACCGAGCTTTTCGTAGCCGCGTAGCAGCTTGCCTTCGCCAAACAGGTGCAGGTCGAATTCGGAGAGGTACGGCGCGAAGGAATACGGATCGTGCAGCGTCTTCATCTCGCCCTCGATGTCGGCTACGCGAAACTGATAGTTTCGCACTGGGTGGTGCTCCGTCAACGGGCAGACCGCTTCGTACAGTCCGGCCGGGTGGATTCGCCGCATCGGACGGGGTGTCTGATGTGCCGGGTCCAAGAGCCACGCCTGCCGCGAATCGGGCAGAAATGCCCGCACGGCGAGCATCTCGCGCCCCGCCTCGACAATTTTGCGTGGCCCGAGCACCTCATGGGGATTGCCCAAATTACCTTCCAGCAGGGCATTCATGCCCGCCAGCGACACGCTACTTCGCACGCTAGCCTCCTTCAAGCGATTACAGGGATTCTCCCGGCCAGCACTGGGCTGGAAGGGAAAACCATCTCACGTTAGTTCGAATCCAGGTGGGTGATTGATTGGGTGGGCTGGCCGCCGAGGCGACAAGCAAGGAGCGAGCGGAACAATCAGGTCCGCAACGCCCGCAGTAATGGCCGCACAAGACTCCCTAAGCGACCGGCCAGCGCCGTCCAGCGGGCCCGCCAACCAGAGCTGACGGCAACGCGACTGGCAATAGGCTGGGGGTGCAACTGGCGTGCCGGGGTGTCAATTCGCAGTCGCCGGCCGCCGCGGGCGGGCAGGTGTTTGCTGCTGGGGGAAAGCGACGTCGGCGCTGGGGTCGGGGCCGCCAGATCGTCGGCGGCATCGTCGAGTCCATCGCGGCAGGCAACCTGGTGGATTGCCATCGCCCGGTCGATCCGCCGCCAGAGATCGCTATTTTTCACGGGAGTCCACTGCCCGTAGCGCTCCCATTGCCAGTCGTTCTCGCGCCATTGCTCCAGACCTTGCCGCATCCCGCGGCGAATCGAGCGGCTGGCACCGACCAGCGTCACGCGGGCGGGTTCGTCGATCGCTTCGAGGCCGCGAACAATCGCCAGCAGCTGCAGCCGTTCGGCCGAGGTTTCGGGCTCGTCGTCGCTGGCGGTGAGGCGCGTTTCGCCCTGTTCGGTGCGCAGGACGAAGCGCCACCGACCGGTGGCGTCGTCGGCGGGGGAGGCGTCGGCCGCCGAATACAACAGAAAGTGGGGAGCGCGCGGGCTCATCGCAAGGAGTTGTGCTCGTCGAGGCAACTGCCGCTGCGAATCCGTTCCGCCACCGGAGGGCTTCCTTCGCCCACCCGCCATTTTGCCGAGGCTTAGATCTCGGCTGGAAATCTATCGTCAAACTCGCCGCGAACTCTCTAGTTTATCCGCGCCTCACGAATTGGCCGTCGTATCTTCCGCCCCGCGCCGCGGCGGTGGACAATACACGCCGTATGACGCCCGAACAGCCGTCACAACCCGACTGGGACGAGTGCCCCGACCTGCCGCGTGACCCGCCGCGCGCCGACCCGCGCGACCAGCCGATCGATGCCCAGGTGATCGAACCACCTCCGATTGCCTGGCATCCGAGCTATCCGTATGGATCTCCGCCCTTCCCGCCGGCGGGAAGTCCGTTCGGGCCGCACCGGCTCACTCAACCGCAAGATTGGCTGGGCATTCAGGTCCAGAAACCGGAATATGTGGTGCCGCAGCGGTTTGGGATGTCAGCCATTTGGGGCATCATGACCTTGTTGTGCCTGGTGTATGGCGGGATGCATTGGCTCGATGCCTGGCCGGTGTTTTATCTGTTTATCGCGGTGCAAGTGCTGCTGGTTTGCGGCGTGCAAATGGTGAGCGGCGAAGCGCCGCGGCTGGCGTCGGCCATTAGCGGGGCGGTGCTCGCGCCGCTCTTCGCGTTTGTGTCGGCACTGTTCGCGCCGGGCGAAGTCGTGGGGGAATTGCTCTGCCTGCTGATTCCGCTGGCCCTGTTTGGGGCGCTCGTCGGCTATCTTACGGGAACCTGCGCGGCGGGGGTGTTTCTGATCATGGACAAGCTCGAACCGTGGCTCAACCCTGCCTCCCAGCCCTCCACCCCCAAATTGCCATGATCCAGCCCCTTCCCGCGAATGTGCCGGTGTTCAACTGCGTGGTGCATGTCGCCGCGCCGAGCGGGGCGGAACCGCAATTCGTCGCCCGGGTCGCCAATTTGGCGGGGATCGAAACGCGTGGCCGGACCGAACGCGAAGCGCTCAGCCAGGCGGTCGCCGCATTCAAGGCCGCCGTGGCAGCCAAACATGCCGCAGGGGAGGCGATTCCATGGTTGGTCGAGCCGATTCCGCCGCTTCCCGGTCAGTTCACCAGGCTGATTGCCGTTCACTTATAACCGCTATTTTCGATCCCGAATTCTTCGTGAGAGGAAGCCATGCCCGTCAAAAAGATTCTCCTGATCGCCGGCGACTATGTGGAAGACTACGAAGTGATGGTCCCCTTCCAAATGCTCTTGCTCGTCGGTCACGAGGTTCATGCGGTGTGCCCCGGCAAGCGGGCGGGGGAGACGGTGGCGACCGCCATTCACGATTTCGAGGGAGAGCAGACCTATAGCGAAAAGCGCGGGCACAATTTTCGCCTGAATGCCACGTTCGACGAGATCGACGAGGGGGCTTATGACGGCCTCGTCCTCCCCGGCGGACGCGCGCCCGAATACTTGCGGATGAATCCTCGCGTGCTGGCAATTGTGCGGCACTTTGCCCACGCGAATAAGCCCATCGCCGCCATTTGCCACGGCGCGCAGCTGTTGACCGCGGCCAAGGTGATTCACGGCAAGCGGATCAGCGCCTATCCGGCTTGCCAGGCCGAAGTGGAACATGCCGGGGCGGAATACGTCCCCCATGCCGACACGTTTGATAGCGCCCACACGCACGATATTTTCATCACCGCCCCCGCCTGGCCCGCGCATCCCGCCTGGATGCGGCAATTTTTGGCCGCGCTCGGCACGCCGGTGGGCTAAGCGTGGCTTACATAAGCCCACAGCGCCGGCAAGGCACACACAAGCCCGCAGCGCCAGCAAGGGTTCTCCGTAACCGGACAACATGCCTCGCTCGCGCCGCGGGCTTGTGTGCGAACCGTTGGCCCCCGTGGGTGGGCCGGTTTTGCTGGCAAACCGGGCCAGCCGGAGGCGCAGCGGCTGATCGCTTGCGCGCGGCGAAGCCTCGGCGACAACCTGCTGCCAATTCCAACGTTCAGGATCGACGCGACCGGTGACTTGCCACTCGTTCGCCCAGCTGGCCAGCTGGGCGAACCGTTAGCAAGACCGCCAGTGCCGCGGCCACGTCTTGCCATCGGCTCCCCGGGCATCGTCTTGCTCGACGATCGAACGTCCCCACCTCCGCCGCACTAGCGAAGTACCGCCCAGAGGCACACAATTCGGCATCCCGACCGTGCCAGCCGGCCGGATCGGAGCGATCGCTATAACCCGCACCTTGGCCGACTTTGACGAAAAAGCACAAAATGTGCTGCGAGCGACGCATGCTATGTTCTCTTGTCTAGCCAGGTTTGCACGCGAGTTCGCTCGTGCCTGCGAATTCTCGCGCGCGGTTGCCGCTGCGGCGATGCTAGCCGTGCTGAATCCCCTGTCGCCGAGTCGCTGCCTATGAAACCCGCCTTTCGTCGCTTCGCTTTCGCCCTTTCTGCCGCTGGATTGCTCTTTACGGTCGATTTGGCTTGCGCCGATTATCGCCAGGTGTGCGACAAGGTGGAGGGGATCGCCATCCGTGCTCGCAATCACTGCCGCGAACTCGCCAAACAGATTCGCAACCAGCGCTTGCCGCTGGGGGAAGCTTATGGCGATTTAGCGTCGGCTCAGCAAGTGGCCGATCACCTCCGCCGCGTGGCCGACAACTACGGCAGCCCCGAGCAGATTGCGGCTGACGTGGAGCAGCTCACTCTGCTGGTGGCCGGCGTGAGCCAGCAGTTGAGAGGCTTGCAGCTCGACTGGGGACCGCGGACGAGCGCCGGTGACATTCGCAACCTGAATCGCCTCGTGGACAAACTGCGGGAAGACGTGACGGAGCTGCAAGTACGCCTGGCGATGTTCGGTAGCTGGCCGCTAGCCGAGCCGAACTTCGCGCCGGAGTATGAACCCCCCTTGCCCGATCCGGAAGTCAGTTCGCAGCCTTGGATGCCGGGACCGGAACTCATAGCGCCGCAAGCTCAGCCCATCCCCGAGATTCTTCCCGCCCCCAGAAGTCGCTAGACGATTGCCGCGAACACGCTCTTCGCGGGTGGCCGGGTTTGCTTGCAAACCGGGCCAGCAGGAGGCACAACGGCTGATCGCTCGCGCGCAGCGCAGCCTCGGCAACCACCGGTTGCCAACTCCAACGTTCAGGATCGACGGGACCGGTGACTTGCCTCTCGTTCCCCCAGCCGGCTAGCAAGCTGGGCGAGCCGCTGGGGTACGCGCTACGCGAGTCGGGTCCCAATCCACCCGCGATTCGTGACCAGACTAGTCCTCGCGCGGAGAATTCTGAGCGCGACTTCGGACGAGGGGCGTCGGCGTAAGTCGTTGTGGCACAAGGAAATGCGAGCGAGCGCTGCGACGTAAGTCTCCGCCTGGCGAAAAATCCGCGCGCTAGTTTCTTGACGCGTGCGTGTTTCTTTCAGATACTTAGGTCAAATATGTTCACATATCGATTGTGGGCTGCGTGGCACCCCGAAGTGGGCCTGACCGTGCCATCCACTTGGCCCGTGACCAGTGGTGGGGGTGAGGGGAGGCAAGACCGCGACCAATGGTCGCAGCGTTGGGGAGGATTCGACGCCGTAATCGGATGCGGCACGAGGGTCGTTCAGCACTTATTGAAAACCGTAGTAACTATAGTAAGCGAGGACTAAACCGAGAGTGGGCTAATCGCGCAAGTGCTTGCAGCAACAGTGTTTCGGGCGAGATCGCTGCGCCGCACATTGGAACGTCGGCAATAAGCAGTGCCGCCTCGTGCCACGCACGGCAATGGAGCCGATTCCGCCGGTAAACGTTTGACAAAACCGCGACCGATGGTCGTGGCATTGGAAAATCAACCCCGCTTGCCGCGGCGCTTGCCGCCGGGTTTGGGTTGCAAATCGGCGAGGGGACCGATTTCGACCAGCTCGGCGAGGCCGGCGGCAGCGAGCTCCGGACCAGTGACATATCGCCCCGGCCGCAGCCAGGGAGCCAGCTTCTCCACCTCCACCCCAAACATCCGGGCGAGCACGCGGTCCATGTCCTGCTCCAGATAGGCGAAATGGCGAGCCCACTCGGCCGCTTCGGAAATATCGACATGCTCGCCGCTTTCCCACTTCAGCGGATGAAACAGCAGCACGCTATGCGGCGTGACAATCCGCCGCCGGCACGCGGCAAAGGGCCAGATCGCGGCCGACGAGCACTCGCCGATGACGATGCCCAGGGCCGACAGCCCACGGACGGCGATCAGCGTCGCCAGCGACAGCGCCACATAGGCGCTCCCGCCGGGCGAATTGAAATAGAGGATGCACTCTCCGCCAGGGGGCACCGCGAGCAGCTTCTCACAGATGTCGTTTTCGTGCTGGCTCAGCTCCCCCGCCAAGACGATTTCGAGCGGGCCCAGGTCGGCGGTTTCAGAACTCGACATGCGGGTGCGGGCGAAACAATCGCTATAGGAGGCAGGATCGGGCCGAAATGCCGGCGGCAAGCTGGCCCCGTGGGGTCGCCAGCGGCAGCGGGTGAGTATAATCGATGGGGGCGATGCGAGGTCGGCGGCGGGCCGGCCTGTTGATTGGCGGGGGCGTGGGAAAGAGCGCGATGGGGATCAAATTCAACTGTCCCAACGGCCACAAGCTGAACGTCAAGTCGTTCTTGGCCGGCAAGAAGGGGGTCTGCCCGCACTGCGGAGCAAAGTTTCGCATTCCCAACGAGCCGGGGGATGACGACGACGATCCGCCAGCGCCGGCGCAGATCGTGCCCGGCGCGGCTCCGCCCGCCGCCGCACTCCCCGTGCCGGCGATTCCCGGTTTGCCCTTGAGTGCGGCCCCGGCGGCGGCTCCCGCGGCGCTGCCGATGCCCGCGCTACCCATGGGGGCAGCGGTGCCGGCCGGCATTCCATCCGCGGTTGTTCCGACGGTGCCGCTGGGTGCCGCGCCGGCGATGGCCTTGCCGATGGGGGCGCCGGTGGGTGCCCCAGTCGGCAGACCCGCGACCGCCGTGCCGGTTGGAATGCCCGCGGCGGGGATCGCGCTGCCGGCGGTCGTGCCCATCGGCGGCGCTGTCCCACTCGGAGGGGCGCTGCCGGCCGCACGCATCCCGCCGGTGCCGATCACCGATCCGATCGCCGAGGCTCCGGCGGCGGTGTGGTATGTTCGCCCGCCGACCGGCAGCCAATATGGCCCGGCTCGCGGCGACGTGATGCGGAAGTGGATCACCGAAGGGCGGGTGAGTGCCGATTCGCTCGTGTGGCGCGAAGGTTGGCCCGATTGGAAAAACGCCGGGCAACTGTTTCCGAATTTGGGGGCGGCAGGCGGAGGAATCGGCAATGCGGCCGGGCCGCCGATGGCCGATTTGGGCGTTCCCTCGCGGTCGGCCCGGGTGACGGCCCGCGCGGCCTCGAAGCGCAAGGGAAGCGGCGCGCTCGCCGTGGCGGCTCTCGTGCTGCTCGCCGTGGTGTGCGTGATTCTGGTCGGGGTGTTGGTTTTCGTCCTCACCCAGTAGATAATGCCGACTCCCGCAAACATTCACCCTTCACGGAAAATCGCCATGCGCCAGTTGCTTGCCGCTCTGTTCGTTTCGTTCGCCGCGTGCTCGGTCGTCGCCGACGAGAAATTCACCGTCGGCGAAGGGAAAGTCACCTTCACCGCGCCGGAGGGCTGGAAGAAAGTGCAGCCGAAGACGCGGATCGTCGAGGCCGAATTCGAGGTGCCCGCCGCCAAGGGGGACGAAACAGCCGGCCGCCTCACCGCGATGGGGGCGGGTGGCGACGTGGAAACCAACATCAGCCGCTGGGCCGGACAGTTCGTCGGTCCCGGCGGCGAAGAGGTCAAGCCGCAAATCGACAAGTTGATGGTTGATGGCAACGAAGTGCATATCGTCGCCCTGAGCGGCACCTACAAGGATTCCCCCGGCGGCCCCTTTGCCGGTGGCAAGACGGTGATGCGCGAGAACTACAAGATGCTCGGCGCGATCTGCGTCACCAAGGCCGGCAACTATTTCGTCAAGCTCTACGGCCCCAAGGCCACGTGCAAGGACTGGACGGCCAACGCCGG
>JANRLS010000221.1:0-24481 GCA_033762315.1 Pirellulaceae bacterium
AAGTGGAGCGCTCGATAAGCTGGCTCCAGAACTTTCGGCGTCTTGTCACGCGTTACGAGTACCATGCCCATCTCTTTCACGGATTCGTCCAGCTTGCGTGCCTCATCGTCGTCCTAGGACGGTTTTGAAATACGCTCTAGAATTTAACGAAATCCCCGTCAGCGGGCAAATCATCATCGCGGAGAATCGGCCATGAGCGGTGCGTCGGAAAATCGGTCGTCGAGCGGCGGATGGGGCGTGGTGATCGTGGTTGTCGGGCTGCTGTTGGTGTTGCCATGCCTGCTAGGCGTAGTGGCGGTGGCGGGCTTGGCTTTCTTCCTCGGGGTTCGCAGCGAGCCCGTCCCCGTGATGACCGCTCCCGTGACCATGCCCACGAGCGACTTCACCGCCCCCAAGGCTTCGGAATTGCCCGATCTTTCCGCGCCGCTCAGTCCCGACTTCGCGCCTGGTAACGAGATCGCTCCACCACCGGCCGATGGCCTCCCCCCCGCACCGCCGTTCCCGCCCCTGCCGGACGTGAAATAGCCAGCCAGGGCACCGAAATTTGACTCGCCGCGCCAATCGGTCCGTGGTCGCATTGTGTCACTGGGCCGGTTTTGTCGAACTTAACGGTTTATCTGGAACCGGAATCACGGTGCGTTTGGCCGCAATTTGACTTACCCCCAGAGGGTGGGCCACTCTGTCGCACCCTGCAAGCTAGGGTTGCGGGCCACGCCGAGCTGTCCCGGGCGGAGCAGCGCGACTGGCAATACAAAACCACGTCCGGCCTGCCTCTCCCGCGTTCCGGAACGTCACCAACCAGCTAGCCGCGCAGCCCATGCGCGCGGAAACCGTTTGCGCCGGAGAGTTCGCCCCATGAATGCCCCCACGCTTGCCGATTCGGTCTGGGTGCTGGTCTGCGCCGCCCTGGTCATGCTCATGCAGTGCGGGTTCTGTTTCTTGGAGACGGGCTTCGCTCGCGCCAAGAACAGCATCAATGTCGCGATCAAGAACCTGATCGACTTTTGCATCAGCGGCCTGGCTTTTTGGGCCTTTGGCTTCGCGATCATGTTTGGCGCGAGTTGGTGGGGCCTGTTCGGCACTACGCAGTTTTTGCCGAGCCTGTCGGCGACGCCGTGGCTACTGACGGTGTTTCTCTTTCAGATGATGTTCTGCTCGACCTCGACCACGATCATTTCGGGAGCCGTGGCCGAGCGGATTCGCTTTCGCTCCTATCTGCTGATCGCTTTTTTCGTCTCCGCCGTCATCTATCCGATTTTTGGGCACTGGGCCTGGGCCGGCGTGCTCGAAGGGACCCCGACCGGCTGGCTCGCGAAGCTCGGCTTCATCGATTTTGCCGGCTCGACCGTGGTGCATTCGGTCGGCGGCTGGGTGTCGCTGGCGGCGTGCCTGATTCTCGGCCCCCGCATCGGCCGGTTCGACAAGGGGGTCGCTCCGATGCACGGCCACAGCCTCGCCATCTCGACCATCGGTTGCCTGATCTTGTGGTTCGGCTGGTTTGGCTTCAACGGCGGCAGCACCCTCGCCATCAATGCCGCCGTGCCGCACATCCTCGTCAATACCAATCTCGCCGCCGCGGCAGGGGGAGTCGCCGCGCTCGCGGCGGCCTGGTATTTCGAGCGGCTTCCGTCGGTCAGTCAAACGATCAATGGGGTCATCGCCGGCCTCGTCGGCATCACGGCCTCGTGTCACGTGGTCGAACCTTGGGCGGCCGTGCTGATCGGCGCGACCGCCGGCGTGATCGTCGTGCTGGGCACCTACTTGCTCGAACGGATCAAAATTGACGACGTGGTGGGCGCGATTCCCGTGCATGGAATGTGCGGCCTGTGGGGAACGCTCGCCGTCGCGTTGTTCATCGGCGGCGACAAGCTCCCCGCAGGCATGAGCCGCTTGGACCTCCTGGGAGTGCAATTGCTGGGAATTGCCGTGTGCTTTGGCTGGGCGTTCGGCGTCAGCTTCGTCGCGCTGGCCGCGATCAACCGGTTCCTGCCGCTGCGGGCGAGCGCGGCCGACGAGATGCAGGGGCTGAACGTCGCCGAGCATGGCGCGACCAGCGAGCTGATCGACCTCTTGGACAATATGGGGCAGCAGCGCCGCTTGGGAGATTTCTCCTCGCAGGTGCATGTCGAGCCGCACACCGAAGTAGGCCAGATCGCCGCCGAGTACAACCGCGTGCTGGAGCGCGTCAATGCCGAAATTCAGGCCCGCGAAGAGGCCTGCAGCGCGCTCCGCGCGGCCGAGGAAAAGTATCGCTCGATCTTCGAAAATGCCCTCGAGGGGATTTTTCAGACCTCGCCCGACGGCCAGTACCTGAGCGCCAATCGCAAGCTGGCCCAAATCTATGGCTACGATTCGGTCGCCGAGCTGACCGCCTCGATGCACTCCATCGAAAAGCAGTTGTACGTCGATCCCGCCCGTCGCAATGAGTTCGTACGGCTGATGACGGAACGCGGCGAGATCGCCGAGTTCGAGTCGCAGGTGTATCGCCGCGACGGCAGCATCATTTGGATCAGCGAAAACGCCCGGGCCATCAGAGATGCGTCGGGCAAGCTGTTGCACTACGAAGGAACGGTCGAGGACATCACGCACCGCAAGCAAACCGCCAATCTGCAAGCTGAGGTTGAAGCCGCGGTCGCCGCCAGCCAGGCGAAGAGCCAATTTCTGGCCCACATGAGCCATGAAATTCGCACCCCGCTGAACGGCGTCATCGGGATGCTGCAACTTTTGACGGACACCAAGCTCGACGATCGGCAATCCCGCTACGTGCAAATTGGTCGCTCTTCGGCCGACAACCTGCTCGCCCTCATCAACGATGTGCTCGACTTCTCCAAAATCGAGGCCGGCAAGCTGGAGCTTGAAGCGTTCGAGTTCGATCTCCATGACCTGCTCGAGGAGGTGACCGAGCAGTTCAGCCACCGGGCCGGCGGCAAGGGGATCGAGCTTTCGTGCCGCATCGACCCCGGAGTGCCGCGACAAGTGCGGGGCGATGGCAAGCGGCTGCGGCAGGTCATCGTCAATTTGACGAGCAACGCCCTCAAGTTCACCGAGAAGGGGGAAGTCGCGATTCGGGCCGAGGTGGTCGCCGCCGGCAAGGGGCGAGGCGAGGTGCGGCTTTCGGTGCGCGATACGGGGATCGGCATTCCCGCCGAGCGCCGCGACCGCCTGTTCACGCCCTTCACGCAGGTCGATGCCTCGACCACCCGCAAGTATGGCGGCACCGGCCTGGGCCTCGCCATCTGCAAACAAATCGTGGGGCTGATGGGGGGGCAAATCGGCATCGATAGCGAAGTCGGCCGCGGCTCGACCTTCTGGTGCCAGTTGCCGCTCGAATCCGCCGCTCCCGCCGCGCCTTCGTCCGCTCGTCCGCACGAGCTGAACGGCCTGCGGATGTTGGCGGTGGACGACCAACCGACAAGCGTCGCCATCTTGCGCGACCTCGTTTCGTGTTGGGGCATGTCGCTTACTAGCACGCCCCGTTTGGACGACGCGCTCGACCGGCTGCGACTTGCCGCCGAGTCGGGCCAACCGTATGCCGCCGTGGTGCTCGCACATCAAGTGCCGGGTGCCGACGCCTTCCCGCTGGTCCGGCAGATGAAGGCCGATCCGCTGCTTAGCCAACTGCCGGTGTTTTTGCTGACCGCGATCGACACGCCGCTCGACAAAGCGGCCTGCGCGAATGCCGGCGTGGCGGGAGTGATCACCAAGCCCATCCGTCAATCGCGGCTGCTCGACTCGATTGTCAGCGGTCTGCACGCGGCAGCGCAGCGAACCGTCGCCCCGGTTGCCGCGGGGTCCACTCGCGCGACTCATCCGCCGCGCAACGCCCACAAGCTGCTCGTCGCCGAAGACAACGAGATCAATCAACTCGTCACCAGCGAGCTGCTCCGCTCGGCCGGGTACGAATGCGATCTCGTCGGCAATGGTCAGGAGGCGATCGACGCCCTGCGGCGCGGCGGCTATGCCCTGGTGCTGATGGACTGCCAGATGCCCGTGCTCGACGGTTTCGCCGCGAGCCGGCGCATTCGCGAACTCGAATCGCGCGGCGAGTTCTCGCACGCCGGGGCAATTCCGATCGTCGCTCTCACCGCCAATGCCGTCAGCGGCGACCGCGAACTGTGCCTGGCCGCCGGCATGAGCGACTATGCGACAAAGCCGATCGACCGCGGGCAACTGCTCGCCGCGCTGGAACGGAGTTTGAAAGGCCGCGAAGTTCCAGGTTCCAAGTTGGAGCTGCAAAGATCGCCCAGCGCATCCACGATCGCGAGTTCGAAAGCAACAAACAACCCAACTTTGAACCTTGAACCTGCAACTCTAAACTCCGCACTGACCACTCCGCCCGTCCCGCCCGCGCCACCGACGCCGACCGTTCCCGCCTTCAATCGGGACGAACTGCTCGCGCGGTGCTCGGGCGACGCGAGTTTCGCGGCCAGCCTGCTGGCTCGCTTTCGCGACCGCCTGCCAGAGCAGCGACGGCAAATCGCCACGGCGGTGCAAGAGCAAAAGCCGGCCGAAGCCAAGCGACTGGTCCACACGCTGAAGGGGACCGCCGCCAATCTCGCCGCCGGGCCGCTGAGCCAAGCGGCAGCCGCCTTGGAGACCGCGCTTTCGGAGTCGGGCGGTGCGAACGGCACGACAACCTTGGGAACACTCGAACGCGAAATCGACCGTTGCCTGAACGACCTGCAGCGGCTGCTCGCGCAGGGACAACTTTTGTAGTCGAGGGGTTATGCGCATCCTGATTGCCGATGATGATGAAATCGCCCTGGAGATGCTGCGGCACACGCTGACGCGGGCCGGGCACCACGTCGAGACGGCCACCAACGGCCGCGAGGCGCTGGCCATCCTTCGCGAAGGTCGCACCCGCTGCGTCATTTCCGACTGGGAAATGCCCGAAATGACCGGGATCGAGCTGTGCGAGGCCATTCGCGGCGGCGAATTCGATGCCTACGTCTATATCATCCTCCTCACCAGCCGGGCCGAGCCGGACGAGATCGTCGCCGGCATGAACGCCGGTGCCGACGACTTCATCGCCAAGCCGTTCAACACGGCGGAGCTGCTTGTCCGCATCCGCGCTGGGGAGCGCGTTCTGTCGCTCGAAACCCGCGAGATGGCGATCTTCGCCCTGGCCAAGCTCTCCGAATCGCGCGATCCCGAAACGGGCCATCACTTGGAGCGCGTGCAGTGCTACTCGAAGGTGCTCGCCCAAAAACTGGCGGAAATGCCCGATGCCCCCGCCGAAATCGACGCCGAGTTCATCCGCCTGATCTATCAAACCAGCCCCCTGCACGACATCGGCAAGGTCGCCATTCCCGATTTCGTGCTCCGCAAGCCCGGCCGGCTGAGCAATGCCGAATTCGAGATCATGAAGATGCATACCGCGCTCGGTGCCGAGACCCTCGACGCGGCGCTGCAGCGGTTTCCGGAAGCTCGCTTCCTGCACGTGGCCCGCGACATCACCGCTGCCCACCACGAACGATTCGACGGCAGCGGCTATCCGCTCGGCCTCAAGGGGGAGGAGATTCCGCTCTGCGCGCGAATCGTCGCCTTGGCCGACGTGTACGACGCCCTGACGAGCAAGCGCTGCTACAAAGAGGCTTTCTCGCACCTGATCGCCAAGTCGATCATCGAAAAGGACTGCGGCACCCACTTCGATCCCCGGATCGTCGCCGCCTTCCTCGCCGCCGAAGAGGAGTTCATCTCCATCCAGCGCCGCTACAGCACTGCCGAAAATCCGCCGGTGGCGGCGCTGGCGAGATAGCAAAGAGAAGCCCGATCGCACGATCATTCTTAACAATTCTCCCTTACGCTGTGGCCTCTCTTCGAGAGCCAAGCGTATGAACAATAGACTCGCGGGCTTCGCAAAATTTCAAGTGACCTTGGGCCATTTGCTACTGGTCACGGCAATCGTTGCGGTCATTGTGCGCGTTCTAACATTACAATTCTGGGAACCGCTGGAACGCTGGTGTCTGTTCGTGCCGGCGGTGGGCCTGGTGGTCGGGCTTGTTGCGGCAAAGTGGCTACGCCGGAGCGCTACCTTGACGTCGGCTATCTCGACGGTATTCGCCGCACTGATTGGATATCGACTCCTGTTGTCCTCACCGCCAAGCGGGTCAATAGCGAGTGCCATGGACCTGACGGAATTCTTCTTCTTGCCCTATTTCGTTTTGGTTGCATCATCGGTGTCCGGGGTCATTCTGGTAACTGGTGTAATCGAGTTGGCCTGCCTGTGTGTGCAATTCCGTGGCTCGCGCTCAACGCCCTTCCGGCGTGCATTGACGCCTGGCGCACTTACTTGCGTTGTACTTGCCGCCACAGCCTGGTTTATCGCATTTGTTCGCCAGTCCGAAGACTCCTGGCGGCCTGAGTTCACGCTCTCACCCGAAGAAGCGGCACTCTACCTAAAACCGCTCGAGGCCCGCCGGCCTCATCCGAAAGCTCACGCTGGCAAGCGAGAAGTTACTTACGACCCAGAGCGGCGTGGACTCCTAAGTACCTGTGACGGTGGCGTCACGGAAGGGTTTTACCATGTTCCGTCTGACGAGACTCCGCGCACGCTGTGGCTGACAAACGACGGCAGCCAAGTGGAATATTTCTTTGTGCATATGGACAAGACACGGATCGATCATCGAACCCTCACACCCGGTGGAATGAAAACAATCGCCGAAAGTGGCGTGTCGAGCAGCGGATTCTGGGCGGCCGGCGAGCGACACTACATTGAATACTTGCACACGCGAAATTCCAACGACAAAACACATTGTCGCATTCGCGATACCCAGGGAAACACTTGTTACGAAGGTCAATTGCCGACTAATCTGGGTCGAGTTTGCGATCTGACCCCCAATGGCTCCCACCTGCTTTTCGCGTATGTCCGAATGTCCCCGGACGCGGATTGCGGAAACGACCGCAGTTTGTACCATTTGGCAATTTGGTCCACGGCCGCGGGCAAAGAGGTGTGGAGGAAGAATTATCGCGGTGACGGCAAACTGGTTGCGCCAACAATCTCCGGCGACGGAAGACAAGTCGCCTATTCCAGGGAGTTGATCAATATCGAGCAGGGGACGACCGTTCTCTTGCCGTTACAAGCGATGACCTTTGCTGGCAACGACCAGTATTTACTTTTACTCGATGAACGAGATGCCGAGGAAATCCCTGAATCACTCCCTTGGTTGAAGGCCGTGCCCCTGTGGAAGCGTCTGCGGCAACCGACACTCTTGGAACAATATCGCGAGTACTACCCGCATCCAATCGCTCGCCCTTGCAGGCTGGCGCTGTTCGATTGCAAACAACTGCGAATCGTAAAGCATACACAGTGGATCCTTCACACTCGAAATGGCGACTGGCATTGGGACTCCCCATGGACAGCGACGATCTCGCCCACGGGAAATCGAGTACTAATGTCCGACGTGCGCGGCGAATGCTTTAGTTGGCGGATCAACGATTGAACTGAAGTCGGATCAGGTTCAATTCTCACCTTGCCTTGCGCTCACTACACCTCACTCACCCCCGGCAGCACCCAGGGTTGGCGATATTCGGGCCGGGTGAGGAAGCGGTTGGCGCTGTCGTTGCCAACGAAGGTGTAGGTGGCGGGGTCGAATTGCAAGATCGCGCCGCTGCGCCAGGCGGCATTGCCGAGGTGGCAGAGCAGGCTACTGGGGTGGCCGACCGATTCGAGGTCGGCATTCGGGCGAGCGCGGCTGGCGAGGCAATCGAGAAAGTTCTGGGCGTGGAGCGCGTCGGGAGCGGTGCGCTGCTCTTCGCGAACGAGCTTCCCCTTGCCGTCAAACGCCCGCCAGCGATTGTTGCCGAAAATGACATATCCCTCGTCGCCATAAACGGCCGAGCCTTCCGATTCTTCGTGCAGCGGATAGGCCGACCAGATCCGCATCTCATAGGTCAGCACATAGCCGCCGGCATAGTCGTAAGTGACCATCAGCGTGTCGGGCCACTCCTGGTCGTCGTCGAAATAGTATTTGCCGCCGAGGGCCGCGACCTTCGTCGGCAGCCCCGGGCCGCTTCGCCGCTCGCCGGTCAGGGCCGATTCGAGCGCCCAGCGGGCGATGTCGAGCCGATGGACCCCGTCGTTGCCGAGGTCGCCGGTCCCCAGGTCGAAAAACCACCGCCAGTTGCCATGAAATCGCTTGGCGTTGAAGGGGCGCAGCGGCGCGGGGCCGAGCCAGGTGTCGTAGTCGAAGCCGGGGGGCGGCGAGCTATCGGGCGTGTGTCCCAGCGAGCCTTGCTTGCTGCTTTCCCAGGCTTTGGCGAAGCGAACCTTGCCGATTTTGCCCGACCGCAAATAGGCCATCGCAGCGTGCAGCTGCAAGTCGCTGCGGGCTTGGGTCCCCAGTTGCACGACGCGGCCGTGTTTCTTCGCGGCGGCGACCATGACCCGCCCCTCTTGAATGTTGTGGCCGTCCGGCTTTTCGACATACACATCCTTGCCGGCCTGGCAGGCGTGGATCGTCGGCAGGGCGTGCCAGTGGTCGGGAGTACCGAGGACAATCGCATCGAGCGACTTGTCATCAAGCGCTTGCCGATAGTCCTTGATCCCCAGCGGCTTTTTGCCGGTGCGCTGCTGCATCTGCGCCAGGCGCGATTCGCGCACGGCCTCGTCGAGGTCGCAGACGTATTTCACCTCGACGGTGGGCAGCGAGCTGAAAGTCGTCAGCAAGCTCGCGCCGCGGCCGCGCACGCCCGCCACGCAGACGGCGATCTTCTCGTTGGCGGCGACTGCGCGGGGCGTCGTGAGCGAGGCGAGCGTGGCGGCGGCACTCGCGGCCGCGGTCGATTCCAGAAAGCTGCGGCGATTCATCGAATGTCCTTATTGCGAGATCAAGGCTTTGATCGTCGGTCAGCTCGTGGCGAGCAAGCCGCGCACGGCCTCGAAGATTTTGTCGGGCGCGGCCATGCGGCCCGCCCCCACTTGGCGGCAACTGAGCCAGCCCGCTTCGGGATCGATGAAGCCAACCCCATCGGCCCGCAACTGGGCGACGTTCCTTTGCACTGCCGGCTTTTCCCACATGGCGGTGTTCATCGCGGGAGCGACGAGCACCGGGCCGGCGAAGGCGAGATAGAGCGTCGTCAGCAGGTCGTCGGCCGTGCCGTGGGCCGCTTTGGAAAGGAAATCGGCCGAGGCGGGGGCGACGAGCAATAGCTGAGCCCGCTCGGCGAGCGTGATGTGCGCGCCGAGCGGAAACAGCACCTCGTCGAATACCTTGCGAGCAACGGGCCGGCCCGTCAGCGCGGCGAAGGTGGCCGCGCCGACGAACTGCTCGGCGGCGGCGGTGGTGACCACCGTCACACCGGCACCGGCCTGCACCAACTGGCTGACCAGCGCCGCCGTCTTGTAGGCCGCGATGCCGCCGGTCACGCCGACCACGATTTCGCGCCCGTGCATAAAACCCCGCTGTCGCGGCAGGCCGCGCTAGAGGTCCCCCAGATCGAGCTCCATCGACTCGCCGGTTCCCTGAAACTCGCCCACCAGCCGAACTTGCTGCGAGGCGTCGAGATAAATCTTGTCCTGCAAAATCTCTTGCAGCACGATCTGCATCTTGTCTTGCGTGCTCAGTTCCACGAGGGGCCGGCTGCCGGCATTGAGCTGCACCAGCCGCTTTTGAATCAGCGTGCTGAGCTTGAAGCGGCCTCCCAGTTTGTTGACGATCCCCTCTTCACGCAGGTCTTCGAGCATGACTACTCCTTGGCGCGGCGGTGCAAAAGATCGCAGATATCGCGAACGGCCTGTTGGACGTCGCGGTTGATAACCTGGTGCTGATAGCGGCTCTGAAAGCTCAATTCACGGCGGGCAACCTCCAGCCGGCGCTGGAGCGATTCCGGGGTTTCGGTGTTCCGTTTCCGGAGGCGGGCTTCGAGTTCCTCGAGCGAACCGCTATGGATGAAGATGGTCAGGGCGTCGGGACGCTTGGCGATCACGTCCAAAGCCCCATCCACGTCAATCTCCAAGATTACCCATTTGCCGGCCGCAAGTCCAGCGGCCACTTGGCTTTGCAGCGTGCCGTACCAATCCCCCCGGCTGAAAACCTCCTGGCATTCGAGAAACTCTCCAGCCTGGCGGCGGCGGGCAAATTCCTCGCGGGTGAGGAAAAAGTAGTTCACCCCGTCCACCTCGCCCGGCCGCGGCGACCGCGTCGTCGCCGACACGCTGAGGGCCAGCGGCAACGGACAATCGGCGAGCAGCTGGCGCACGACGGTCGATTTCCCCGCTCCCGACGGGCCGGAGATGATGATGAGTCGCGGGGTCGATTGCGGCAGTGCCATGCCAGTTGTTTCTTCAGTCCACAAGACTCCCTCCGAACCGGTTTCCTGGCTGGAAGCGGTCGGAAGCGGGCCCCCTTCGTGGCGAGCCCAATTAGTTATGGATTCGATTCTCTGCGCGTTTTATGGACGGCACCGGATTCGTCGCAAGTGCTTGCCTGAAAACAATTTACGGCCATCTCTTGGTCGCTTATGGAGCCTTTCCCCGATAAGCCCTCTTCACAATTTCAGCCCGCCCGCCACCGCAACCCAGTTGAGCGCTCACTCCACATTCTGAATCATCTCCCGCATCCGCTCGATGGCCGACTTGATCTCGATCACGTGCCGGGCGATCTCGGCATCGTTGGCCTTGGAGCCGATGGTGTTGGTCTCGCGAAACATCTCCTGGGTCAAAAACTCCAGCTTGCGGCCGTTCGATTCCTCCTGGGCCATCGTGGCGTCGAACTGCTCCAGATGGCTTTTGAGGCGGACGATTTCCTCGGCGATGTCGCTCCGCTCGGCGAAAATGCCCACCTCGCGGACGATGTCAGCCGGCTCGATCCGCACGCCCAGTTCCCCTAGCAACTTATTGAGCCGTTCTTGGAGGCGACCCCGATAAGCATCGACCACCAGCGGGCCGCGCCGCTCGATTGCCGCCAGCTCGGCGGCAATGACCTGGCTATTGGCGGCCAGGTCGGCGGTCATCGCCCGCCCCTCGTCCGTGCGCATCCGCGACAGGCCGCGCAAGGCATCGCTCAGCGTCTTTTCGATCAGCGGCCACTGCGCCTCGAGCTGGTCGGCCCCGGCCGTGGGTTCGCGGACGACGCCGGGCAGCGCCAAGAGCGAAGCGAGCGGCACGCTGTCCGCGGCATTTCCCGCCAGCAGCGGGCCGAGCTGCGCGAGATAGCCTCGGAGCACCGCTTCGTTCAGGCGATAGTCGTCGGCGGTGGGCTCGCGATCGACCCGCAAATTGACCTGCAGCGTGCCGCGGCGAATCTGCTGGCGGACAACCGCCTCGATCTGCGGCTCCAGCGATTGATACCCTTCGGTGGCCCGAAAGCTGACCTTGAGATAGCGATTGTTGACGGTGCGGACCTCGACCGCGACGGACGTTCCTTCCGCGTGGCGTTGCGCCTCGCCGTGGCCGGTCATGCTCAAAAGCACGCGAGATCCCTTAGTTCGCCGCCGGAGTCATCCTGCCGAGCGAGATTATAGTGTACACAAATACCGTTTGTCAATGAACTTGTGCCGAGAATTTTGACCGGGCCACCCTCCGGTGGCAGGTGCTTGCCGTAAACTATTAGCCTGCAACGACTTGTGGCTCTATTCTTGCGTAGGAAGAAGCCTTGCTTCGTCTGGAAATTCCCGAGCCAGACGAAGCTAGGTTGCGTCCCGCGAGTTGATTCCCACCCATTACACACGGGGCAGCACTATGGCTGCTTCTCATCGGCAGGCTTCTCATCGGCAGGTTTCGGCTCAGCAGGCTTCGGCTCAGCGGGCTTATCAGTCGTGGCCGGCTTGGGTTCGGTTGGCTTCTCACTATCCGCTGGTTTGGGTTCGGCGGGTTTCGGCTCAGCAGGCTTCGGTTCCGCCGGCTTCGGTTCGGCGGGCTTATCACCTTCGGCGGGCTTGGGCTTTTCGGTCTCGGCGGGCTTCTCGCTGGGCTTTTCCGCCGGTTTTTCGGTCTCGGCGGGCTTATCGTTGGGCGTGGCAGGCTCGGCGGGCTTATCCGCGGGCTTATCGGTCGTCGGTTTCTCGGGGGTGGTCTCCGCGGGCTTCTCCGGCGTGGTTCCCGGCACGCCAGTAGCGGGAGGCGTCGTCGCGGGGGGTGTCGTCGCTGGCGGAGTAGTGGCCGGCGGCGTTCCTGAGTCGGTCGGCTGGACTGCCGGCGGCGGCTCGGGCTTTTTGGCCGTTTCGCGAATCGGATTCAGCACCTTCAGCGCGGCCATCGAGAGCAAAATCCACAGCGCGGCGACGACGATCGTGATCCGCGTGAACAGATCCCCCGCCTTGGTGCCGAACGCGCTTTGCCCCCCCATGCCGCCGAGCGCCCCGGTGAGCCCGCCGCCGCGGCCACGCTGCACCAGAATCACCAGCATCAGAAAGATCGACAGCAGCGATAAGGGAATCGTGAACAGGTAATGGATGGCGGTCACCGCCAGAATCGTGGGCATGGCTGTTTTTCTCTCGAATTCCTTCTCTCGATTGACTTCTATCTCGAACCCCTAGCGTCGGGCCGCGGCGATAATCGCCAAAAAGCCGTCCGCCTTGAGCGACGCCCCGCCGACCAGGGCCCCGTCGATGTTCGGCTGGCTGAGCAATGTGGCCGCGTTTTCGGCATTCACGCTGCCGCCATACTGAATTCGCACGCTCGCCGCAACTTCAGTAGTGTAGCGGGTTTCCAGCAATTTGCGAAGGTCAGCATGAACCTCCTCGGCCTGCTCCGGAGTCGCCACCACACCGGTCCCAATTGCCCACACCGGCTCGTAAGCGATCACCAGCTTCAGCACCTGTTCGGGGGAGAGGCCGGCGAGCGAGCCTTCGATTTGCTCGCGGACGACCGCCGTGGTCCGGTTCGCCTTCCGCTCGTCGAGCGTTTCCCCCACGCACACAATCGGCGTCAGTCCCGCGGCGAGCGCCGCCAGCACTTTCTTGGCCACATCCGCGCTCGTCTCCTTAAAAATGGCCCGCCGCTCGCTGTGGCCGAGAATGACATATTTGCAGCCCACATCGACCAGCATGGCCGGGCTGTTTTCGCCCGTGAATGCCCCCTTGGCCTCGTGATAGCAGTTTTGAGCCCCCAAGCCGACGCTCGAACCGGCGATGGCCTGGCCGATGGCCGCCAGATAAAGGCTCGGCGGGCAAACGGCCACTTCGACATCGGTCGCCGTCCCCACTCCCTTGGCGATCGCCGCGGCCAGCGCCACGCCATCGGCCCGGGTGGTATTCATTTTCCAGTTGCCGGCGATGAATTTCTTACGCATGAAGTTTCCTTTGGACCAAACGAGCGTTGTCTAGCGCGCGATCAGCAGCGACACGGTTTCCGCGTCGTCCGACAATTCAATCACGATCACCGGTTCGCCGCGCTGGCCGGGGACCACAAGGTCGGCTTGCGCCAGGCTCCAGCCACCGAGCAACCCGGCCGAAACGAGGGCGATCACCGCCGTGGTCTTAGCCGTCTTGTTCCCGCGCACCAAGAACACCACGCTCACCGCCGCCAGCGACAGGGCAATTCCCGCCACGGTGGTTCCCAGCGGCGGCAGCGACGATTGCCTCCCTTCGGGAGCGGCACGCGGGGGGGAGGCCCCTTCCTTGGGTGCTTCTTCCTTGCGCGGCGCGCCCTCTTTCGGTGCCCCCCCTTCCTTCGATTCGACCTTCGGCACTCCGCGGCCATCGCCGGCCACGAGGTACGCCGGAATCACGATCTTCGCCTTCACATTGGTCCGTTCGCCACGAATCGCCCCGTACCTGATCTCCACCCCCGCGGTAACGCGGGCATTTTCGCGGCGCGGCGACGGGGCAATATCGGCCCATGCCGGAACCGCCAAGATCGAAACCAGCAGCAGCGAACCGATGGACTTCACGCTTGCCATGATCGAATCTCCCACGGGAAGAGGGGCCGGTTCCAAGCGGTGCATCCCGGCCAAAAAAATCTGCCGCCAGCAGAACGAATTGCCGCAAAAACGACAAGGGCGCGTCGCGGAATTGCCTGCCAAGCAAAAATCTGCTATTTCTGCTATTTCTTCGTGATGCCGAGTTCTCGGCAGCGGGCACAGTCGCTGGGGTAAAAAATAAGGAAACGGGCCATGGCGCAGCTTTTTGCCGGACGGGGCATTTCCGCGCACCGTCGGCCGGGATTCACTCTGGTCGAGTTGCTGGTCGTCATCGCGATCATCGGTGTGCTGGTCGCGATCCTGTTGCCCGCCGTTCAAGCGGCTCGCGAGGCTTCGCGGCGCAGTTCGTGCGGCAACAAGTTGCGACAACTGATGATCGCGGCCCACAACTATCACGATAGCCAGAGACAATTGCCGACGGGGGCGATTAACACCCGTCCCAATACCGTGTGGGATGAGCCCACCAAGCAATGCGACGGCCACGCCGCGAATTGGCTGGTGCTCATTCTGCCGCAACTAGAGCGCAACGAGCTGTATGACGACTACACCAAGCAGTACCGGGCGAATCCGAACTGCGCGCTCGACGAATGCAACGACGTGGACGCGTATGCCCGATTGTGGCTGCCGATTGCGGCCTGCCCGAGCAATCCCGTCAACAAGACCGACGACATCGTCATCGACGACATGGAATCGCTGGCCCGCGGCAACTATGCCGCCTGTTTTGGTGCCGGCAATTTGAATCAGTCGTGGAGCAATATCAACATGTTTGGCGCGTTTAGCATCAATGCCCGCGTCAACTTCTCGGACGTGACCGATGGCACTTCGAGCACGCTCGCGCTGTCGGAGGTCAAATCGTCCATCGCCAATACGGACAGCCGGGGAATCTGGGCCATGTACTCGATGGGGTCTTCGACATTCAGCGTGGGACGAGGTCCGAATTCGCCCGTCGGCGATCTCACCCCTGCCTGCAATGACACGAAAGTCGGCCCGTGTGCGGCCAGTGTCACGCTGCTCGGAACGCAAATCGCCGCGGCCCGCAGCTATCATCCGGGGGGGGTGATGGTCGCCCACGTCGATGCCTCGGTCCGCTTCGTTGCCAATTCTATCAATCCCACCCTCTGGACTGCCTTGGGCACCCGCGCCGGCACTGAAGTTGTTACCAATTATTGACGACCCGACAGCCCGCCACGAGAGTTGACTTCCCCCCGCCGGGCGGCACAGAATAATGGAGCTGCGCCGCCAGATTGCCGCACCTTTGACCCGCCGCGCCCGCCGCACGCCTTTCCCTTCCGGACCACTGCCGAATGAAATTCCCTGTCCTTGCTGCGCTGGTGGGATTGGCATTTGCCGCCGCCAGCCTGGGCGCTGATTCGCCCCCCTTCGAGGCGCTCGTCAAGCCTTTTTTGGCGGCACACTGCACGAAATGCCACGGTCCCCGGAAACAAGAGGCAGAACTGCGGCTGGACGACCTGAAACCGGCCGCGGAGCAGGATTGGGAACGCTGGAGCGCGATTCGCGATCAGCTGCGCGAGGGCTTGATGCCTCCCGCCGACGAGCCCCGTCCGAACACTGCGCAGGCGCGAGCCGTGATCGAGTGGATAGCGGCCCAAACCAGCGGCCATGTGGCCCGGCTTCCCAATCAAGGCAACCTGATCGCCCATGAATTGCTGTTCGGGCCGCCGGCCGAAGGGACCGCGGCGTCGTCCGCTGCCCCGCGACTCTGGCGGCTCAGCCCCGAAGGGTATTTGGGCTTTGTGCGCGATGTTCACCGCGGCCGCGCCGACGGCATCGTGCAGCCTTTCACGCTGATTCCCGAGCGGGGAATCAAGGACTATGCCGGTTTATACGCCATTGACGAAGCGAGCACCGAGATTTTGCTCCGCAATGCGGCGGTGATTGTCGAGGGGCAGTCGGCCCACGAATTCAAGGACGGGAAGCTATCGGGCAAGAACGATACCGTTCGCGAGCTCGTTCAGTTGATGCATCCGACGACTCCCCCCACTCCGGCCCAGCTCTCGGCGGCGGTGCAAGCGCAATTTCGCCTCGCCATTGGCCGCGCGGCGACCGACGACGAAACCCATCGCTTCCTCGGTCTTTATGAAAAATGCGCGGTCGGGGGCGATCATCGGGCCGCGGCCAAGATCATGCTGCAAGCGATTTTGCTCCGGACCGACGCGATGTATCGCTCCGAAATCGGCGGCGGCCAGGCCGACGGACTTGGCCGGCGAATGCTCGCCCCGCGTGAGCTCGCCCGGGCCCTCAGCCTCGCCCTGACCGACCGCCGCGACTCCACCTTGCTGCAAGTGGCCGACAAGGGGGAACTGGCGAACCGCGAGCAAGTTGCCGACCAGATCGAGCGAATGTGGAGCAACCCCAAGATCGAAAAGCCGCGGCTCTTGCGGTTTTTTCGCCAGTACTTTGAATACGACCGGGCCCTCGATGTTTTCAAGGACAAGCCCCCAGGATTCGTCCATGAGCCGCGGGCCTTGGTGGCCGATACCGACCGCCTTGTGCTGCATATCCTGGCGGAGGATCGCGACGTATTCCGACGCTTGCTAACGACGCCGCGGTCGTTCGTCAATTTCGTCACCCGCGAGAACAAGCAAACCCGCGTTTGGGATGTTCCCGCGCAGGCCGTCGTGCTCAATCCCAACAACAACAAAGGACAGCAAGGACTGGAGTATGTCTATGGCATCCCCGCCTGGACCCCCGAGCAGCCAGTGACCATGCCCGCGGGGACGCGGCTTGGGATCCTCATGCAGCCGAGCTGGCTGATCGCCTTCAGCACCAATTTCGAGAACGACCCCGTCCGCCGCGGTCGCTGGATTCGCGAGCGCCTGCTCGGAGGCACCGTGCCCGACCTGCCGATTGGGGTCGTCGCCCAAGTTCCCGACGAGCCGCACCGCACCTTTCGCGACCGGCTGACGGTAACTCGCGCCGCGCAGTGCTGGAAGTGCCACCAAAAGATGGACGAGCTCGGCCTCCCCTTCGAGAATTTCGACCATTTCGGCCGCTTTCGGACCACCGAAACGGTGCATGATCCGGAGGCCACCGCCAAAAACGTCGATAAAAAGGGGCAGCCCTTGGGACCGGTCACGCGCGAAGTCGAACTGCTGACGACCGGCCTCATCGCCGACAGCGGCTTCGCGGCGCTCGATGGCCCCGTCGCCGACCCGCGCGAGCTCGTTACCAAAATTGCCGCCTCCGAGCGGGCTCGGCAGGTGTTCGTGCGGCATGTGTTTCGCTATTTTCTGGGCCGTAACGAATCACTCTCCGACGCCCGCACGCTGCAAGCGGCCGACCGGGCCTATGTCGAATCGGACGGGAGCTTTCGCGCCTTGGTTACCGCGCTGCTCACCTCCGATTCGTTCCTTTATCGCTATCCGTCGCCGACTCAGGCGCTCTCCTCCACGGAGCCCACCCCATGACGCTGGAATCAACTCGCCGCCAATTGCTCAAGTGCCTGGGGACCGGGGCCGCCGGTAGCCTGCTCGCCCCCGTGCTAGGGCAACTGGCCGCCAACGCGGCTGGCGACGCCGCGGCCAATCGCCCCCGCGTGGTGTTCGTCATGCAAAGCAACGGCATGAACCCGAATCACCTGGTCCCTTCGGGGGTGACGCGCAAGGGGAACAGCCGTTATGGTTCCGACACTGAATCGCTCGTCGATTTATCATTAACGGGCCGCGCGCTACACGAGGCTCTCCAGCCACTGGCTGGGCATCAGCAGCGACTAACCCTCATCCAGAATTTGTCGGGCCGCATTGCCTTGAGCGACCACTCAGCGAACCACGGCGCGCTGGGCTGTTTTCCCGCCAATAAGGGGCCGATGGCGCAAACGATCGACCTGGCCCTGGCCGCCGCGCTTCCCGGTGTTTTCAGGCATGTCGGCCTTGGACTTGGCGAATCGATCGGCACCGCCTATAGCTACTCGGCAGCCGGACCGGGGCAAGCGACGCCGATCCTCTGCTCGCCGGAGCTCGCCTATAAGTCGCTGTTTGGCAGCGTCGCGCAAGATGCCGGGCAGCGCGAATTCGACCACCGCACGAACCTGCTCGATTTTCTGGCGGACGACGTCGCCCGTGCTCGCAGTGAGCTTGCCGGCGAAGAGCGGCACAAGCTCGACCGTTATTTGGAGGCGTTCGAGTCGCTGCGCGATCGGCAAGGAAAGATCGAGGCGATGCGCGAGGATATCCGCCGCGGCGCGCCGCAATTCGGCGCGAAGCTGCAATCGACCACCTCGAGCGTCATTTTGGAGGCCCAATTCGAGCTCGCCGCCGCAGCCCTCGTCACCGGGTTGACGAACGTCGTCACGCTCACTTCCGGCGAAGGAGGCCAACGCTTTGGCAAATTCCCGGAACTCGGCATACCCGGGCTGCATCACATCGGCCACGGTGGCTCGTTCGAAGACAAAACCGCCGAGCAGTGCTTCGTCGAGCTGCGCCAATTGCACACGCGCCTGATCGCGGGGCTGGCCGACCGGCTGCAAAGCGTGCCCGAAGGGAATGGCACGATGCTCGACAACACGCTGATCGTTTATCTCAGCGATTCGGGCGAGGGGCATCATCCTTCGCTCTACCAGTGGCCGGTGGTGCTGCTGGGCAACCTGGGGGGCCGGTTGCGAGCGGGCAATCGGTATCTGGATTTTCCTAAGTATCAGGTCCGCGGCCACCGGACGATGGCCAACTTGTACTGCACGCTGCTGCACGCCGTCGGCCAGCCGCGCGATTCGTTCGGCGTCGCCGATCCCGGTCTTAAGGATTTCGACCAAACCGGCCCGCTGGCTGAACTGCTGAGTTAGTCGCGCGGCGAACGGCGGTTGCTCGTCGGCCTTCGAATACCTGAAATGGAGCGTCCATCCGGAGTTTGCCGTCATGCCTGGCTATGCCGGTTGGCTGCTATTGCTGGGGGTCTTGGGAACGGCGGCCGCTAGTGCCGCCGAGCCAGAGCCACCTTATAAAACCCACTTTCGCCCGATCAACGTCCATTTGCACTGCGGCCAGCCGAGCGCAGCGGCGGTGCGGGCGGAGTTGGCGGTGTGCGACCGGACGGGGATCGACAAGGTGGTCATTCTCGACGGCGGCTCCCCGCCTGGTTCGCTCCCCAAGTGGCTCGAACTCAAGCGGCAGTTTTCCGATCGGCTGATCGTGTTCTATAAGCTCGATCTGCGGAATGTCGCCCGGCCAGGCTTTTTCGTCGACATCGTGACCGAGCTGGAAGAGGCGGCACAATCGGGTGTGCAGGGGGTCAAGGTCTGGAAAGACCTCGGCATGTACAACCAAGACGGCGAAGGGAAGCTGCTGGCAATGGACGACCCGCGGCTTGATCCGTTTTTCGCTCGCTGCGGCGAACTCGGCCTGCCGGTGATGATTCACGCCGCCGACCCGCGCGAATATTGGCACCCGCTCACATATCACAGCCTGCACTATGGCCTCCGAACCGAAGCCGACCAGCACTATCACAATCCCGCCATGCCGAAGTGGGAAGAGCTGATTCGCCAGCGCGATCATGTGCTGGAAAAACACCCGCGAACCAACTTTATCGGGGCGCATCTCGGCAGCCTCTGCCAAGACTTGGAGCGGCTCGGCCGGACCTTCGAGAAGCATCCGAATTTCCATGCCGACTGCGCCGCCCGGCTCCGGTTTCTGGGCCGGCTGAATCCGCCGGCGGTCCGGGCATTTTTCATCAAGTATCAAGATCGGCTGCTGTTTGGCACCGACGACGGCATCCTGAGCAAGGGACGCCGGCCAGGCCAGGCGGGCAACATTTCGCTCTATCCGGCCGACGATCCGAACTGGCTGTGGCACGATCCGGCCGACGAGGCCGCGGTGCGCGACTGGAAAGAGAAGCACACCTGGTTTTACAGCCAGTATTTGCAGTATTTCGAGACCGACCGGCTCGACCTTTCCGACCCCAGCCGCAGCGGTGGCGCGTGGCTGCGGATTCCCGCCGTGCAGCTGCCCGCCGAAGTGCTCGAAAAGTTCTATCGCACCAACGCCGAGCGGTTGATACCGGGGTTGCGGGCGAAGTGAGGGGGAAGGAAATCACCCCAGCCCAATTGCCTGCTCCCACATCTTTTGTAACCGCTGTTGCCGAGCTTGAGTCCACCAGCGGGCAAAGGCGCGGCGTTCGTGGGCGAGTTGCTTTTTCTCGGCGGCAAGGGCGGCCCGCAAGGCGCGCTGCTGGGGGCCGGGTTCGGCTTTCGCGAGCCAACCTTGCAGGCGATCAACCCCCGCCAGCCGATCGCACACGATGCCGAGCCGGTCTTGCAGTTGACTCAGGGCCTCGCATAGCCGTTGGCAGCGGCGGGCGGGGATCGCCGCTGCTGATAGCTCCAGGGCATAGCGCAGCCGCTTGCCCGCGATCCGCGTTTGGTGCAGGGCCTGGTCGCCGACCAGCTTGCCGGTCGCAAGGGGGAAGAATTTTTTCCCCAGCGGCGCGAGTTGCTGGCGGCACCACGGACCAAACGGCGGCCGGATCGATTTCGTTCCGCCGCGCCAGCCAATCTTCTGCCGCAGCTTTTTCCCCTGGCGAACCAGCTTCGGGCGGGTGACCAGCTTGGCGTGGAGCTTCGTCAGTTTGCCGAGCGCCCGCTCGCGGCGGCGAAGGATTTTTTTCGCCAGCTCGGCCAGGCCGTTTTTGCTCGTCGTCGGCAGGCCGGCGAGTAAAATGTCGCAATCGCGCGCTTCCCCGGCCACGCCGCGAATTTCCTTCAGCTTGGCCGCCAGCCACTTCGCCTGTCTGCGCGGCAGGACGGGGGCGAACAGCTTGAGCGCCGCTCCGGAGCGCCGCGTCCAGACCCGCAGCTGATGCACTCCCTCGACATTCATCCGCTCGCGCTTGCCGTGCCGAGCGGCTTGGCCAAAAAAATGGACCACCGCGGCTAGACGGACCTTCAGCGCTTGCCGGGCGACCCGCGGAACGGGATCGTCCGACTGAACGTCGGTCAGCCATTTATCGAAACTGGGCATACCGGGCAACTTGGGAAAGCTGGGGAAATCATTCTAGCTCGCCCGGCTGCCAGATGTGACCCAGTTGCCCTTGAGACGACGAAATTTCTCCCCAGGCTTCGATGGGGAGGTCGATCTTTGCCAACGCGGCGGTCGAAAGGGGGGCATAGGCTCCGGTCAGCGCTTCGAGCAGCTCCTCAAGCCCCGGATTGTGCCCCACCAGCAGCACCCGGCCGCAGGTTGCGGTCAGGCCCGCGAGAACCTGCATCAGCTTGGCGGCATCGGCTTCGTAGAGCTCCCCGGTGATGCGGGTTTCTCCCCGGTAGCCGCTGGCTTGGATCACGTGCTCGGCCGTTTTGCGAGCTCGGCGGGCCGAGGACACCACGATCAAATCCGGCAGCAGCCCTTCGTCGCGCAGCAGCTCCCCCATGCGGGGCGCGTCGCGCTTGCCCCGCTTATTCAGCGGGCGGTCGTGGTCGTCCTGATCCGAGTCTTTCCAACTCGACTTGGCATGTCGCAGAAGCAGCAAGGTTTTCATCGCCGCATTATTACGAAACGGCGAGCGCTGTAAATCGGCGGGGGAGTCGCTGGATCGACTTACGACGCGAAAATCTTCTTGAACCGGGCGTCGCTCGTCAGCTCGTCTTCCTTGGTCGGCGTGCTAGCGATCAGTCGCTCGATGATCTTATCGGGCGAAACGCCATCGCTTTGGGCCGCGAAGTTGACCACGATGCGATGGCGAAGCACGGGCTTGGCCAGGGCTTGAATGTCGTCGGTGCTGACATGCGACCGGCCGCGCAAGAGGGCCCGCGCCTTGCCGCCGAGAATCAAAAACTGCACCGCGCGGGGACCGGCCCCCCAGCCGATCTGGTCGTTCACAAAGTCGGGCACGCCGGTCTGGCCGACGCGCGTTTGCCGCACCAGCGACAGGGCATAGCGAATGATGTGGTCGCTGACCGGCACCTCGCGCACGGTCCGCTGCAGTTCGATGATCTCTTGCCCCGTCAGCACCGGCTGGATGTGGTCGGTTTGGATGGCGGTGGTGCGGCGGGCGACCTCGAACTCCTCTTGAAAGTTCGGATAGTTCACGAACACCTTGAACATGAACCGGTCTTGCTGCGCTTCGGGCAGGGGATACGTTCCCTCTTGCTCGATCGGGTTTTGCGTGGCGAGCACGAAAAACGGATCGGTCAGCGGATGTCGTTGGCGGCCGACCGTCACTTGCCGCTCTTGCATCGCTTCCAGCAGGGCGGCTTGGGTTTTGGGGGGCGTGCGGTTGATTTCGTCGGCGAGGACGATGTTGCTGAAAAGAGGCCCTTCGAGAAACCGCCGCTCGCGATTGCCCGTCGAGCGGTTTTCTTCGAGAATTTCCGTGCCGGTGATGTCGGCGGGCATCAGATCGGGAGTGAACTGCACGCGGCTGAAGGTCAGGTTCAGCGCCTTGGCTAGCGTGCTGATGAGCAGCGTTTTGGCGAGGCCGGGCACCCCTTCGAGCAGGCAATGGCCGCGGGCAAACATGCAGATCAGCAGTTCCTCGATCACCCCCTGCTGGCCGACGATGACCTGCGAAAGCTGCTCGACGATTTTCTCCCGAGCGTCGTTCAGCCGGCGAATGGCGGTCGATTCGGCGATGGTCGCTTTCACGACATCCGCTTGGCTGGGACCGGTTGACATCGGGATTTCCTTGGGGGTTGTGAGCGGGCGGTTGGTGGGACGGCGCGAATTGCCACCCTCTTTAGTGCTGTTCGCCAGCATTAAGTTTAATCGCTGCCGGTGGGGCGTCCAAAAACAACTCTTGGGGGTGGTTGTTGGTTCCGTAGGTTCGATATAACCTGTTTCCAGCAAGCAGTTTACGACGTTCATCGCTCGCGCCAGAACAGGTCGTCCTCGATCCGCAAGCTGGCCTGGGCGGCTCGTATTTCCTCCCGAAACCGGCACGCATCGACATAGTAACCCGCCGTTGGCTTGAGGCCGGCAACCTGCCGCTGCCAAAAGCCATTGAACGGACGCATCGCCAGCTCCCGCAGATATTTGGCCGTCACCGATGCCAGCGCTACCGGCAGGTGCCGCTCCCCTTTCATCACAAAACGCACTTCCAGCGGATGCCCGGCGAACTGCAGATGATAAACCCCTAGCTCGCGCGTTTCGGCATGCACCCGCACGAAGCTCTCGAAAACGTGGGCGAGCACGCCGGCATAGTAGTCTCGCCCGCCGTGCTTATCGCACACCAGTGTCACCGGACCAGGCGGCAGCGCGACGATCAGCCCGCGGGCCAGTTCTAGCGTCGTTAGTGACAGCACCTCGGCTTTATTGTCGTGGCGGCGAACCTCGCGGTTATAGCTCGGCGGGAAAAGGGCTCGCGCCCTCAAATCGACGAGTCGCGAATCGCAGCTGGCGAGGCCTGACTGTAATCGGGCCGCGCTGGCCGCGATTTCGGTGCTGTCGGCACCTGTTGGGAGCGGTTCGTCGAACTCGTCGTGCCACGGCTGGCTGGCCAGTTCGTCGGCCGAAAGCTCAGCGATAAGTGGCCAAATGGCGCGCCAACTTTCGGGCTTCTTGCCGAGCTGCGCGAGCAGCGGCAGCACGCACCGTTCGAGCGGCGCAAGCGATTCCCCCTTGTGCAACTGCTTGGAATCGGCCACCACCACCCGCTGGCCCGCCTTCTGTCGCGGATCAGCGTTGATGCACCTGGCCAAATGGTCGTACATCCCTTCCGCGGCAACATGGTCCGGCACTTCCCACACCGACGCCCCGACCACCAACGGACCGAGATTCGGCCCATAACCCGCTTCGTCGGTGCCGATGATGAAGGACATCGTGCGTCCGTGCCGAGTGAACCGCCGCGCCCTCGGTGACGCTTCAGTTTGACGCGCCTTACCAGCAAAAAGACCACGCCTCGCCGCAACTCCAGCCGCACCAGCTGAACCAGCCTCCCCAGCGGCGCTGCGCGCGCAGGCACCAGGCTTCTTGGGCCAGGCTGGCGAGCGCAATTTCGGTGGCCGGCGCATGCTGCGGCAACACGGCGCGATGCAGCGCGGTCGGATGAATTCGGTGGCACTCGTCGAAAGCGAATCGTCCCGAGGCATTGAGCGTGCTGGCCGCCAGTTCGGCGCAATGAATGCCATCGCCCGGCTCGCCGACGACATAGTTCTTCACCGAATACCGTCGCCCCAGTTGCCCGTCGAGATACTCCCGCATCCGGGCGATTTCCTCGTCGCAATAATCGCTCTGCGGTGCGAGCGACCAGACCCGAATCTGCTTCGCTTCGCGGCGTCGCTCGTTCAGCCGCGCCAGTTCGGCCAGGTATTCCGCGGCCGCTACCCGGCGGACATGCCCTGGAGTGGCCTCGTAAACCCACGGCGTTCGCTCATCGGCCAGGGCAATCGCCACGTGGCCGATTTCTCCCCGCGTGGCGAATTCCACGAAGCTGTTGCAATTCTCGAGGAAAATCAACGTTCCGTCGGCGGGGGGCTCGGCCCCCACCAGCAGCCACGAAAACAGCAGCAGCGATTTCATCGCCAGGCCCTCCGAGGCAAGTTGACGAGTCCAATTCACCAGCGCGCTACCGGAATATTCGCCCGCCGCCCCCCAATCTTGCTCTACTGCTTTTGCTGCGGCATGAATACCGCGTTGTGCTGCCGCAAAATTTGGTTCAGGGCGTCCAGCAGCCGC
>JANRLS010000222.1:0-7512 GCA_033762315.1 Pirellulaceae bacterium
AAGTGGAGCGCTCGATAAGCTGGCTCCAGAACTTTCGGCGTCTTGTCACGCGTTACGAGTACCATGCCCATCTCTTTCACGGATTCGTCCAGCTTGCGTGCCTCATCGTCGTCCTAGGACGGTTTTGAAATACGCTCTAATCTCTCTATCCTGTCACGCCGTGAAACCGATGTCGTGGAAGCTCCCTGATGGCGCAGAATCTGCATTCCGCATCGAACGAATCGATGCCTTCGACCGACGCTTTGCAGTGAATATTTACGGTGAAAAACGGAGCGGTTGGTATGTTGCCACACTTCGACATGGCGGGTTTGAACGAGACAGCGGCGTTGAATCACTCCCCCAGGGAGAATGGCTGACACTTCTGCACATGATTGACCATTGCGGATTTTGGGCGTTGCCCGCAGACGACTCACACTTAGTCGATCCCAATGCCCTGGTCTTCGACGGTGAATGGCTGACGATCTCCGGCCGCGATGCCAACCGGTATCATCGAGTGCATCGGTTTGATTGGCGCGAACAAGGACTGGACACCCTCTTGTCCTTTGGATTTCGGATCTCGGGTTTCTTCAATCGCCATCCTACCTATGGTTGGACGAGGCCAACTCTGCGCGATGTGGAGTCAATCCTAGAAAAGTCACCATTCTCACCCTTGGATCAGACCGAAAACTCAGATTGAGCTCATGTCGATTCCGCATTCCGGCGCGACGGTCACCTGCTTTCCGGTGGCCGAGTTCGGTACCAGGCACAAAAACTTGAGCGGGGCGGCACCCGTGTTGCGAAACTGATGAATCTCGTCGGGCCGCACGAACACCACGTCGCCAGCCCGCAAGGGGTGCGGCTCCTCTCCTTCGACGACAACCCCTTCCCCCTCGAGCACGAAGACCTCGTGCTCATAAGGGTGGCTATGCCGCGGAGTGTGCCCGCCGGGAGCGACCTCGAATTGCCGCATGGCAAAGTTCGGCGTGCCGTCGCGCTCCCCCAGGAGCCAGCGCACCTGGCACCCGTGCGAGCCTTCCATTTCGACCGGCTGCTGGGGAACTTGCTCGTAAGAATTGACTTTCATGGCCGCTGCTCCGGTTCAGTCCGCTGGGTCGGGGGGCTGGCTGGCCCGCGCCTCGGCCCGCCGGGTCCAAAAGTCATCGGTGCCGATGGCGAGGCACGTCAGAATCGCGAGCACCACGAGCTGCACGATCAAAATCGCCACCCCATGCCGATCCAGCAGGGCCATGAGTCCCCGTTCGTCGGCCAGGCGCGGATCGAGGCCGCGGACCGTCATCGCGCCATAGGCGCAGGCGGTGATGGCAAAGACCACCCCGGCGACGATCAGCGCGGGATAGAACGGATTGACCGGTTTGGGCCTGGGCATGCGGGAATTATATCCGCGCGAGGGTCATGCGCTAGCGAGGGGGCCGTCGCTGGGGACGAGCGCCCGCGGCGGATAATCCGGCTCGTGACAAAAGTCTGCCTCAATCGCCCCCATGACCCCCAGGGCGACATCCTCGCGCCACGGGAGCGAAGCCACTTGCACGCCGACCGGCAGGCCGACGCTGGCCCGCTCGACCGAGGCCGCTTGCTGTTCGACCCGGTCGCGGCTGGTCGGGCGGGGCGGGTTTTCTCCGGCCCGCACCCGGCTGATCGAAACGACGCCGGCGGGCAGGCCGAGCAGATTGAAGACGAAGGCGCTCGCGGCGGCGGGCAACAGGTCGTAAGCCTTGATGTGTTGCGGCGCGGGGAGGGCGTGCGGCGGGCAGAGCAGGGCGTCGATCCGGGCCTCTTGCAGCCAGGCAAGCGTGCCCCGCACCAGGGCGTGCTTTTGCATCGCCAGCCGCCAAAAAGTGGCCGCCGACGTCGGGCGGGCGTGGCCAACGAGCCTTGCCAGCCACGTTTGACCCGCCATCCGCAAGCCGCGAACGACGGTGAGCCGGGCCAGCGGCCGCAGGTTGGCCATCCACATCATCCGGGCGACGCGCCAATCGAGCGGGCTGCCGCGCGTCAGCTCCGCCGTGCCGGCTCCGCCATCAGCCGCCAGCAAGCTGCAATACAGGTCGAACACTTCGGAGAGCCGCAGCCGCTCGCCAACCGCGACCGCGTCGAGCTCGACAATCTCGGCACCGCGGCGGCGCAAAGCGTCGGCCGCTTCGCGCACGGAGCGGGCGATCGCCGGCGAAACCGGAAAAAAGCCGTCGTCGGTCCAGGTGGCAATCCGCAATTTGTCGATCCGCACCAGCGCCGGATCGCCCAGCGGACCAGGCACGACATCTCCCGCGACATACCCATCGGACGCGTCGGCCAGCACCCGCATCGCCAGCGATAGATCCTCGACGCGGCGGGCCATGGGCCCCGCTTGGGTGACGATGGTGTCGAAGCCGCGGAGCGTCGAAACGGTGCCAACGCGCGGCAGGCGGAGGGATGTCGGCTTGAAGCCATGAATGCCGCACCAGTGGCAGGGAATGCGGATGCTGCCGCCGAGGTCGTTTCCCAGCCCTAGCGGCGAGCCGCGGGCCGCGATAATCGCCCCCTCTCCCCCCGTGCTGCCGCCGGGGGTGTGGGCCAGATTCCACGGATTGTTCGTACGGCCAAACACCGGGTTGTCGCACTCGTGCCAGATCATCATCTGCGGCACATTCGTCTTGCCCAGGATGATTCCCCCGGCGGCGCGCAGGCGGCGAATCAAAATGCCGTCGTCGGTGCCGATTTCTGTCCGGCGTTTTTCGAGGCCGATCGTCGCGGGCGTTCCCGCCAGATGAAAGCACTCTTTCACCGTCAGCGGCACACCCGCCAGCGGGCCGAGCGATTCGCCTCGCGCGAGGCAGGCATCGACCTCGGCCGCTTCGCGGAGGGCCAGGTCGTAGCGCTTGAAGACGACGGCATTGAGCGCGGAGGCAACCTCTTCCATCCGGTCGATGAAGGCCCGCGCCACCTCGACCGCCGAGACTTCGCGCGCCGCGACGAGGCGGGCGATTTCGGCGGCACCCCACTGCGTGGGACTGACGGGCGGTGCGGTCACGGCGACATCCTGCCGGTGGGGAGCTACCGATCGACGGTTTCGAGTTGCGGCAGCGCTTCCTTCAGTTGATCGACCCCGTCGTCCGACACGCCCGACAGGAACGTGACGATCAGCTCCTTCAGGTTCTTCAGTCCCTTGAGCTCGGCGAGCCCCACGTCGGTCACGTTCGTGCTGCCGATGTGCAGATACTCAAGTCCCTCCAGCTTGCCGATGTGGGGCATCCCGGCATCACTGATTCCGGAACAGGCGTCAAGATTGAGGTGCTTCAGCTTTTGCAGGCCCGTCAGGTTGGAAAGGCCGGCGTCATCGATGCGAGTTGCCCACATTTTGAGCGTCTGCAGATTCGCCAGGCCTTTGAGGTGCTCCAGCCCTTCGTTGCCGACGGTCGTCTGCGTCAAATCGAGATATTCCAAATCCTTCATACCGGCCAGATACGAGAGGCCGAGGCTCGTCACTTGGGTTTCGCGCAGCTCCAGCTTTTTGAGCTTCGCGAGGCCGGCGATCTTTTCCAGCGCCGCGTCCGTCACCGGCGTGCCGACAAAGACCAGCTCCTGCAAGTTCGGGAGCTTGGCGATGTGATCGAAGGCCCCGGCGGTGAGCGCGGTGCATTGCTCCAGCGACAGGGTTTTCAGGTTTTGCAGCCCCACCACCGGCTGCAGCACGTCGTCGGTGATCGTGGGCCCCCACAGGCGCAAGCTCTTGAGGTTTTTGAATTCGCCCAGCTTGGCCAGGCCGGCAGGGGTGACGCGATTGCAATCCTGCAAGTCGAGCAGTTCCAGCTGCTTCATGCCGGAAATCGCCGCGAAGCAATCGTCCCCAAAGTTCGTTTGCGGAGCCTTGATCCGCTTAAGCGTCGCGATGCCGGCGAGCGTCTTGTAGCCGGCATCGGTCAGATCGGTCTTTTTCAGGTTCACTTCCTCGAGTTTGGGGAGCGACTTCAGATGCTCCATCCCCTGGTCGGTGACCGAGCTTTGCTCGAGCGAAATGATTTTGAGGCTCGGATGACCGGCGAGCAGGGCGAGGCTTTCGTCGGTCACTTCGCGATTATCCGCCAGCAGGCGAAACACCTTGGGCAACCCCTGCAAGTGAACGAGCGCCGCGCCCGTGGTGGTGGGGCCAAGCTCCACTTCCGTCACGCTGCCATCAGGCCCCTTGGTCAGATAAGCCCCCGCCTTTTCGAGCGCGGCGGCATCGTCGGGCTTATCGGGGGGAAGCGGCGCGGCGGGGGGAGCGACCACGGTCGTTGCTTCATCGGGCGGGACGACATTGGCCTTGGGGTTCGGGCAACCGGTCGCGGCCAGCAGGATGGCGGCGACACAAGCGAGGATCGCGGCAACGCGTGGGTCGCGTTTCATGATGATAAGTCTCCGATAACTGGCGGAACCCGTGGCCGTCACCGCCGGCAAGACTTGCGACCTCGCCAGCGGCATTCTTCCCTTGATCTTAACTTCCAGGGGGATTTTTGGCGATGAGTGGTGCGCAGGGCAACCCATCACTCCTGGGTCACTCCCACGGCCAGGCCAGCGTCGGCGGATTCGCGTAGCGGCGCATCCGGAGCGTCAGCTTCGTGCCGCAGCCGGGAGCGAGATCGACGCGCAGGTGTGGGGCGGCGATAGGCGTTGCCGCACTGCGAGCACCAGCCACCCCGGCAGATACAATCTCGTGCTCCCCATAAGCGCCCCCTTGAATCACCACGGAACGGCCAACCACCTGGTTCACGTTCACCAGCGTCACCACCGCTTCGTCGGCGGATAGTTTCTCGACGAGCGCCGCGACATCCTCCGGCAGACCGGGGCGGCGCAGCGTGGGATCGAAATACCGCAGCCGAGCCAGCAGCAGGTTGCCACCGCGGCCGGGTTCGGGCGCGCCGAGCGTTAGTTCTAGCAGCGACTTGACGCTGGCGGGGTTGAACTTCATCGGGTCGTCGGCCAGGCGAGTATCGGGCGTGGTATCGTCCTGGCGCATCGCGGCAATTCGCTGGCGAATCAGCGCCAGGTCGCGCCGCAGGGCCGTTTCGGGATAATCGGGCTTCGCGCCGCGGAGATAGTTGAGCCACGGATCGGCCGGGGCCCGCTTGGCGTCGTCGTCACGCATCGAGAGCAGGTACATATCCTGGGCATGTTCGGCATAGGGCTCGCGCTGCCAGTCGTACCACCCCTGATCGCCGTGCATGCGGGGATACATCCAGCGGCCGTCGATCATTCGCCGCTGGGCATTGATCGCGTCGATCTGCCGCCGCCAGACCGCGAGGTAGCTATCGTCGCCGGTCAGCAGGAAGGCATTGCAGAAGCCGGAGAAGCCCGACTGCGTGCGGGTGCGGTGGGCGATGTCGCCGGTTTGCGGCACCGTGACGGAGAAGCCCCAGCCATAGACGCCGCCATACCACTTGCCGCCGGCGGCTCCGCCGATTTTCCCATCGAGGCCGATGTTCGAGGGCAAAATGTCGCCGTTGGCGGCGGCCCGCTCGCGCCAGGCATCGACATACTCCAGCACCCAGGCTTTGTATTTCGCTTCGTGCGTGAGGGCGAAGGCGTTGAAGGCCAGGGTCGTCGCGCGCAGATTTTGCGGGTGGTCGCCGAGGATGTCGTTGTAGTCCTTGAAGTGGTCGAGCATTTCCTGATACGTCCGCTCGCCATGAGCCGGCTTAAAGCGGTTTTCGACCTCGATTGGATCGCCGGCCCAATCGAGGGCCGTCGCCTTCCGCAGCAGCGGCCCCCGGCTGCCGTTGAACAGGCTTTTGATGATTTTGTATTGGGGATCGTAATTCGGGGCGCCCGGGTCCTCGTTCATGTAGAAGCCCGCATAGCGGCGGGTGCGAGCCTGAAAGCGGGCATCGTGCGGGTTGGCGAGGCCCGACACGTTGAAGACCGTCAGTCCCTCGCCGTTGTGCATCCAGTCCATCTGCGTCGGGAATTCCTTGTAGTACATGCCGTCCCGAGCCATCGGCACGTCAGTTGTCTTAGCCAGCGTGTACTGCCGCAGGTGCCCTTCCCAGGCCTTCTCATACATTTGCCGCACCAATTCCGATCCGCCCAGCGCATAGAGCAGCGGCCACTCGTTGCAGTTCTCAATCGCATCGTCCGGCCCATCGTCGCCCCCCCACCGTTCGACGCACAGCAAAAACCCCCGCTCGTCGAAATACTTGGCATAGAACTCCTGGCAAGCCGCTGCATTGGCCCGCAGCAATTCGCGCTGCAAGAGGGCCCAGTTGGGCGGTGACATCGGCGTTTCAATCTTGAGAACCGGCTCAGCAGCGAGCGATTGGCCGGCGAACACTCCGACGAGAGCAATTGCGACGAGGCAGATGCGGCGGAACATGAGGATGGCTCCAAGGCGGGAACCACCAGCCTAATCGGAGGGAGCGGCCGGGGATACTAAGGACGAACGGGCTCGCTCGAGGGGGCGGTAGGGGGTTTGCAGAATAATGTGGGCAGAATAATGAGGAGCGAAAATGGGAGTCAGATTGGCAGCCCGTGCGCATACCGTGTTCCCGATTATCTTGCCCCCATTATTTTGCCTTCGCCATTCTCTTCCATTATTCTGTCCCCATCATTCTGCAAACTCCGCATCAAGGAGCCGTCAGCATGCGCCACCTCGCCTCGCTCGGCGTGATCGTCCTCAGCATTCTGCCTGCCGCCGCTCGCGCCCAAACGGCCGACGACGTGACGGCCCTCATTAACCGCTTGGTGGCACTCGATTCGATCGATCTGGCGAAGGAGGTGAAGTTTCGACCGGGTCTCGCGCCGCCGCTCTTCGAGCTGAACGCGGACGAAGCGGGGATGCAGATACTGAAGAATCCGTACGAGGTGCATGGCCAGAACGAGCCGGGAGCGGCGGGTTGGTATCGGGTCAGCTTTGTGGTGCCGGAGAAGCTGGGCAAGATCGCGATTCCGCCGAATGGCTACAACCTGGGGATTGAAAGCAACGTGCTGGGGCGGTGGGAGTTTTATGCCTACATCAACGGCAAGCCGGCGGGCCTCTGGAGCAAGGACGGGATGCTCACCAATGCCGATCAGCGGTCGACCGTCTGGATGAGCAACGCCCCGATGCCGACGAAGGCGGGGGACAAGATCACGGTGGCCATTTTGGCGATGTCGTCGCCGCTGGGGCGCGGCAGCCCCGATGGCTTTGGCTTGCGGCACCTGCGGCTGCGGTTCGCGCTCGCCCACACTGCCTCGCGCCAGCCGTTCTATGGTGGCGTGACCAACCCGGGCCAAGGGACCGGTTTGCATGGGGCCCGGGAGATGCTGGCCACCTTGCAAGGGGAGCAACTTGCCGCGCTGCAGGCCAAACTCCGCGGGCCGCTCGACCGGATCGACGCGGTCTTCGCTGCCGCCGATACCGGCAAGCTCGATGAGCTATCGAAAGCGATGAAGGCGGCCAGCGTCGAGATCAACGAGGCTCTGAAGAAGTAGAATCCGAGCACCCGATCATTGGACCAAGCCGAGTTTTTTGAACATGGCAACCATTCCGCGGTTGAGGTATTCTGAACGGCATCAATCGGT
>JANRLS010000223.1:0-12607 GCA_033762315.1 Pirellulaceae bacterium
GGCCCGCCCCCCCGCCGCGGGGGGGCGGCGGGGGGCGGGGCGGGGGGCGGCCGGCGCGGGGGGGGCGGGGGCGGGGGGGGGGGGGGGGGGGGGGGGGGGGGGGGGGTGGGGGGGGGGGGGGGGCGGGGTTGGGGGGGGGGGGGGCCTGGGTTGGGGAACCAGGTTTGGTTCCGGCGATTCACAATCAGCATGAGGTGGGCCGAGTCCACTACAAGATGTATCGGCTCAGGTCTTCGTCGTCGGCGACTCCTTGCAGCCGGGCGGCGACGTATTCGGCGGTGATTTGCACCTGCCCGGATTTCATCTCCGAAGCCTCGAACGATAGCTCCTCCAGCAGCCGCTCCAGAATCGTATAGAGACGCCGGGCACCAATGTTCTGCGTCGTCTGGTTGACGCGAAACGCATACTCCGCCAAGGCGGCGATCCCATCGTCGGTGAATTCGAGCGTCACCCCCTCGGCACCCAGCAGGGCCGCATATTGCCGGGTGAGCGAATTCTGCGGTTCCTTGAGGATGCGGACGAAATCGTCCTTGGTGAGGTCGTCGAGCTCGACGCGAATCGGAAATCGGCCTTGCAATTCGGGCATCAGGTCGCTGGGCTTGGTTTTGTGAAACGCCCCCGCCGCGATGAACAGCACGTGCTCGGTCCGGACGTAGCCGTATTTCGTCTGCACCTGCGTCCCCTCAACGATCGGCAGCAAATCGCGCTGCACTCCCTGCCGCGAGACATCGGCCCCGCGGCTGTCGCTGGCGACGATCTTATCGAGCTCATCGATGAAAATGATGCCGAGATTTTCGGCCAGGTCGATGGCGGCCGAGTTGATCTTGTCCTGGTCGAGCATCCCTTCGCATTCCTGCTCGAAGACGACCTGCCGAGCCTGGGCGACCGAGATTTCGCGGCGACTGGTTTGCTTGGGGAGGATTTTGTCGAACATTCCCTGCAGGTCCAAATCGAGATGCTCCATGCCGACGCCGCCGACCATGATCGGCGTGGCCCGCGATTCGACGGTGATTTCGACCATCCGCTCGTCGAGCAAGCCGGCGAGCAGTTCGCTCCGCAATTGCTCGCGGCGCGTGGGCAAGGGGCGGCCTTCGTCGGCTTCGCGGCCGGCACGCGCTTCGAGCATGTCGAGCAGGCGCTCTTCGGCCCGCTGACGGGCCTCGGCCTCCACTTTGGTCCGCTCGCGCTGCCGGACGAGGGCGATCGCCGCATCGAGCAGCTCGCGGACGATGCTTTCGACATCCCGGCCGTAATAGCCGACTTCGGTGTATTTGGTCGCCTCGACCTTGAGAAACGGCGCGCCGGTGAGCCTGGCCAGGCGGCGGGCGATTTCGGTCTTGCCGACGCCGGTCGGGCCGATCATCAGAATGTTTTTGGGAGCCACTTCCTGCCGCATTTCGTCGGTCAATTGCTGCCGCCGCCAGCGATTGCGAATGGCGATGGCGACCGCCCGCTTGGCATCGTGCTGGCCGACGATGAACCGGTCGAGCTCGGCCACGATTTGCCGCGGCGTCAGTTCGCGGGCGGCATCGATCGTTTCCCGCACCGAGGCGGCTAAGTTGCGCATGGCAGCTCCTCGACGACGAGATGATGATTCGTGTAGATGTCGAGATCGGCCGCGATTTTCATCGCTTGCCGCACGATCTCGGCCGCGCCGAGCGTCGAATGGGCGACGAGCGCCCGCGCCGCGGCGACCGCATATTGCCCGCCGCTGCCGATCCCCAAAATGCCGTCCGTCGGCTGAATGACATCTCCCGTGCCGCCGACGAGCAAACTATGCCGGGCATCGGCCACGACGAGCAGCGCCTCCAGCCGGCGGAGCGCCCGATCCATGCGCCATTCTTTGGCCAGTTCCGTCGCCGCCCTGGGCACATTGCCGGGGTTGTCTTTCAGCTTCGCCTCGAATCGCTCCAGCAGAGCGAACGCATCGGCACTCGCGCCGGCAAAGCCGCACAGCACGGAGCCTTCGCGGAGCTTGCGGATTTTGACCGCGTCGGCCTTCATGATCGCGGTGCCGAGCGTCACCTGACCATCGCCGCCGATGGCCACGCGCCCTTGATGGCGTACGGTGAGGATGGTCGTGTGATGAAACTTCATCGAGCAGACTCCGATTGCTGGCTAGTCGTCGTCTCCGACCGCGCCGGCCATTTCTCCCTTCACCCGCCATTTGAGATACGAATCGAAAAAGCCCTGCAAATTGCCGTCGAGCACGTTATGGAAATTGTGCTCCAAATAGCCCGTGCGGCTGTCTTTCACGCGCTGGCTGGGATGGAGGAAATAGTTGCGAATTTGCGAGCCAAAGCCGACCTTGGCCTGCGATTTGTATTTCGCGGCCGACTCGGCTTCGCGTTTCTCTTCTTCGAGCCGTGCGAGCCGCGAGAGCATCATTTTGCGCGCTAGCGCCCGGTTCTGATGCTGACTCCGTTCGTTCTGGCATTTCACCTCGATGCCGGTGGCATAGTGAACGAGGCGAATCGCGCTTTCCGTTTTGTTGACATGCTGCCCCCCCGCGCCGCCGGCTCGCATCGTCTCTTCGCGCACATCCTTGGCCCAATCGACCTGGATGTCGATGTCGTCGTTCACTTCGGGCGAAACATCGACCGCGGCAAAGCTGGTTTGCCGCTTCCCTTCGGAGTTGAACGGGCTGATCCGCACGAGTCGATGGATGCCGGTTTCTCCCTTGAGATAGCCATAGGCCATCGGTCCGCGGATGGCGATGGTGGCGCTGTTGATGCCCGCCTCTTCGTTGTCTTGACGGTCGATCAGAACGACTTCGTAGCCGTTGCGCTGGGCCCAGAGGGTGTACATGCGGAGGAGCATGTCGGCCCAATCGTGGGCGTCGGTGCCGCCGTCGCGGGCAAACAGGCTGACGATTGCCCCGCGGGCATCGTGCTCGCCGGTAAAGAGGGCCTTGAGTTCCAAATCATCCAGCAGCTTTTCGAGCCGCTCGATTTCGCCGCTCACCTCGGCCGCGAACGTGTCGTCCCCCTCGGCCAGTTCCAACATGCCGGCCAGATCGCCGCCGGACTGCACGACATCGGCCAGGGGCTTGAGAATGACTTTGAGGCTTTTGAGCTGGGCGACGGCTTCCTGGGCCTTTTCCTGGTTGGTCCAGAAATCGGGCGCCGACATGCGGGCTTCAATATCCGCCGCTTGCCGCTGCTTGCCGGCGTAGTCAAAGAGAGTCCTTGAGCTGCGTGAGGCGGCTCTGGATGGCTTCGGCCCGGTTGTACCATTCGGTTTCCATCGGCAGGACTCCTTATGCGTAAAGTATAGGAGTGCGGCCGGATTCGCCAAATGGGGGATACGGCAGGCGCAGGAACCTGCCCCGCGGCAGTTACGGAGGGGGCGGGAGCGGGGCGCCCGCGCCGGCAGGCGGACCATCGAGCGTGCCGGGCGGCGGCTCTGGAGGAGCGTTGTCGGCCGGGGCCGAACCCCCACCGCAGCCAGCCGCGGCCAGCGAACACCCCAGCAGCAGCGCTGCCAGCCAGAAGTTTTTATTGCACATTGTCCCGTTATTGCACATTGTCGTAGTTTGCCGTGCGAGCATCGTGCATCCCGCTGATGTAAAGGTAACTATTGGTATCAATCTGCCGGGCGACGCGGCGGACGCTGCCATCGGCCAGGCAAAAGAGGACGATATTCGGGTGCTCGCTGCTATACATCGACCACGAGGGTTTGTTCGGGCTGGCATTGATGCCATAGGCGGTGGGGAGCGAGCCGCTTCCCATCCAGGTAAAGCTGAACCGCCCGCTGCCGTCGTCCGAGGCGACATACGGCCGCTTGCCTCCGATCATTTCGCCAAACAAAAAGACATTGCTCGTGCCGTCGGTGATGTCGGCAAAGCGGGTTTTCGTCCGATTGCTGAAGACCCCCTCGAAATCGATGAATTGCGGCAGATTGCCTCCATAGCCCGCGCAGCCGACGTAATTCGTCCTTCCAAAGGCCAGCACGCCGGCCGATGCCCCCGACATCGAATAGTAGCCGTTATCGGTATCGAGCAATCCGGGGGGCTTGAACCACAAACTAAGCGCCACGCTGATGCCATCGTTTTGATTCACGACTTGAGCCGACGGGCACAGAAAATTCTTGATGTTGTTCCGGGCGGCGGCACTCGTGTTGGCGTCGAAATACCAGGCCGGCTGCACGACATTGATGTCCATGCTCAGCGTAATCAGGTCGTGGCTCGCCTTCTGCTCGACGAACGGCAGCAGATACGCGAGCGTGCCGATGTATTGGTTATCCCCTTGGTGGTTCAGAAAGTCATCGTGCGGCAGGTGGCCCAAATAGCCGGGGGGAAAGCGGCCCATCGTGTCGTGAAAGTTATGCGCCGCGATGCCGAGCTGGCGGAGATTGTTGGAACAGGACATTCGCCGGGCCGATTCGCGAGCCGATTGCACGGCGGGGAGGGTCAGCGAAACGAGCACCCCGATAATCGCGATGACCACCAGCAGCTCGACCAGCGTGAAGCCGCGACGACAGCGTGCTGGCGAGTGGGGGGACATGCAACAATCTCTCGGACAATTAACCCGCAAAAGCAATCGCGAAAGGGCCGAAGGAATTGCGAACCCTACTTTCAGGGTGGCACCAAAATTGCGGGGAGGATAGTCGGATTGTAGCCTTGCTCCCCGCGATTTCAAGCAATTCCCTGGCAATCGCCGCCGCGGCTTGCAATCCGAGCGGGCGAAATTCGTTCTAAGAACGGGTGTTGCCGCGACCGCCCGGGCCATTGCCGGATGGGATCTGAAACTCCCAGGTCGTTCAGGGTGGTAACACTGTGAGAGAGCTGGCGTACAATGAGTCCGTTCGTTCCCACTCCTGAAATTCCTTCCCGCCCGGCGGGTTTTGCCTCCGCGCGCCGCATGACCGCGACTCCCGCCACCCCCGCCAAGCCCCCCGATTCGCCCGCCGAAAGCGACTTCGCCGGCCGCCGGCTGGGGGATTATCAGATTCTGCGCCGCCTGGGCCGCGGCGGCATGGCCGAGGTCTATCTGGCCGAACAGCAATCGTTGCATCGGCAGGTGGCGATCAAAATCCTGCGGCAGAACCTGTCTGGGGACGACGGCTACATCCGCCGCTTCCGGCACGAAGCCCAGGCCGCCGCCAAGCTGGTGCATGCCAATATCGTGCAGATTTTCGAGGTTGGCTGCCTCGACGGCGTCCATTACATCGCCCAGGAATATGTCGCCGGGCAAAACCTGAAGCAGCTCGTCACGCGCCTGGGGCACGGCCTCGAAGCGCCGCAGGCGGTGAATGTCATTCGCCAGGTGGCCGCCGCCCTGCACAAAGCGGCCGAGCACAACATCACCCATCGCGACATCAAGCCCGAGAACATCATGATCGCCGTGTCGGGGGACGTAAAAGTCGCCGATTTCGGCCTCGCCCGCATCGCCCAGCCCGACCAGGCTCTGAACTTGACGCAGGTCGGCGTCACGATGGGCACTCCGCTTTACATGAGTCCCGAGCAGGTCGAGGGAAAAGAGGTCGATCCCCGGAGCGACATCTACTCGTTCGGCGTCACTTGCTATCACATGCTCGCCGGTCGGCCGCCGTTCGATGGCGAAACGGCCCTCGCCGTCGCGGTGCAGCACCTCAAGACCGAACCGAAGCGGCTGGAGGCGATTCGCCCCGACCTGCCCGAGGGGCTGTGCCGCATCGTCCACAAAATGCTGGCCAAGCAGCCCGGCGAGCGCTATCAGCGGGCCATCGATCTGCTGAAAGACCTTAGAGGGCTGCGGATCGACGGCGTCGATGTCGATTGGGCCGCCGATTTGCCCGGCTTTGGCAGTGGCGAGTGGGATGCGGAGACTTCTGGCCGTTTTGCCGCCACGCAGCAACTGAGCCAGGTGTTGCGCTCGGAGCGGACCGCCCCCGCGCGGTGGTCGGCGCGGCGAATCGCGCTGCTGGCGGCGGGATTTATCGTCGCGGGCTTTGTGGTCGGCGCGGCCGCGGCCTGGACGACGCGCCCCCAGCCCTTATTGAAATTAGCGAGCGATCAGCGCCCGGCGATTAAAAAGTTCGAGACCGTTCGCGAGCAATATCTCTTCGCCCAAATGAGCAGCCACAATCAGGAAGAAGCGTGGCAAGCGGTGGCCCGCTATTTTCCCCCCACGGGAGAGAACAGCGGCGAAAACCTGCGCTATTCGCGGCTGGCGACCAAAGGGCTGGCCGCTTATTACCTCAGCAGCAATCGGCTGCCCGATGCGCTGGCCCTCTATGAGCGGCTCGCGAAAGTCGAACCGACGGAGCGCGATTTTCACCTGGCCGGGGTCGCGGGGCAGGCGGTAGTTTACGATCGCCTGGGACAAGACAACAAGGTTGTCGAGCTGTTGGTGGAACTGCGAGCGAGCGCCTCGCCCACCATCGCCTCGCGGTTGGGCGAGTATCTGCGCGGCGAGTTGCAGAAGGTGATCGAAAAGCATCCGCCGCAAGGGGAATAGCCCTTTCGAGGTGGACCGCCGATTGCCACTCAAGATTTGCTGGCTTCCGGCGCGAAAATCGGCATAATCGGGCAATCGTCCCACTGGCGACATCCCCCGCCCGATCATCCTCCGAATTTCCCCCTCCCAACTCGGCAAGGAGATTGCTCATGCCTGCCCGCCTGCTACTTGGTTGCTTCGCGGCCCTTTGTGCGGCCCTGTTAGCCCCTGCCGGCGACTTGGCTTCAGCCGCGGACGAGAAGGCCCATGCCCATCATCAGCATGTCCAGTTCGATGTTCGCAGCGTTAAGGACGGCAACTGGTCGGATCCGAAAATCTGGAGCACCGGACGAGTCCCCGCCGCCGGCGAGCGCGTGCTGGTTGCTCGCGATACCCGCGTGCTGTACGACGTAAAATCCGACGCCGTCCTGCGCCTGGTTCAAATTGTCGGCACACTCACCTTCGCCCGCGACCGCGATACGCAGCTGGCCGTCGGCGTGCTCAAGGTGCAAAACAGCGACGATTGCAGCGAAAGCGGCTTTGCCTGCGATTTCGCCGGCGTCAACGCGGCCGGCGAGCCGACCGCCGCCCGCCAAGGCCCGCTGCCGACGCTCGAAATTGGCACTCTGGAGCAGCCGATTCCCGCCGAGCACACCGCTCGCATCAAGCTGCACTACCTCGACGGAATGAATAAGGAAGACGCCCCGGCCTTGGTTTGCTGTTCGGCTCGGATGGAGCTGCACGGAGCGCCGCTGAGCCGCACCTGGGTCAAGCTGGGAGCCGACACCGCGGCCGGCGCGACGAGCGTTCTCCTCGGCGAAGCGGTGACTGGCTGGCGGGTGGGAGACGAAGTGATCGTCACCGCCTCGAAAAAGTCGCCGCACTATGGCACCTTCCGGGATGCCGACGAAGCGGGGACCGAAACTCGCCACATCACCAAGATCGACGGCCAAACCTTGCACCTCGATAAGCCCCTCGCCCATGTTCACTTCGGCAGCGGCGAATTCAAAAGCGAAGTGGCGAATCTTTCGCGGAATGTCATTATCGAATCGGCCGATCCGAAGGGGGTTCGCGGCCACGCGATGTATCACGCCTATAGCCAAGGGGGAGTGAGCTACACGCGCTTCGCCCACCTTGGCAAAGAAGGGGTGCTTGGCCGATATGCGTTGCACTTCCACCTGATCGGCGACACGATGCGCGGTAGCCAGGTGCTGGGGGCGGCCATCGTCGATTCTCACAACCGCTGGATCACGATCCACGGCACGGAATATCTCGTCGTCCGCGACTGCGTCGGCTTTCAGAGCGTCGGCCACGGCTATTTCATGGAAGACGGCACCGAAGTCTATAACCTGCTCGACCGCAACCTCGGCGTGCAGGCTTATCAAGGAAAGAGACTTCCCAAGCAGGTGCTGCCGTTCGATCCGAACGACGGTGCCGCCTTCTGGTGGTCCAACGGGCGAAATACGCTCGTCCGCAATGTCGCCTGCGAAAACGACGAATACGGCTTTCGCTACGACATGCAGCATTCGCGCTACTTCAGCAGCACGCTGCCGGTGCGAACCCCCGATGGCAGCCTGGCCGAAGTCGATGTGCGGACGATCCCCATCTGGCGATTTGAAGACAACGAATCGCATAGCGAAGGGCTCTATGGCCTGGTCGTCGCCTGCAACGGCAACGCGCAGCCCGATACGGGGATTCGCGATCAGAAAATGCTCGATGCGATCAAGGCCATCGACTGGACCGGCCCCGATACTCGTCATCCGCATATCATCCGCGGGCTGAAAATCTGGGAAGCTCACTACGCCTTCCGCCCGCACAGCCCGTCGATGCTGATCGAGAACGTTCGCATCCACCGCGTGGCTTATGGCATCTACCGGCCGACTTTCGACAACCAGGTGTTCCGCAACCTGCGGCTGTCGCAAGCCGGCGGCGAACCGTTCAACCGGGGGATGGACGACGCCAGCGCCCAGGCGGGCAAGATCACCGTCGATGGCCTGGCGATTGACGACCTCAGCGGCGGCAACCAGGGGCATCCGATCGTTCACATGAGCGACAACAACCTTTCCGGCAAGGCCGAATCGCATTTCCGCAACGTCTCGTGGGGCAAAACCGACGGGCGGCGGCCGGTGTTTAACCGGGGCGGCAGCCAGCGGATCGACCCGTTCGTCAAACAAGGTGTGCCGTACTTCATTCACGATTACTACGGCCCCGGCCGGCACGCCAAGATCGTCAGCACCAAGGCGGACGACCTCCTGGCCGACGGCAATAAGTATCGTCAGGAACCGCCGCTCACTGGGGACGAATCCGTGGTGGCCGAAGTCTCTGGCGTGCAGTGGCCCACGCTGCTGACGCCGACCGACGACCTGCCGCCGGCCACGATCATCACGCAGGTGCGGCGTTCGCAGGGCAAGGTTACGGTGCTTGGCGTTTCGCACGATAACGGCGAAATCGCCACCGTCAAAGTGAACGGCCAGCCCGCCGTCGTCGTGGCCCGCGGTCCAGGGGTTGTCGATTGGAGCCTGGAACTGCCCTTGCCCGCCGACGGCAAGCTCACCGCCTTCGCCGCCGACGAAGCCGGCAATGCCGAGAAGACACCGCATCAGGTTGCGCTCGATCCGGTGAAGGTGGCGGGGAAGTAGGTATCAGCCTCCTCGGCTGTCCTGAACCGCGAAGCGGCATTACATCGTAGCCCAGGGTCGCGGTACGCCGCACACCCTGGGAACCACGGCGTTTTTTCGTTTCACAACCCTGTAGGGGTTGCACAGGTTGATCGCAAATCCTGGTGGAACCCCTTTGGGGTTCGGAGCGGTTGTTGCGCAAAATTTGTACCCAGGGTGCGCGGAATACCGCGACCCTGGGCTGTGCTGTGAAACGCTTGCAGCGTTTGGATACTACTTATTCCCACCGCTGCATCAGCACGCGGTGGAATTCCAAATCGGTTTCGGGATCGTGGGCTTGCAATTGCAGGGTGCCGGGGGCGATTCGCTGGCCGCGACGGGGGTTGTCGTCCGCGGCGCGGGTGTCGGTCCAATCGGCCGTCTGATAGCCGTTGACCCACAAGGCGATGTGCGGGCCGCTCAGAACGGCAGTCAAGCGAAATAGCTCGCCGTCGCGGGCGACGAGTCGGCGGGCGTGCTGCCGGTCGTCGATCGACCCGGTGCAACAGCCTCCCTCCCCCTTGCGCGTGTCATAGACGCGGTGGTGAATCTGGGCTTCGTAACCCATCATCACCGTTCCCGGTTGGTTGCGGAGAAAGACGCCGCCGTTGGTATGCGGGGCGCGGGTGCGGGCATCGACCTGCAGAAGGAAGTCGCCGGCAAGAAACTCCTGGCCGCCAGGGCGATATTCGAGGGCTCCAGGGCCTCCCTTCGCCAGAATGATTCCCTGCTCGACCTTCCACTGGACTTTGGGGTCTTTGGCCTTGGGATAGGCAAGCGGGGTCCAATCGGTGAAATTCGTGCCGTCGAACAGGCCCGCTAAGTCCGTAGGAAGGTAGTCGATGCGCGCGAGCGCCAACTCGCCACTGGCCTGGAGATGGGCGGGCGGTCCGGCGAGGGTCAGTTTCATTCGCCCAGGCTTCAACTCATGCTTTTGGCCGCCAACCGTCAGCGTGCCAGGGCGGGCAACGACCAGATTCAGAGTTCCCGCGCCAAAACGACTACTCGTTTCGCCGCCAACGAGCATCGGCTTATCAACGACATCGATCCGCGAACCGAGCCAGCCGAACGTCGTTTTCCCATCGAACAGCGCAATCCACCCCTCCGCCGCCTCTTCCTTGGTCAGCTTATAGCCATATTCGGGGTCGGAGCGTTTGTCGGCCAGCGGCTCGGTGAAGCCATCCTCGCCGGCGGCCAGCGTGACAAGGAGCAACGGCCAGGCGCAGGAAAACACGTCGGCATCTCCGCGGAAGCAAAAAGTCAAAAGCCGCGAGAGATTCTATGCCGCTCGAATCGCCAGCCGCAAGAATGCGAACGCGGCACTTGCGCTCGGAATCGCCGCCGCTGCCGCGGGACGGTAAAGCCGGGCGGATCACGAAAGCACGAAAGGGCGAAAACGCGAAAGGAAATTCGGACGACGAACGAGCCTGTGCTCGCGAGGCGGATGGCCCTCGAATTCAGTTCGTCCCTAGGAGCGGCGACCATTCGCTTGCCGGCGGCGCCACGACTCCGTCCTTTCGCGCTTTCGCGCTTTCGCCCTTTCGCGATCCCCGCGCCGCTCCCCGTCCTGGTGCGAAGGCCACCTACCGCATCCAAGTGATCCCCAGCACCGGGCCGTGATAGATCAGGTCGCCGGCATTGTCGAGGCGGATGTTGTTGGTGCCGAGCAAATCGCCGTTGGCGACCATGTTGTCGGCAGCCAGGGCGAGCCCTTCGACAAACAGCGCCTGGTAACCGGCCCGGAGCGTCAGCCGCGGCGTCATTTGCCAATTGGCGATCAGGGCCATGTCTCCCAGCCAGGCGGTGCGATTCGCACTGGCCGCGGTCGGGGTGGTCGTCGGCACGCCGTCGATCGTCTGCGTGATGCTGTTGTTGAGCTGGATGTTGTCGTTCAGGATCGCCCCTTTGATCGTGAAATCGAACCACCAGCGGGTCGTAATCAGGAATTGCCCCCCGATGCCGATTTGCACTCCCCACAGCTGGTTTTCGGTGGCGGTGGTGATATCGTTGCTCGAGCCACCGGCGGGGCTGTTCGATTGGCTGAAAAAGTTGAGCGACTCGTTGATTTGCATGTAGCGGGCACCGACCAGCATCGTCACATCGAACGGCCCCGGCGGCATATCGACCCAATAGACGAAATTGACCTCGGCCGAGTGGAACGAGTTCTCAAAGCCGACGCTCACCAGGTTCGCGCCGTCCAGCACGTCGGTCGGCGGATCGCCAAACCCCGACAGGAAGGTCGAGAGGTTGCCGGCGGTGGGCGGCACTAGCGTGTTATCGTCGTCGTTGGTGACGATGGAGGCGTTGTCGTAGTCGAAAGAGCCGAGGTAGGTCCCTTCGACGCGCCAGCAGGGCGCGAATCGCTTCCCCACCGTGAACTTCCCGCCGGAATCGAATTCGGGATCAAAGTCGCTGTTCGACAAAGCGATGGGACCGTCTGGCCCCACGCGCGCAAATACCGAGCGATGAGAATTTTCGTAAAAGAGCGGGGCAAAATCGGCCGTCCCATACCAACTGCTCGGCCGATGCGCGACAAAATCGCCGGGGCAGGCGACCGACGGCGGGGCGTCGCAAGCGTCGCAGGCGCAGTCGGTCGGGCCATAGTCGGGAAAGACCTCGTAGCCCCACGCCATTGGCCCCGGCCGGCAATGCGAGAACCGCGCCCAGTTCGGAAAGTCGAAATAGGGCTGCGACAACTCCCGGCCATAAAGCTGCGCCCGGGCCGCTTGCGGTGCCAGCAGCGGCATCGCGAGCGCCGCGACCAGCAGCAGCATGGTGAGCAAGCGACTGGCGTCGATGTTCTTCGTCATAGCCCGTAAATCCCCGACAATCGGCCAGCGCGGTAGAAGCCGCACGGTCCTTACAGGTAGATTCGTCGGACCATTCGCCATTCATCACTACCGGCGGCATCCCAGGTACAACTGGCACGACCGACAGTGTTTGCGCTAACTACGCAGATTCGCATTTTTTCGGGCGGAATTGACCAAGTGCCGGGCGCGCAAAATTGCCGCAAGTCGTTATTCCACAACGACTTGCGTCCTAATGTACCCTTGCCGCCTTGAGCTTATCCCGCCGCCGCTCTCCGGACGACGCGGCCGATGGCGCGGCCAAAGTTTCAGGGGGTATGCCGCGCAAGCGTCGGAGCAGATCCGCCAGCAGCACCAGATACAACCCCAGGACCGGCAGCACGCGCGTTGCCCGGCACATCGTCATCGCCGGCTCGATCACTTCCCGAACGGGGTGGGCGTGAAACAAGAAGTAAAGGGTTGGCAAAAAGACGGAAGCTCCCAGCCCCAGCGCGATCGCCAGCATCCGCCGCCGCGCGGGATCGGACTCTTCGGAATACAGCAACACCAGCATCGCCACGCAGGGGAGCAGCGTGGTGTAGTGATACTCCCAGACACATGGATAGCCCAAGTAGTACGAGCACACCGCCAGCATGACGACCACCACCGTCAGTCGCAGCCGCTCGGTTCGCTCCGGCCGCCACGCAACCCAGAACGAGACAATCACCACGAACAGCACCGGCAG
>JANRLS010000224.1:0-18522 GCA_033762315.1 Pirellulaceae bacterium
GGGCACGGCCGCCACCATTTCGGCCGATGGCCTGGTTCGCGCCGCGGCCGACGGCCAGAGCGAAATCACCTATTCTTTCGGCAATCTCTCGGCCAAGGTGCCGGTGACGGTCAGCAATGTCGCCGCCCCGCATTCGGTCAGCTTTTTGCGCGATGTGCAGCCGGCCCTCTCGCGGATGGGTTGCAACCAGGGAACCTGCCACGGGGCAAAAGACGGCAAGGCGGGCTTCAAGCTGTCGCTTCGCGGTTACGACGCCCTGTATGACCACCGCGCCCTGACCGACGACATCGGCGGCCGCCGCTTCAATCGCTCGGCACCCGACCAGAGCCTGATGCTCCTCAAGGCGACCGGCTCGATCCCGCATGTCGGCGGGGTCCGGACCGATGTGGGCCATCCCTATTATGAATTGGTCCGCGAATGGATCACGCAGGGGGTGAAGCTCGATTTGTCCGCCCCGCGCGTCACCAAGATCGAAGTGCTCCCCCTTAATCCCGTCGTGCCGCTCCCCGGCATGAAGCAGCAAGTGACCGTGATGGCCACCTATGCCGATGGGCAGGTGCGCGATGTCACCCGCGAGGCGTTCATCGAAAGCGGCAATATCGAGATTATCGAAGCGAGCACCAGCGGCGTGCTGACGACGCTCCGCCGCGGTGAGGCCCCCGTACTCGTCCGCTATGAAGGCGCCTATGCCGCCACGACGATCATCTGCATGGGGGACCGGGCCGGTTTCGCGTGGGAGCAGCGGCCGGTGCAAAACTATATCGACACCCTCGTCGATAAGAAGCTGCAAGCGGTGAAGATCGTGCCGAGCCAGCTGTGTTCCGACAGCGAGTTCGTCCGCCGGGTCTATATCGACCTCACCGGCCTGCCGCCGAGCGCGGAACAGGCCAAAGCCTTTCTCGACGATCCGCGCGACAGCAAATCCAAGCGCGATTCCCTCGTCGATCAACTCGTCGGCAGCCGGGCGTATGTCGAGCAGTGGACCAACAAATGGGCCGACATGCTGCAAGTGAACCGCAAATTTCTCGGCGAAGAGGGGGCCGCCGCCCTCCGCAACTGGATCAAGGCGAGTATCGCGGTCAACAAACCCTACGATCAGTTCGCCTATGAAGTGCTGACCGCTCGCGGCTCGAACCTTGACAACCCCCCCGCCGGCTACTGGAAGACGCTACGCGACCCGGCCGGCGCGATGGAAAACACCACGCATCTCTTTCTGGCGGTGCGCTTCAACTGCAACAAGTGCCACGACCATCCGTTCGAGCGCTGGACGCAGGACCAGTATTATCACCTGGCCCAATACTTCGCTCAGGTTGGCCGCAAAGAGGACCAAGGCTTTGCCGGGCAGAAGATTGGCGGCAGCGCCGTTGAAGGGGCCGTGCCGCTCGTCGAAGTGATCTACGACTCCGGCAGCGGGGACGTGAAGCATGACCGCACCGGTGTCGTCACCGCGCCGGAATTCCCGTATTCGCTTACACAAGCCCGAAGCGCAAGAGAGGATTCCTCTCCGGTCTCCACCGAAGCCTCTCGCCGCGAACAACTGGCCCGCTGGATCACCTCGAAAGAGAACCAATACTTCGCCAAGAGCTACGTCAATCGCCTCTGGGGCTATCTCTTCGGCGTCGGCATCATCGAGCCGATCGACGACATCCGCGCCGGCAACCCGGCGACCAATCCCGAACTGCTCGACGCCCTCACCAAGGATTTTCTCGCCAGCGGTTTCGACGCCCAGCACATTTTGCGGACGATCTGCAAGTCGCGGACGTATCAGCTTTCGGTCGTCGCCAACCAATGGAACGAAGACGACACCATCAACTATTCGCACGCCATTCCGCGCCGCCTGCCGGCCGAGGTGCTCTACGACGCCATCCATCTCGCCACCGGCTCGGCCGAGCGATTGCCCGGCGTGCCGGTCGGCTTTCGGGCTGCTGAACTCCCCGATGCCGGCATTTCCGACGCTTTTCTCGAAGATTTCGGCAAGCCGGCCCGCGAATCGGCCTGCGAATGCGAGCGATCGAGCGGCATGGTGCTGGGGCCAATCCTGAAGCTGATTAACGGCCCGACGGTGGCCAACGCCCTGGCCGATCCGGCGAGCGAGCTGAATCAGCTCGTCGCCCGCGAGCCGGACAACATCAAACTCATCAGCGAAGTTTTTCTGCGCTTCCTCGGCCGCCAGCCGACCGAGCAGGAACTGAAGCTCGGTGTCGAGGCTCTTTCCGCTGCCGCAGGCGATGGCGCCAAAGCTGCCGCCGCCCTGGCCGAATACGAGAAGCAGCTTCCCGCCAAACAAGCAGTTTGGGAAGCGACCTACGGCAAAGCGGTCGTTTGGACCCCGCTCGACCCGAGCGAAATGAAATCGACCGCCGGCGCAAAGTTCGCCAAGCAGGACGACAAGTCGATCGTCGTCACCGGTCCGCTGGCGAAGGATGTTTACACCATCGTTGCCCCGACCGATCTCAAGGCGATTACCGGCCTGAAGCTCGAAGCCTTGGCCGATGCCGCTCTCCCCAGTAGCGGCCCCGGTCGCGCGCCCAATGGCAACTTCGTCCTTAGCGAGCTCAAGCTATCGCTTGCCTCCAAGGCCGATGCCACCAAGACCGCGGCGGTTGCCCTGCAAGGCGGCAGTGCCGATTTCGCCCAGGCGAGCTTTCCCGCCGCGAACGCGATCGACGGCAATGAAGGGACCGGCTGGGCGATTCATCCCGAAACGGGCAAATCGCACACCGCCCTGTTCGAGACCAAGGCCGATGCCGGCGTGGACGGCGGCTCGATCCTGACGATCACCCTTTCGCACCAATATCAAGACAGCCAGCACGCCCTCGGCAAGTTCCGCCTGAGCGTGACCGATGGCCCCCGCCCTATCGTCGGCGGCGCGAATCTTCCCGCGCCGGTGGCCGCCGCCCTGGCCGTGCCCAAGGACCAGCGGACCGCCGAGCAATCCGCCACGCTGGCCGCCCACTATCGCTCGCTCGACCCGGAACTGGCCCGCCTCGCCGGCGAGGTCCAAAAAGCGGCTGATCAAGCGAAGAATGCCCGCGCCCTTGGCGTGCAGGACATCGCCTGGGCCCTCATCAACAGCCCGGCGTTTTTGTTCAATCGATAGGGAATTTCGGGCAACAATCGCGAACCGCTGGGATTCAGCCTCTAGCGCCGACCAGGTATAGCATCGACGCGTGGGAACTGTAGGCTCGAAGCGGTCGGCAGTCGCAATCGGCCGGCTCGTTGGCCCGTTGGCGGTCAATTGCCACGGCAGGAGCCGCGAACCTGCAGCAGCCGCGCATCGAACACCAGCGAATCGGGGGGTGTCGCTCCCCGGCTCTCACTGCGCGCTAGCCAAAACCACACGTGAAACAACTCGCGCGCGGCGTTCAGGGCATCCAGCGGCTGAATCATATCGCCGGTGAGCGTGGGCTGGAGCGGACCTGGCGTGGCGCGGCGGGCAAAGTTGGACCGAAGATTACCCGCCCCTTCGGACGGATGCCAGTTGCCGCGGAGCAAACCGGTCGGTCGTTGTGGGGGGCGACGTTACCTAGCCTCTGGCTCTCGCGCGGTCCAAACCCTAGGCTGGTCGGCGGCACCATTTCCACCTACCGGAGTTTTGCCCATGATCCGCCCGTCGCACGTGCTGCTGTTCGTCGTCGCTCTGGCTGCTCCGCTGGCGGCCCAAGAGAAAAAACCCGGCAACCGCTTCGAGAAGGAAATTTTGGCCTACGAAGCGGCCGACAAAAAAAGCCCTCCCGAGCCGGGAGCGATTCTGTTTGCCGGGGCGTCGGGCATCCGGCTGTGGAAGACGTTGGCCCAGGATTTTCCGGAGCATCGGGTGCTCAATCGGGGCTTTGGGGGCTCGACCATCGCCGACGCGATCCATTTCGCCGACCGGATCATTATTCCGTATCAGCCGAAGCTGATCGTGCTGCAATCCGGAGGGAACGACCTGAACGGCGGCAAATCGCCCCAGCAAGTGGCCGACGACTTCGCGGCATTCGTCGCCAAAGTCCGCGGCAAGCTGCCGGAGGTGCCGATCGTCTTCATGTCGATTCAGCCCAGCCCCGCCCGCTGGTCGCAAGTCGAAAAGCAAAAGGAAACCAACGCCTTGATCCGGAAACTGTGCGAAGCGGGCGAAAACCTCCGCTATCTCAACGCCTTCGATGCCTTCCTGAATGCCGACGGCCAGCCGCGCGGCGAGCTCTTCGTGGACGACAAGCTGCACCACAACGCCGCCGGCTACAAAGTGCGGGCCGAGCTGGTGCGGCCGTATCTCGGCCAGCACTAGCCCTGGCAAGCCACGCAGTTTGCGGCATCTAAGTCGGTCTTGGCCCGGACCGGCAAAATCTGCTACAAGCCCCCTCTGGCGACGGTTCGTCGGCAGCGCTGATAGCAGTGCGCCGCCGGGCCGCTAGCGCTGGTCGCGGGCTTTCCCCCCTGATGCCGCTCACATGCAAAACTTCCTCCGCGTCGTCCGTCTGACGCTGCGTCGCCGCTACACCTTTGCCGCGGCGGTGCTGTGTTCGCTGGGTGTGGCCTTCCTGTGGGGGGCCAATCTGGGCCTCATCAAGCCGATCATTGAGATCGTCTTTAGCGACAAGCCCCCGCATCAAATCGTCGATGCCAAGGTGCAACACTATCAGGAGAAGCGCGACACCACCGCCGCCGAGCTGGCCGCCGTCGATGCCGACCTCCCCGCCGCCGCCGACAAGCCGGCCCTGACCAAGCGCCGCCGGTCGCTCGCCAACCAGCTCGAATCGGCCGAATCGCAGCTGCGGATCGCCAAGTGGATCGAGCCGCGAGCCAAAGCGGTGCTTCCTAATACGTCGTTCGGAGCACTCGCGCTGTTTGTCTCGCTGCTGGTGGGGGCGACGCTCCTTAAGGATTCGCTGCTCGTCAGCAATTTGATGCTGGTCGAACGGCTCACGCAGCTGGCGATGTTTGACGTTCGCAAGAAGATGTTTCGTCGCACGTTGCAGATGGAAATCGCCCGCTTTGGCGAAGACCACACCAGCCACATCGTGCATCGCATCACCAGCGACATCAACTGCGCGATGAACGGCGTCAATGTCCTCACCGGCCGCATGATTCTCGAGCCGCTCAAGATGCTGGCCTGCCTCATCGGGGCGGCCATCATCAGTTGGCGGCTGCTCGTCGTGTCGTTACTGGTGGCCCCGCTGGCCGCCTACATTATGGTCCGCCTGTCGCGCTCCATGAAGCGGGCCAACCGCCGGGCGATGGAAGATGTCGGCAAGCTCTACACTACCATTTCCGAAACCGTCTCCGGCATCCAGTCGGTCAAGGCGTTTGGCATGGAGCGGCACGAGCGGCGGCAGTTTCACCATAGCGGCAAGTTGTGCTATCGCCGCTCCATGAAAATCATGCTCTTCAACGCCCTGACGAGGGCCACCGCCGAGTTCATGGGGACCGCCATCATCTGTGTCGCCATCCTCATCGGGGCCTATCTCGTCATCCAGCAGCAAACGTCGATCCTCGGCATTCCGATCATGGACAAGCCGCTCAGCCTCGGCTCGCTGATGGCGTTCTATGCCCTGCTGGCGGGTGTCAGCGACCCGGCGCGGAAGCTCTCCGAAGTGATGAACACCTTGCAGCGCGGCATGGCGGCCGCGGACCGGATTTATGACGTGCTCGACCGCCGGGCCAAAATCACCGACCCGGCCGAGCCGAGAACCTTGCTCAATCCCCGGCCCGAGCTGGTATTCGAGAACGTCTCGTTCCACTACTCTCCTGGCAAGGCCGTGCTGAACGAGATCAACCTGCGGATTCCGTTCGGCGAGACGGTCGCCATCGTCGGACCCAACGGCTGCGGCAAAACGACCCTGGCTAACCTTCTTTTGCGTTTTTACGACCCCGTGGACGGCGCGGTCAAGCTCGACGGCATCGACCTCCGCGACCTGCGGATGCGCGATCTGCGGGCGATGACCGGCCTCGTCGCCCAGCAGGCGATGCTGTTCGACGACACCGTGGCCAACAACATTCGCTACGGCTCCCCCCAGGCGACCGACGACGAAGTGATTGCCGCGGCCGAAAAGGCCTTTGCCCACAAGTTCATCATGGAGAAACTGCCGAGCGGCTACGAGACGATCGTCGGCGAGCGCGGCGGCAAAATCTCCGGCGGGCAGCGGCAACGGATCGTCCTCGCGCGGGCCATTCTGCGCGATCCCAAGTTCCTCATCATGGACGAGGCCACCAGCCAGATCGACCTGGAAAGCGAGCAGCTCATTCACCGGGTGCTCGAGCAATTCATTCACGGCCGTACCACCCTGATGATCACGCACCGCATGTCCACCATCGCTCTTTGCGACCGGATTCTCGTCATGGATAGCGGCCACCTGATCGACTCCGGCACGCATGACGAGCTCGTCCGCCGCTGCGATTTGTATCGACGACTCTATGACCTCGGTTTCCGGCAATCGGCGTAAAGCGGCTTCAGCCCGAGGCGCAGCATGAATCTCACCGTCGCCATTTGCACCTGGAACCGGGCCGATCTGCTCGACCAGACCCTCGATGGCCTGGCCGATCTGGCGATTCCCGCCGGAGTGACTGGGGAGGTGGTGGTTGTCAACAATCGCTGCACCGACCACACCGACCAGGTCCTCGACCGGCATCGCCGGCGCTTGCCGCTCGTGACTTTGCGCGAGGAGCGAGCTGGCCTGTCGCACGCCCGCAACGCGGCCATTTGCGCCGCCAGCGGCGACTGGATTTTGTGGACCGACGACGACGTGCTCGTCGATCCGCGGTGGCTGGCCGAAATCGTCGCCGCGATTCGCGCGATGCCGTCGGCCAGTTTTTTCGGCGGCCCCATCGAACCGTGGTTCGAATGCGAGCCCCCCGACTGGCTGGCGGCCAATTGGCGGCAGTTTCGCTCGGCCTTCGCCATTCGTGATCTTGGCCCCGAACCCTTCGATTTCGATACCACCCGCCTGCCGTTTGGGGCGAATTATGCCGTCCGCCGCGACGTGCAGCGGCAGTTTCCCTACGACCAGCGCCTCGGCCGCAGCGGGGGCGGCACGATCGGCGGCGAGGAGACGGCGGTGCTCCGCGCGCTGCTGGCGGCCGGGCACCGCGGGCGCTGGGTTCCCACCGCCAGGGTGCGACACTTCCTGCCGCGCGAGCGACTGACGCTCGACTATGTCCGCCGGTTCTATCGGGGCGTTGGCCAGACCGAGCGAATTCGAACCGGCCCCATTGCCGCCGGCTCAAGCTGGTTGCGGCAACTGGCTGCCGCCACGAGCACCGCCTGGTTTGCCGCGCTCCACTCGCTTCCCACCGTTCGCGGTTCGCTCTGGGCCAAAGCGCTGATCCGCAGCAGCCAGCGAGTGGGGCGATTGGCGGCGTAAAAGCTACTTCCGCGCCGACTTCTCTTTCTCCACCCGCTGGCACTCTTCGGGGGTAATCAGGCCGTCGCCGTCGAGGTCGTATTTGAGGAACTCCGCGGCGACTTGCTCGGACCAGGCGCTCGCGTATTCGACCATTGACACCTGCCCGTCGGCATCGGCATCGCCGCGGAGAAACCAATCGGGCATTCCCTTGGGAAGCCGCTCGGTGGGGCTGAGAAAGCGATAGCTCTTTTTGGTTTGCGCGGCCTTGTCCTTGTCGGAACCGGACGGTGGCCGCGAGCCCCACGCAGGTCGGTCTCCCCAGCGAGAACTGCTGCTCGACGGGGAACTTCCCGGCGGGCTGCCGGGCGAACCGCTGCCGCCAGGGGGCGAGCCGCCAGAGCCACCGGCGCTATAGGCCGCCAAGTGAGCGGCCAGTTCGTCGAGCGTGATGACGCCGTCTTTATTGGCGTCAGCCGCCTGATGCTCCGAGCGCAGGTTCTTTGCCTCCTCCTTTTCGAGCATCCCGTTCTTGCTCTCGTCGTATTGCTTAATCAGGCTTTCGGCATAGCCGCGGAGGCGGCCGCTGTCGCCGGAGCCAGAACCGCCACCGCCAGGAGGACCGAAGCCACTCGATGGACCACTCCCCGAGTTGCCCGGCGGGCCGCCGGAGCCGCTGCCGGAAATGTTGAATCGCTTGGCGATCCGGACGCACAACTCCTCTTGGCTCAAGATGCCGTCGCGATTGGTATCGGACTCTTCCGGGGGCGTGGACCAGCGGCCGGTCCATTCGCTCTTTTCGAGGATGCCGTTCTTGTTGGCGTCGCGCTCCTTAATCATGTCGTTGACATACTCGATGACGCGAGCGTCGAAGCGCTTGTCGAGTGGACCGCTGGCCCCAACGGAGAGGGGCACATCAAAACCGGGTGTTTTGGTCGGGGTGGCCGCGGCCGGTGCGCCAAACCCGTTGGGGGCCGGAGTTGCGGGCCTCGCGGGGCCGTTGCCAGAACCGCTTCCCGAATTGCCTGGCGAACCACCACCTCCTTCGGCCTTCATCGCTTCGAGCGCGGCGCGGATTTTGTCGGCGGGGAGGGTGCCATTCGGATCGAGGCCGATGCGCTGGGCGGCGAGCCGCACATAGTAGCCCGACGTGCGTCCGAGCTCGCTTTGCTCGATGGTGCCGTCGTTGTTATCGTCCGACGAGCGCATGATGTCGGAGACACTCCAGTCGTCTCGGCCCCGGTCGCGATCTTGGGCCAGGGCAGGGAACGTGAACGCCACGAGAGCCAACGTGATGCCAGCGGTCTTACGCATGATGGATATCCCTCGGACTTAGTCGCCTGCGGCTCCCCGTCAAATAATTCTAACTCTCAGCGGGCGAGATCCTCCAACGAAATCGGCTCGCCGATGGTGGCCGAGCCGGTCATCCCGCGCAGTTCGACCTGTAGGCCGATCTCCTTATCGTTGGCGACAATCAAAAAGGCGTCGGACGAAGTGCCATCGGGATAAAACAAAATCGGCCGGGACCAGGCCGTTTCGTACTGGTTGGCGTCGCTGATTTCCTGTTCGATCTGGATCGACCGGCTTTCGAGCTGCGCGTCGCCGATGATGAAGCGAACCCCTTCGGGGAGCTCGATCGCCGCCGACTCATCGAGTCGCGGTGAGGCCCGCTCTTCCTCGGTCGGAGCGAAGCTGTTCGTTTGAGCGGGGGCAATGCTGTCGTCGGTCGCCATCCAGGGCTGCACGGTGAATTTGTTGCCTCCTAGCTCGTAGCGAAAGACCTGGATGCGGCCCGATTTCATTGCTTGGACATGGGCCTTCGTCCACTCCACGCGCACCTGCTCGGCGGCGGCGTGCAACCGCTGCCGGGCGAGCACCCCCATCAGGGCTGGAGTCGCCGCCGCGAACACGACGACGAGAATCGCCAGCACGAGGAGGACTTCGAGCAGGGTATAGGCGCGACGCATGATCGTTGGGCTAGGTTTTCGGCTCGTCGTTGGAGATGTCGTCGTCCGAGCCCCCTTGCTGATCGGGCCCATCGGACCAGATGCGGAAGGTGGAGGTCTTCTCGTCGGTCACTTCGTAGTGGAAGTCGTTCCCCCAGGCGTCTTTGGGCAGCTCGCCCTTGATGTAGGGACCCGACCACTTGGCGGGGTTCTTCAGATCGGCCGGCAGATTGCGCAGGCCATCGAGGTCGCTCGGCAGGCGGCCGACATTGAGCTCGTAATGCTCGATGGCGCTTTCGAGCATGGAAATTTGGCTCTTCGTTGCGTCCTTGTTGGCGTTCTTTTGCAATTGGATATAGCCGACCGTGACGAACGATCCCAGGATCACCAGGATCGCCAGCACCAGCAGCACTTCCATCAGGGTAAAGCCGCGACGGCGGCGGCGGTTTGATCGTTGCATCGCAGAAACTCCTTAGATTTGCGGCCCCGAAGGGGCTACCTGTTGTAGCCCAGGGCGCAGCCCTGGGAGTTGTTGACCATAGTCTTCGTTAAGCCCCAACGGGGCGGGTTGGTTCGGCGTTTTTTGATTTCGCCCCGTTGGGGCTTGCGTTGCGTTGATCTATCCCAAGCCCAGGGCTAACGTCGGATCGGCCCTTCGGGCCTGCAATCCACTCACCACTCACTGTCACCCCAGCGTACTACTCATCTTAATGACCGGCACCAACAGCGCGATCACCACCAAGAGCACCACGCCGGCCAAGGCGATGAGCATAATCGGCTCCAGCAGGCGAACCATCAGGTCGAGTTGGCGGGTCGTGCGCTTTTCGAGGTCGTCGGCCAGATCGACGAGCACCTTGTCGAGCGTGTTCGATTCCTCGGCGACCGCGATCATCTCGACGACCATTTTTGGAAAATGCCCGCTCGCGGCCAAGGGACCGGCGAGCGAATGGCCCGACGAAATATTCTCGGAAGCCTTGGCGATCGCCCCCGATAGCACCCGGTTGCCCGAGGCGTCGCGGCTGATCTCCAGAGCCTTCAGAATAGGAACCCCGTTGTGGAGCAAAGTTCCCAAGACACGGCAGAAGCGGGCTACCGCAAAATTGAGAAAAATGCGACCGGCGACCGGCGTCTTGATCTTCAGCAGGTCACTCCACCGGCGGCCCTCTTCCGTTTTCAGCCGCAAATTGAGCCAGAACCCGGCGATGACCGCCGCGGCCACCACAAAGATGCCGTAGCTGCGCGAGGTATCGCTGACCCAGAGGAGCAGGTCAGTCGCCCACGGCAATTCGCCGCGCTGGCGGAGTCGTTCAAACATGGCGGCGAACTTGGGAACGAAAAACACGATCAGCGCCGTCACCACGATCGTGCCGGCCGAGCCCAGTAGGAGCGGATAGACCATCGCGCTCACGGTGCGGGCCTTCAGGTCTTCTTGCTGCTCGGTGAACGAGGCGACGCGCTCCAGGGCGTCCTCCAGAAAGCCCCCCTCGCCGCCGGCCCGGACCATGTTGATCGCCATTTCGCTGAAGGCCCGCGGAAAGCGAATCATCGCGTCGGCCAGGGTCGAGCCTTCTTCCACGCGGCGGTGCACCTCTTCCAAGATCGACTTCAGATTCTTGTTCGACGATTGATCGCGCAGCACCGCCAGCGAGCGCAGCAAAGGTACACCGCTGCGAAGCAGTTGGGCCAGTTGCGAATAGACCGTGGCCATCGTCTGGCCGCTAACTTTGAGATTCGCCCCGGGCGCGGCGGCGGCTTTGTCGGCCCGCACCTGGACGGGAAAGAGCGACTTGCCCGACAGGATCGACAGCACTTCGCGCTCGGTCGTGGCCGAGATCGTGCCGGACACTTTTTGTCCGGTCAGGTCGCGGGCGATGTAGGCGAAGTCAGGCACAGGCAATCGGGGGCAAAGTCAGCTAGTGGCGGAATCAAGTACCAAGGACCAAGCAACAAATTCCAAACGAATTCCAAGGACTAAATTCGAAGTACCAACACCGTTCGTTTCGTTGCTTGGATCATTCCCTATTTGGATATTGGCCGGTGTTTGGTGCTTGTGATTTGCGATTTGGTGCTTCCTCACTCCATTCTGATCGACCGCCGCCGTTCGTCCAACGTCTATTTCTTCAGCAGCAGCGTATGATCCGCCTTGGCGTTGCGAACCACCTCGTCGATGGTCGAACGGCCATCGACCACCTTGCGCCAGCCGTCTTGCCGCAGCGAGCGCATCCCCTGTTCGGTGGCGCACTGCATGATTTTCCAACTGCTGACGCGGTCGTTGGCCAATTGGCGGATTTCGTTGGTGGTGACCAGTAGCTCGTAGATGCCCATTCGCCCCCGATAGCCCGTGTTGCGACACTCCCGGCAGCCGCCACTTTTAAAGAGCGGGCCAGTCTTGGCTTCCCAGGGAAAATCTCCGGGCACGTCGTCGCGCGGCGGCTCATAGGGCTGTTTGCACAGCGGGCAAAGTCGCCGCAAAAGCCGCTGTGCCATCACCGCTTCGACCGTGCTGGCGACGAGAAACGGCTCGACCCCCATGTCGGTGAGCCGGGTATAGGCGCTGGCGGCGTCGTTGGTGTGCAGCGTGCTGAACACCAGGTGCCCGGTGAGCGAGGCCTGAATCGCGTTCTCCGCCGTTTCGAGATCGCGAATTTCGCCGACGAGCACGATGTCGGGATCGTGCCGCAGGATGCTGCGCAGCGAAGCGGCAAAGGTGAGGCCGATTTTGCTGTGTACCTGAATCTGGTTGATCCCTTCGAGCTGATATTCCACCGGGTCTTCGGTGGTAATGATCTTCACGTCGGGCTGGTTGATCTCGATCAGCGAGCTGTAGAGCGTGGTTGTTTTGCCGGAGCCGGTGGGCCCCGTCACCAGGATGATGCCGTGCGGCAGGTCAATCATCTGGCGATAGACTTCGTAGGTATCTTGCTCCATGCCGATCTGGCGGAGGTCGAATTTCATCGACCCTTTATCCAGAATACGCATGACCAGGCCTTCGCCGTGGATCATCGGAATGACCGACACGCGGACGTCCACCTCGCGCCCCTGCACCTTGAGCTTCATCCGGCCGTCTTGCGGCAGCCGTTTCTCGGCAATGTTGAGCCGCGACATGATCTTCAGGCGGCTGACGATGGCCGACTCGAAGCGGTGAATCTCGGGCGGCACAGGCTGCGTTTGCAGGATGCCATCGATGCGGTAGCGAATCGCCATGCCAGAGGGCTGCGATTCGATGTGTACGTCGCTGGCTCGCGACTCAATCGCTTCGAGCAGGATTTCGTTGACGAGGCGAACGACCGACGCCTCCTGCGCCATTTCTGACAGCTCAGAGCCGTCGGTTTCGATGTCGCTGAGCAGTTCGAGGCTTTCTTCCTCGACCGACTGCGCGACAAGGCCATCGACCGTTTCGCTGCCGACGCCAAGATGCTTTTTGATCAGCTTGGCGATTTCGTTCCGGGCCGCGAGCACCGGCATGACGGAAAGACCGGTAGCGGCGCTTACTTCGTCGAGCGGATAAAGATCGAACGGGTTGCTGGTGGCAACAACCAGTTGCCCGTGCGCATGGCGAATGGGAAACAGCGTTTGCCGGTGAATCAGCTTCTGCGGAAAGGTTTTGAGCAGCGACAGATCGATGTCAGCATCGGCCAGATCGAGAAACTCAATGCCGACCTCCTCGCCGACGGCCCGCAGGGCAGCTTCTTCCTTGACATAGCCCAGGCCGATGGCGACTTCGATGAGGCGAGTGCCATCGCCGTGGCCATTGGCCTGGGCGCGGGTTTGGTCCAACTGGCGGCGATCCATCAGGCCGCGGCGGACGAGGATTTCTCCAGCTTCCATTCGAATTCTGGCCCCCAGCGAGCGCGAGTCATTCAATCAAGTGGCCCGTCGCGATGCCCCTGCGCGACGGGCCGGTCGATACCAGAACATTGCGTTTCTTAGGCATTAGTCGCCGTCAGCGGGACGCTGAAGGCGACCACCCGGGTTGCCTCCCTGACCGCCAGGACCACGACCACCCGGTCCGCCACCTCCGGGTCCCCCACCGCCAGGTCCGCCAGGTCCAAATTGCGGCGGGCTGAAGGTGATTGGCGTACCGATCATACTCTTGAACTTGGCCTGTTGTTCTGGAGTCAGCACGCTGAGCAGCTCATTTTGTGCTTCTTCGCGGATTTTGGCCATTTTTTCCGCGAGGGAGGCCCGTACTTCGGCCTGCTTGGCTTTCAGCTTTTCTTTTTGTTCATCGGTAATGCCCAGCGATTCGGCCAGCGTACCACTGGTTAGGGCTTCGCTGGTGTCTTGCCGCCGCAGTTGCGACTGCACGGTGATCTGCTTCAGCCGCTCGCGCTGATGGGGAAGCAGGATTTGGTCGAGCTCCGACTGGGCGGAGGTCATCACCTTTTGGGCTTTTTCCCGCATTTCGGTGAACTTGGCGGTTCGCTCTTCTTCCGACAAATCGCGCATCGCGCGGAAATCGAACCCCTCGAACTGGGCTCGCATGTCTTCGCGGAGCTTATCGCCCAGAGCCTGCAGCTTGGTCTTTTGCTCGTCCACCAATTCCAGGTCCTTCTGCACGTTTTCATCGCGCAAAAGGCCCAGGCCGCCGTCGTTGCCGCCGCCAGGTCCGCCGAACCCGCCGAAGCCCCCCGGTCCGCCGAAGCCACCAGGGCCACCCGGACCACGCCCGCCCGGCTGGGCTAGCGCCAAGCTCCCCCCGACGACCAGCGCCGCCGTCGCCAAAAGTGTGATGACCGAACGTTGAACCAGTTTCATACCCGACTCCTTGATTGTTTTGACCTGCGGGCCGTTCCCTACTTGGATGAGTTCCCCGCTTGGAAGAGACCCTCGCGACCAAGCACCCCCCAGGGCGGCGACTGCCGCCAGCACGATACGCGAAGTGCCAAAAAAGGCCGCACTAGTTTTAACCAAGGTGCCGCGGAAAAGTTTCGTCCGTTGCTCGGCGCATCTCGGCAAACGAGTGGCTCAAGTTGGCGGCGGGCGATGGCCAGTCAGCCAGGCCGATTCGCCGTATCACTTGCTGGCTGACACACTTCGTCGAGGAGCCCCCATTTTGGATGGATTCAACAACAACCGATGGGACGCAAGAACTTATACTTATGCCGAATTTGCGCCGAACTATTTCGCCATAAACCACAGCTATTTCAGCACTTACGATCAATAACAGCGGTGCGCCCCGATAACTGATCTTCACCTGCGCCGCGCGCTTCTCGCCGACATCTCCCATGCCGCCGAAGCGCAAGAATGAGCCGCACGAAACTCACGGCCATCACGCACAAACTATCCTAATGTATAGATGCGCGACGCCGCCATTCTATTCCCAGATTCCAGCGCGATTTTGGCGATTCGGGAATTACCGCCAGCTCTTGCGGGAAATCGCATCGAGCGCCTTGCGGCGAGCCGCAACGCTTTCCGGCTGGTCCCGATATCCAAGCAGCACAAGCTGATCGTCTCGCAAAAAGCGTGGGGTTTCCGCCAGAATCTCAACCCCCGTGGGCAGGTGCCCGGCCAGTTCGTCCAGGCGGTTCCGAGTGGTGATGACAAACGACCCCGAATGCCCCAAAAACCACCCCGGCTGATCGGCCATTTCGACGCGGCTGACATCCACGTCGCTCGCGACATAGGTCTGCCCCTTGTCACGCGGCCTGCGGGGAAGCTCGGTGATCGGCTCGCCGGCATAAAAGACCCAGCTCGGCTCCAGCACCCGATAGGTCGCCAGGCGCGGCTGGTCGGCATGTTCGCGAGCGGCCCGCAGCAGCACATGGCTCGTTTGATGATGATCCGCCCGCTGCGCGCCGACAGCGAAGAGCAGCGTGGCGAAGATCGTCGCCCCCGCCGCGAAAACGCCGAGCGACGCCTTGTAGTTTTGCACCAAGGCCAGCCCGACGCACGCCACACCGACCGCCAATGGCGTCAGTCCCAAGAGCCCCAGCCATTCGTCCCCCGGCAAATACTTCTCCGCCACCAGCGGCACGGCGACCATGAATCCCGCCCCGGCAAACGCCAGCACGCCATAGCCACCCGCCATCCACCATCGCGCGATCGCCGAGCGGTCGCGACTCCAGCGATCGACATACGCCCCCGCGAGCAGCGCCAGCCCCGGATAGCACGGCGTGATGTAGCTCGGCAGCTTCGTGCGGGCAATGGTGAAGGCTCCCAAAAAGACCAGCACCCAGCATGCCGCCAGAATGTAGCCCACGTTGCGATTTTCGCGGCGACGCAGCAGCACCGCCGTTTCGAGGATAATCGGCACCGCGAACACCGACCACGGAAAGAACCCCGCCAGCATGGCCACCGGATAAAACAGCGGCCCGCCACTGTGATTCTCCATCGAGCTGGTCGCCCGGCCGACGTGATGCTCGAAGAAAAAGCCCTCGATAAAATCCCCCTCGGTCGCAAGGCCCACCGCCCAATACCACGGCACCGCCACCGCCGCCGCCGCGAAAATCGCCGTCAGCGGCCGCATGTACCAGCAAGTTTTGAGAAAATGCACCGGCTCGAACGGCCGCAAAATGCCCAGCAGCACTCCGGAAAGAGTCAACCGCGAACCCATCTCGACCGCCGGCAGCCGCGCGATCAACAGAAACATGCCGATGATCGCCGTCGGCAGCACCAGGCCCACCGGACCTTTGGCAAGAATGCCGACACCCATCACGCCGTACATGGCGATGGCGACCGGCCACGACTGGGGAAAATAGTGCCCCGGCGTGACGAGTTGCGGCGCGAGGTCGTCCGGGGCGCCGTCGAATCGGGGCCGAAACGTCCCGCCGACGTAAATCGCGATCGCGAGCGTCGTACACAAAATCAGGACCGAATCGGGAGTTGCCGCCCGGCCGGCCACGCCAAACATCAGGCTCGTCGCCAAGGCAATCGCTCCCCACACTCCCGCTTCCGGGCTGAAGAGCCGCCGGCCGATGAACCAGGTACAGAGCACCGATCCGACCGCGGCCAAAGCGCTCGGCAGCCGGGCGGCGAATTCGCTCACGCCGAGCACGCCATACGACAGCATGATTCCCCAATACAGCAGCACCGGCTTGTGGGTTCGCAGGCGGCCGTTGAACGTGGGGACCACCCAGTCCCACCGCTCCAGCATTTCCTTCGCGCAGCCGGCATTGCGCGGCTCGTCGCGATCCCACAGCCGCGGCCCGCCAAGATTGGTGAACATGACGATGACCGCGACCAGCGCGACCAGCACCGCCTGCTTCATGCGTGGAGCTAGCACGAGAATCCTCCCTGATTTTCGCGGGCCATCGCGACCGCCCGCCCCGTTTTGCCATCAGCCGTGGATGACACTTAATCGTCGCGGAGTCTAAAGGATTGCCCGCCGCCAACCAACGTCATTCGACGCTGGCAGCCGCGAAATCGTCCGCCGCCGGCCACAATTTCGTTGAACGACCAACGTCGTGGGCGATGCTTCGCCATAGCTCTTTAAGAACTATTGAATTGTTATGCTGAAGCAGAGCCTGCTCTCTGAAACACTCCCACGTTCGGTGGGCGTGGCACCCGAAATTTTCGAGTTGACGTAGTAGTCGTGCAGCACGCGTAGCGCGAATCGTCGCAAAACGGTGCGATTCGTGGCGACGGAACTTCCCTTCGGCCATTCTCCAGCGCAACAAAAAACGCCGGTCAAAGCCGGCGTGAAGTCGAATCAGAACAAGCACTTAGATCAAAGCGGAGGGCACGGGATTCGATTCCCCCGCTTTTCGCAAGTTGTGGGCAGGACAGGGTTTGCGATCTAAGATGTTAGTCTGCCGCGACTTATGGCATTCTGGCTGCTACTCATCATTGCCGGTTGTTACCGGTTGCGGAGGTAGTGGCCCTGGACAAATCCGGGACAAATTATGGATCAGCAGGCAATCTGGAGATCCGCCAAGATGGCCGCCCCCTCAGGCCCAGATATGGTTACTTCCGCTCGCAGAATCGCGTCGTCGTTCCGCTGCTAAGCGTAAGCCAGGCGGCAAGGGCTCGAGTGCCGGCGAACGTAGGCGTCAGCTGTTGGAAGAGGTCAATCGTGAGATCGACCTTTTGGTAGCAGAGTACCACGCTAGGCTCCCCCGCGATGAGGCCAAGTGCACCGGGGGGATGTATGCGCGATACTCCACCGAATTCCAGCATAGCGTCGTGGATCAGATCCGAGCGTTATTCGAGTTTGCCGTTCAGCATTCCATTTTCGTGCCCCGCAGTTGCATCTACATTGATCTGGCGGAGAAGGGGGGCAAGGAGCGCCGACCGGGCTTGACCCAGCTTCGGGAGGCGCTTGCCGATAAGAGATTCTCCGTGTTGCTCGCCTTCTCGACCAACCGCTTGTACCGCAAATCTTACAAGTCGGTTCGGCTCGTCGAGGAAGAAATTGTCGAGCGGGGCATGCGCTGCGTTTTCGTGAACTCCGGCATTGATACCGCCGACACGGGCCGGTGGCGTACGCACCTGCAGATGATGTCCGCGATGGACGAGGCCTACAGCACCATCTATTCGGAAAATATTCGGGCCGCCCACTTGGGATTAGCCAGCAAGCGACTCGTCCATAGCACGCTGGCCTTCGGCTACCGGGGGGAGCCCATCCTCGGACAATTCACCAAGCGGGGAAAACCTCGTTGCCTGACGGTCATCGACGAGTCAGCAGCCAAGTGGGTCCGTCAAGTCTTTGATTGGTTCGTCAATCTCATGAGTATCGATGAAATTGTGCGGCGACTAAACGATGACGCTGAGGCGCCTCCTCCGCCCAAATCCTTGGAAGACCGCTGGAGCCATAAGGCCGTCGTTCGATTGCTCACAAATCAGCGATACATAGGCATTTGGGATTGTGGCCAAACGGAAACACGATGGCTTTCGAGCGCAGACTACGCGCGGCAGTTCCCGCGCGATAAGCCGCTCGGCACTTTTTTCTATCAAGAGTTGCGAATTATTCCTGACGAGCTGTGGCATCAAGCCCAAGTCCGCCTAGCGGTATTCGTCCAGCGTCGCGGTCGCAAGCCAGGCTCCGGCAAGCGGAAGCCCGCATCTCGGCTGCTCAATGGCATCCTGTTTTGCCAGGCGCATGATTGCGCATTGCGGGTGGGGGGACCGAATGCCGGCTCGTTCTACTGCAAACGTTGCCGGGAGACTTCAGCCGACAGCCGGCCCCTGTACAGTTTGCTCAACCAGCAGCTTGCCGTGCGCTGCGTCGCGAAGTGCATTCGCGATCAGCTACTGGGCGATGAGTCGCTGGTCGACATGATTGTCGCGGCCTGCCAACGGGCTGCGGCTCAGCT
>JANRLS010000225.1:0-25335 GCA_033762315.1 Pirellulaceae bacterium
TGGCGGCGCGTGGTGTACCATCTCGAGTAATCGCTAAAGCTCGCGCACGTCAGCGGGATTGCGGAAGAGAATGTGCTGAAACTCCTGGTCAGCACGGGCATTCGGGCCGAAACGCTGGTGGCGGTGACGCTGATTCCGCTCGTCGAAGTGGCCTGGTGCGACGGGGGGGTCTCGCCGCAGGAGAAAGATGCCGTTTTGAACGCGGCGGCCGCCGAGGGGATTCAGCCTGGCACCGCCCCTTATCAGCTCTTATCGCAATGGCTCGCGCAGCGGCCCGATTCGCAGATCATCGCCGCCTGGAAGGAATACGTGCAGGAACTGGCCCGCCTGATGCCCGCCGACGCGATGTCGGCCATGCGCAAGCGCGTGATCGACCGGGCGACCCGCGTGGCCGAGGCGGCCGGGGGCTTTTTGGGGCTGAGCACGATCTCGAAGGTCGAGCGGGCCGCCATCGAGGAGTTCGCCAAGGCGGCGGGGGGCTAGTCGGGGGAGACCGGCGCGGGAAGAATCGCACCCTCATAATCGATAAGACCGGCAAGGATTGTCTGAGGTGGCGTTTGAGCAACACCGGATGTTGCCGAATCGCCGCATGTTGCCATTATGCGTGCTCCGGTTGAGGGGGGATGGCGCGGCTTCGCGCGAAGCCGCGCCCACACCCGCTCTTTCCAGCGTGATTTGCCCTGTCCCCTCTGTTTGCCCTCACCGGCTCCGCCTGGCTGTGGTCGTGCCTCGTCGGCCTCTTGGCGATCAGCACCGGCTGCCAACTGCCGGCGATCGATCCGACGGGAGCCCGCATTTTCTCGGGCACGACGACGCTCGCCTGGCAAGACCTGCTCGACTGTCCCCTCTTGGGGCACAAGCAGGACGGCCCTGCCGCGCCGGCGGGAGCGGCGATTCAGCCCCCCTGCAATCCGCCGGTCGAAGTAGTGCCGGTCGTGCCGACGACCCCCGCGCCAGTGTTTGGCGTCCCCGCCAAGCAATGCTCGACGCCGATTGTTCCCGTCGGCTGCGGACCGGGGCAAACGATTTGCCAGCCCCCGCAAAGTGTCCCGCAAACGCCCCTCGCCCCGCGGCTGCAGATCACCAATCCCACTTGCCCGCAAGAGGAAAAGGGGCCGATTCTGAAGGTCACGCCGTCCCGCATCGTCGCCCCGGTCAATAGCGAGGTCGTGCTCGCCGCCGGCATTTGCGATGGCAACGGCTACTATGTCATGCGCCAGCCGCTGGAATTCATGCTGGCTCAAGATGGCGTGGGGCAATTGGTGCAAGTCGGCAAGGAAAGCCCGTTCGGCGCGTCGTACATTTTGCGGATGTCGCCGCAAAAGGTGGCGACGAACTACGCCCGCGTCCATACCTCGACGATCCAACAATGCCTCGATCGCGGGACGAAATCGACGGCGGATGACGTGTTCCTTGAAAAGGGGCAAAGCTGGATCACCGTCACTTCGCCCACCGAGGGGACATCGCACGTCGTCGTCTGGGCCCCCAAGGAGCAAAACTGGGAACGCCGCAAGACAACCGCCACGATCTACTGGGTCGATGCGGTCTGGCAGTTTCCGCCCGCCGCGCAAGGGCGGGCCGGGCAAAAACAGATTCTGTCCACCTCGGTGGCTCGCTCCGGCGGCGCGCCCGTTTCTGGCTGGACGGTCCGGTATGAAATCGTCGATGGCCCGGACGCCGCCTTCACGGCCCGTGGCGACACCGCCATCGAAGTCAAAACCGATGCCGCCGGCCGGGCGACCGTCGAGCTTTTGCCGCGCTCCACCCAGCCCGGCATTACGCTCATCAAGATGCAGATCATTCGTCCCGGCTCGACACGCGGAGATGTGCCGCAAATGATCGTCGGCCAGGGGCAAACGGCGGTCAGTTGGAATTCGCCGGGCCTGCAGGTGACGGCGGTCGGGCCAAGCACCGTCGCGGCCGATGGCGCGGTGGGTTATCGCGTCGAAGTGACCAACAGCGGCGACTTGCCGACGCGGGGAGTCACGCTCAGCTACACGCCGCCGACCGGCGTGACGCTGCTCAATAGCAATCCGGCGGCGCAGGCCTTCGGCCAGCGCTATGAGTGGCGGATCGGCGATCTACCGGCCCGCACCACGAGCGTCGTCGAGCTGAACTGCCGGGCCGCGGTGGCCGCCGATTTGCGGAGCTGCTTTCGGGCCCGCAGCGGCGATGGCCTCGAAGCGGAGGGGTGCGCGACGACTCGTGTTTTCGCCAATGCACTGTCGGTCAAGCTGAGCGGTCCAGACACCGTCGAAGTAGGCCGCGAGGCGAAATTCCTGGTCGAAATCACGAACACCGGCACGACGGCGCTCTCTAATGTCACGGTCAGCGACACCTTCGATCCCGGCCTGCAGCACTTGCAGGGAGAACGGAGCCCGATCGTGCAAGCTCGGGCGGCATCGCTCGCGCCGGGGCAGGTCGATCGGTTCGCGGTGTCGTTCCTGGTGGTGCAACCCGGCCGGCATTGCCACCGGATGGATGTCTCGGCCGATGGGGGGCAGCGGGCTTCGGCCCGAGCCTGCGTGACGGGGCTTTCCGGCCCGGCACCCGCGCCGTCGCCCGTGCCGGGACCGGCGGCAGCGCCGGCGGAATTGGGATTGCGCGTCACTGGCCCCGCCAGTCGCCGGGCGGGGGAAGTGGCCGAGTATTTCGTCGAGCTGACCAACAGCGGCGGCAGCTCGGCGACGAACGTCCGCATCAGCGTGCAATACGGCGTGAATCTGCAGCTCAAAGAGGCCAGCCGCGGCCATCGCGACGATCTGCGCCGGCTAACGACCGAATGGCAGGTGGCGCAGCTTGCGCCGGGCGAAACCCTGACGAAGCAACTGAATTGCCTCTGCCTGAATCCGGACGACCGGGCGAGCGTCCGAGCGACCGTTTCCTCCGATCAGACCGGCATCAAAACGGCCGAATTCCTGACGCAGATTTCTCCTGGCGCGGCCCCCGCTGTCGAACGGCCGGTCAGCCCTCCGCCGGTCGCCGTCGAGCCCCCCGCGGCCGGCAACCTGAAGGTGACGATCGCCGACATCGGCGATCCGATCCGGATCGGCGAGAAAACGACCTACCTGATCGAAGTGACCAACGAGCGTGCGGTGAGCGATAAGGAAGTGATCGTGACGCTGCAAATGACCGATGGCCTCAAGCCGGTGGGGGCGACGGGACCGGCGGGAATTGCGAGCGTCGGGCCGGACGGGACGCTGGTGCTGTCGCCGGTCAACGAAATTCGCGCTGGCGAGAAGCTGTCGTTCAAGGTCGAGGTGAGCGGCGCGAAGGCGGGGAAGCAAAAGACCCGCGTGACGATTAAAAGCACGCGCACCCCCGAGGGAGTCGCGGCGGAGACCGATACGACGGTCAACATGCAGTAGCCCGCGCGAGTATTGGCGACGATCTCTCGAATTCTGACCCGCACCCCGACCCTCTCCCGGTGGGAGAGGAAGCAATTCGGCACTCCGCTACGCCGGACGCAGGATGCGATCAAACCGCCGGCGATTCTCGGCCAGCGTGATAATGACCCGGTCGCGGAGCGACTCGGCATGGGGATGATTGAGCAGCAAGGCCAATCGCCTGAGCTGGGGCAGGTCGTCGGGCAAATCGTGGCGGGCCGAGGTATTGAGCAGTCGCAGGGCCGATTCGATCCTCCGGAGCAGGCGATAAGCCTCGGCGAAATACTCGGCGTCGTCGCGGGAGAGGTGGCCGGCATCGGCTAGGGCATCGAGGGCGGCGAGCGTCCCGGTGCGCAGGATATCGGGCGACTGGGGGGCCTGGCGAAGCTGCAAAGCCTGGGCGAGCGTTTCGACATCGAGCGTGCCGCCGGGGCCGCGCTTGAGGTTCAGCTCCGCCGCGCCACGCTCTTGAGCCAAGCGGGCCCGGTAAATCTCGACTTGCTCGCCGGCTGTCGGCTGCCGGGTGATGAGTAGTTGCCGCAGTAGGCGGGTCACTTCGTCGCGCGCGGCGGGAGAGCCAAAGATCGGCCGAGCCTGCGAAAGGGCCTGCCATTGCCAGAGCGGCGCGGCACCACCGGCGAAATGCTGGGCGAAATCGGCCAGGGGCAGAGCCATCGCGCCTCCCACCCCTAGCGGCCGCAGCAACAGCTCGACCGGATAGAGCCGCCCTTGAGGAGTGAGCTGCGAAACCTCTTTCAGCACCCGCTGGGCGAGTTGCGTGAAGAAGTGATTGTTCGCGGTGCGCTGCTGGCGGCGGGTTTGCGGCCGGGTGGTTCCCTCGGCGGCATAGAGGAACGCAAGCTCGACGTTGCTATGGTAATTCGGCTCACGGCCGCCGAGCTTGCCGAGGGCGAGAATCACACCGGGGCAAGGCTCCCCTTCGCTCGGTCCGGGGCCGATGGTGGGCGGGCCATATTTCTCGACGAGCCGCAAAAACTCGCGGCGGGCGATATGATCGACGCAGAGCTGGGCCACGTCGGCCAGGGCGGCGTGCGTGGCGTCGATGGACTCCTGCCCCAGCAAATCGCGGACGCCGATTCGCAAGTGCCCGGCATTCTTCAGGTCGCGCAAAATCGGCAGCGGATCGTCGGTGCCGCGGGCCAATTCGGCCAGCTTGGCTTCGAGCTCGGCGAGCGTCGGCAGCGTATCAAGCTGGAGTGAATCGACGAGATCGTCGATCATGCCGGGGTTGGTCGTCAGGATGTCCGACAGATAGGGGCTCGCCGCGCAGAGCCGCACGTACAAGTGCAGCGAAGGCGGATGGAAGCTGAAGAGCTCCCACAGCACCCCCTTCGCGCCGAGCGAATCGCTGACGCGGGTCAGGTTGGCGAGCGTGCCGTCCGGGTCGGGAGTCGCCGCGATTTGCTCCAAGAGGCGCGTGGCGATGAGGGCGAGGAAGTGTCGCGAGCGGCGCGTCGAGAGGAACGGCACGCGCTCGGTCGCCAGGTCTTGCAAGCCCCGCAGCGCTTCAGCCGGGCGGGCAAAGCCGAAGGGGGCCAGTGCCGCCGCGATTTCATGCTCGTCGGGGGAAGGATCGAGCAAGAGATCGACAATCGGCGGCACGGCATCGTCGCCGGCCGGAGTTTCGACGAACCGGCGCAGAACTTCCCACGTTTGCGCTAGCGCCTGGCGGGTTTCGGCAGCAAGCGACTCGGCATCGGCAGCAAGCGACTCCGCCAGTCTGCGCAGCTGGATCGGATCGGCTGGCAAACGCGAAACTTCCGGCCCGAGCAGCGTTTGCAGGCGATGCTGCACTTGGCGCAGGCGAACGTAGCTTTTCTCGAGCGCGCCGCGCTCGGGGGGGGAAAGAACCGCCGCTTGTTCTAGGCCGGCGATGGCATCGAGCGTGCCGGCGGGGCGGGCCGCTGGCTGCTCGCCGCCAAAGAGGAGCTGCAGGAATTGCACCCCTTGTTCAAGATCGACGAGGCCGCCGCGCGCGCGGGCCACATCCGCGCCGCCGTCCGTAGCGGTCGCTTCCGCGCGGCGGATAATCCGCCGCCGCAGCGCCTGGATGCCGGTCTCGTCGGCACCGCTTAGGTAGCGGCGGAAAATCCAGGGCTGGAGGCGGCGGAGGACGTCGGCTCCGAGGGGAAGATCGCCGGCGATGGGGCGGGCCCGCAGCAATTCTTGCCGGTGCCAGGTGCGGCCGAAGCTGTCGTAGCCCAGCACCGTGTCGTCTGCCGTGTGGGCTTGCGCCGGCGTGGGAGCATCGGGAAGCGGGGCAAAATGGAGGCGATAACCCGCGGCGGATTCCGAGGAGTTTCCCAGCAGACGGGCGAGCAACCGCGCGGTCCGGTCGAGCTGCTCGCGGGCGGCGCGGCGGGTCGGTTCGTCGTCGGCGAGCGGATCGTACACCAGCAAGAGGTCCAGCTCGTCGCCATAGTCCATTTCGGCCCCCCCCAGCCGACCGAGGGCGATTACCGCTACTCGCGGCGCTGGCCGGGAAGGTTTTTCGTGGGTCGCTGGCCGCGCGGTCCGACTGAGGGTGTTAGCGAATTTCCAGGCGGCGGCGACGAGCCCCTCGGCCAGAAAGGTGAGCTGCTCGGCGACGAGCTCGAACTTTTGGCGCGCGTAGCACTCGCCATAGGCGATGCGGAGCGTTTCGCGGCGGCGAATGCGGCCAAGCGCGGCGGCCGCGGAGCGTTCGTCGCCGCAGGCGGCCACCTCGGCGGCGACTTCGCCCGCCAGATCGCCGCGGGCCGTAGGCTGTCCCTCGGTCATGCGCAATAGGTCAAACGCCTCCGGATCGCTCGTGACGAGCGCTTGCCAGCGCGGCCCAAGGGCAAACACCCGCAGCAGCATTTCGAGGGCCGTCGGATCGCGCTCGAAGAGGGCGGCGACCGACAGCGGACTGCGCGACGCCAGCAAAAACCGCCGCAGGCCGGCCAGCGCCTCGTCCGGATTGGCCGCTGCCGGCAGGTGGGTGGCCAGCTGCCCGCAGAGCGAGGCCAGAAGATCGAGCGTCAGGCCGCAATCGGCCAGCTCTTGCAGCGTTTGGCGGGCGCGCTCGGCATCGGTCAGGCCCCAGGCCGCCAGGTGATCGGCCGCCAGATGCGGCTCGTCGAGAACGCCAACAAGCGTGGGGATTTGCATGCGTCGGTCGCGCGGACAAGTGGGTCAGCCAAAGCGCCGGCGGGAGAGAGCGGGCGAGCGGAAGGTGGCTAGGGTCGAGGAATGTCGAGTTGATCGCAAATGGCTCTCGCGAGGGTTTCCTTGATTTCTCGATGTCTGGGGACTGCCGAACAGCGGCCATTCGCGGGATTGCGGTAAATCGTATGGTTGGCCCCTTCGCGATCGAATTGGCATCCGTGCCGCTTCAAATGGCGAATGAGGTCGAGGCGCTTCATGTTGCCGGAACTTCTACCGTGAGCAATTCCCAGGTGGCATCGCTAGGAAGCGCCTGCTCGGCATTGGAGCGGTAACTTTGCAGGAGCAGCTCGACGACCTCGCGAATGTTCGCGCGCGCTTCATCAAGGTCGCGACCTTGAGTGACCGCGCCCGGAAGCTGCGGAACCTGCGCCATGACCCAGCCATCTTCGATGGTGGTGAAAACCACGGGATAGTCGTGTTTCAAGGGAGACTCCAGGTCGCCGGGATTTAGCTATGCTCAGTATCGGCCGGATCGAAAGGGGCGTCAAGAAACGAAAACCGGCGGCAAAACTTGCCGCCGGTTCGGGGTGCTTTCAGGGTTAGGGCAGCGAGCGGGCTATTTTGTCGTCGGGGCCGGGGCCTCGGCTACTTCGTTTTTCGCGAACGTGCGGAAACCATAGACCTTCTCGCGATAAAGCACCAGGCCGTGCGCCGCGTGGAACAAGGCACCACATTCGACATCGACCGGCTTGGTGCGACGGAATTGCTTGCAGACATCGAGCACGGCCCGCTTGACCCAGGGCTGCTGCAACTGCTCTTTGTCCATCGCGGTGGCCAAAAACTCCATCACATGCCCTGCCGAGCCGATGCAGAGAGCCAGATCGGCCGATTTGCCGGGACGCGACAGGTAGTTGCTGGAGAGGGAGCCATCGGAGTTTTGATATTTGCGGGCGTCGTCGATTGAAGCTTGGATGTGGTCGGCGAGCCGCTTCCAGGTGCCTTCGATTTTGCCGCCGGCGGCGACGTGCCGGTTGAAAGCCATCGTCAGGCCAGTGAGGCGGTGGGTGCCGCCGCAGGCGCTGGTGTCGCGATCGCGGTCGAGCTCAATATCGACCAGTTGGGCGATGCTCCAGTCGGTGCCATCCGCCGCTTTCCACGCATAGTCGGTGGGGTAATAGGCGGTGAGAGCCATCAAGGTCCAGCTATATTCCTTCGTCGGGTTGAAGGGGACATCGAGCTTGCATTGGTCGATGTAGTCGGCGACGGTGTGTTTTTCTCCCTCGACGATGATGGTTTCGTCGAGCGGAAGATGGCAATCCGAGAGATAGCCGAGCCACTGATCGACGTGCCCTTGGCCCTTCTTGTCTTCTTCGACGAGAGCCTTCACGCCGTAACGCATGGTGGCTTCGTCGAGCAGGTCTCCCTTGCGGAGATTCCAACCCGCCATTTTTCCGCCGGCGAGAACATAGTTCACCGCCGAGACGTCTTTTGTTCCATCGCTGACCAAAAACTCGCGCTTGAAGGCGAGCGCGCCGTGAATGATTTGCCAGGCGGCTTGCTGATCGACCGAGAGGCGGCGATGCTCGTAGGTGTAGTCGAGGGCCTCGTCGATTTGACGGAGGATTTCCTCGTCGGCCGGCAAGGGTTTTTCGTCCTCGCTGGCGGAGACCGGGGTGGCCGCGGCGGACTTATCAGCCGACGGCTTGGCACAGCCCGCGGGGGCGAGCAGGAGTGCCGCGAGGGGGAGCGCCGCCAGCAAGGCAGCTATCCGAAGGGGAGCGTTCATGGGGGTGTTCCATCGTCGCCCGCATCCATTTAGCGGGGCGACCGTGCGGTGGGACCGGCTGCCTCCTGCGGCCGGCGTGGCGGGGCATAGGCAACTATACCCCACGGATTTCGGGATCGACGCAAGACCGACAAGCTGCGAATAATGCGCAAGATAGCGAAAATATGTCGGTTGTGAAAGACTTTTCTTTAATCCATTGCCTCTGCCCTGCAGCAATGGCCGGTCTGAGACCGCCTCTCAATAAGTCCAATCGCCACAAGAATTTAGGGCGATTCCCCAGCCAGCGGGTTGCTGGTCGGCAGGTCGCTTCCTAGAATCCGACGCAGGTCTCGCGCATTGCCCCTTCGACTTTGCAGGCCCCGCCTGCCCACGACAATGCTCCCCCGCAAGCCGATTTTGCCGAACGTCATCGAGATGAACTACCAGGCCGGGGCGGTGCTGGGGTGCTGCGTCTATCTGGTGTACGACCAGAACGAATGGCTGCTGATCGACATTGGCCTCGAAGATACGGTCGATGAGATCGTCGAGCTGATCCGGCAAATGGATTTCCCCCTGTCCAAATGCAAAATGATCATCGGCACCCATGCCGACGTGGACCACATCCAGGGTTTGGCCAAGGCGAAACAGCTGCTCAAGGCCCCCGTTTATGCCCATCCCAAGGCGGTGCCGCACTTGGAAATCGGCGATAAGCTGCGGACGTTTGCCCAGATCGAAGCGCAAAAGATCGACATGGCGATGCCCCCGATCAAAGTCGATGGCACGCTGGAGGATGGCGATACGGTGCGGGTCGGCGGCTTGTCGCTCGATGTTTGGCTGACGCCCGGCCATACCGACAGCCAGCTCAGCTTTCGCATGGGAGACATTCTCTTTTCCGGCGACAACATTTATCGCGATGGCTGCGTCGGGGCGATCGACGCCCATCACGGCAGCGATTTGCCGGCGTTCGTCAAATCTTTGGAGCGGATTCGGGCCAGCGACGTGAAATGGCTGCTCCCCAGCCACGGCCCCTATTTTCGCAAGGACAACGCCCTGCTCGACAAAACCATCGCCCGCCTGAAAAGCTACCTGCACATGGCCGACTTTGGCACTTGCGCTATCGATTGGCCGCTGCTCGACGAGTGGGAGCAGGAGTTGGCGGAGGGGAAGAAGCCGGGATAGATGGCAATTCCAACTGGTTCCATCTAGGATCAATGGAGTCGCTGCTCGGAGAGTGTCTTTCGAAATGAGCCAGCTAGAAATGAAATCCCCCACTCCACCGAAAATCAAGAAGTTTCCCCCCGCCAAGCAAAAGCGGATGGATGAACTGCTCGATAAGAACAGCGAAGGCACGATCACGCCCGACGAACGAACTTTGCTGGAAGGCCTGGTCGCGGATGCCGAAAAGCTGATGGTCGCGAATGCCAAGCTCTTGGTGCGGTTCTCGCAGCAGGGGCCGGTCGCACCGGCCGGAGCCATTCCCGTAACGATATGGGTTCAACCCTCGGCGGCAGGTCAATAGTCTATGAGCCGCGTCGAGGCCTACCGGCAAATTGTGTCGGCTCGCGCGGGAGGAGCCTGCGAGTATTGTCGTCTGATCGAAGTAGCGACGGGCAACACGTTTCACATCGATCACGCCCAGCCGCGATCCGCCGGTGGCGCGACCAATCTCGCCAACCTGGTCTTTAGCTGTCCTGGCTGCAATTTGTCAAAAGCGGGCCGGACGACTGGTTCGGATCTGTCGGGGCGGACGCGCCAACTTTACAACCCGCGAGACTATGAACCGGGAGTCTTGGGTTGGCTGTTGCATTTTGGTTTGGATCGTCGCACGGGGCTCATTCTGCCCCGCTCTCCCATCGGCGAAGCCACCCCTTAAGCCTTGAAATTGAACGACGCCAGCCGTGTTTTCGCCCGTCGATTGCAAATCCAGGCGGGGCTGATGGGGTGAGCATTTCTCCGGCGGCGGTTCGCGGTATCCTGAGCGTCGCCCGAAATTCGCCATCGATCCTTCCCCAATGCCCGACAAGCTCCCCATGTCCACCGACCGCGTCAACCTCACCTTCGACCCCGTCCACGGCTATATCCCGTTCGTCTCGGGCGCGGGGCTGCCGGCGGGCGAAGTCTCGGAGCGGCAGATCATCGACAATCCGTGGGTGCAGCGGATGCGGCAAATTCACCAGCTGCAAACGGCGTGGTGGGTCTATCCCTCGGCCGAGCATACGCGGTTTCCGCACATCATTGGCGCGATGCATCTGGCAAGCCGGGCCGCCGAGGCGCTCTATCCGAGCCTGCAGCAAAGCTGCCCGGATTGTCCCAGCCGGGGATATGTCGAGACGCTGCTACGCATGTCGGGCTTGCTGCACGACGTGGGTCATGGTCCGTTTGGCCATTTTTTCGACGAGCACTTTCTCAAGGATTATGGCCTGACGCACGAAACGCTCGGCGCGGCGATCATTCGCGAGCGCCTGGCCGATTCGCTGCGGCGCGTGCGGCGGAATCCAAATTCCGCCCTGGAGCCGGGCGAAGCGCTCGACCCCGAGCAAATCGCCTGGCTAATCCAGCGGCCACGCCCCGGCGATGCCGCTGACCGGCCCCGGTGGCTCGTTTTGCTGCGTTCGCTATTGTCGGGGATCTACACGATCGACAACATGGATTTCGTCCTCCGCGACGCCCTGATGACCGGCTATAGCCCGCGGGCGTTCGATCTCGACCGGCTGCTGCATTACAGTTTTTTTACCGCCGAAGGACTGACGATCCACGACCGGGGAGCCGACGCCCTGGTGCGCTTTATCGGCGTGCGGGCCGAGTTGTTTCGCAGCGTCTATTTCCATCGCACCGTGCGGGCCATCGACCTGGCCCTGAAAGACCTGTTCGTCGCCAGCCGGCGGTGGCTTTTTCCCGGCAACCCGTTGGAAAAGCTCGACGACTACCTGTATTTCACCGAAATGTCATTGCTAATGGATGTGCAACGTTGGCCCGCTGCGGGCGATCCCGAGCAGCGAGCGCTCGGCCTGCGGTGGCGCGATCTGATCGCCCGCAAACTCCCCTGGGTCACGGTTTGTCAGCGGAGCCTCACCTTCACGCGCGACGACTCGGAGCAGGCCAGCATTTTCAGCGATCCGGCCCTCGTCGAACAAAAGCTGCGGCAGCTCTTGCCGCTTGAGCTGCGCGATGTGCCGCTGCGAGTCGATATTCCCCGCACGCAGGTTTTCCGGCCGAATACGCTCGGCCCCGCCGAGGGGCTGAATTTTCTGTTCGATTCGGCCCGCGAGCGCGTGCGGCCGCTGACCACCCACGATCTCTTTCGCCGCCTCCCCACCGCCCAGCGGTTGTGCCGCATCTATGCCCCGACCGATGAGCGCGCCCCGCAAATTGCCGCCGCGCTCGACCAAATGCTCGGCGGCGCGCTCGACGACGCGACGAATATGTAGTTTCGGCAACCGGCGAGCCTGTGTTGTGCGTGGGTCTCCGACCCCCGCACAGGCAACGTCGGGGTCGGAGACCCGCGCCGAACAAGCCCCGCACCAGGCAACGTCGGGGTCGGAGACCCGCGCCGAACTGTCGTGTAGGATATTCGGGAGCCCTTCGATTCCTTCCCGCCAGGCCCCACTCGCCATGCCAGACCCGCTCTACGCCATTGCCGACACGAGCGCGATCGTCTCTCCCGCGATGATTGTGTTTCGCGACCAGGTCGAGGCGAACATCGACAAAATGATCGCCCTGGCCGGCGGGCCTCAGCGCCTGCGGCCGCATTGCAAAACCCACAAAATGCGGGAAGTGGCCCAGCTCGAAATCGCGCGCGGCATTGCCAGGCACAAGTGCGCGACGATTGCCGAGGCGGAAATGCTGGCCGAAGCGGGGGCCGGCGATGTTTTCCTGGCATATAACCCCGTCGGGCCGAATATCGGCCGCGTGGTCCGCTTTGTGAGCAAATATCCGCGGGTAAAATTCTCGGTCACGGCCGATCATCCGGGGCCCATCGCCCAGCTCGGCGCGGCGCTTGCGGCAACCGGCCAGCGGGTCGAAGTGCTGCTGGATGTCGATCCGGGGATGCACCGGACGGGGATCACCCCCGGACCCGAAGCCGTCAAGCTCTATGCCCAAATCGCCGCCACGCCGGGGCTCGCGCCGGGGGGCTTGCACCTCTATGACGGGCACAATCACCAGAAGGACCTGGCCGAGCGCCGCGCGGCGGTGAGCGAAGTGTGGCGGCTAGGGGCCGGTTTTCGCGATCAGCTTGTCGCGGCGGGTCTGGCGGTGCCGCGCATTGTCGCCGGGGGAACGGCGTCGTTTCCGATTTTCGCCCAGCTCGATGATCCCGCCCTGGAACTGAGTCCGGGCACGATCGTATTCAACGACTGGGGCTATAGCGAATCGTATCCGGATCTCGTGTTTCGGCCCGCAGTGGCGATGCTGACGCGCGTCATCAGCCGCCCGACATCCGACCGCGTCACGCTGGATCTGGGCTACAAGGCGGTGGCGAGCGATCCGCCGGCCGGCAACCGGGTGACGTTCCCCGATCTGCCCGACGCGAAGGCGGTGCTGCAAAACGAAGAGCATCTCGTGCTGCAAACCGCCGCCGCCGGTCGCTATCAGCCGGGCGACGAGCTACTGGCGATTCCGCGGCATGTTTGCCCGACCAGCGCGCTGCACAAGGAGGTGTACGTGGTCTCCGGCGGCAAAGTCGTCGGCACCTGGGCCGTCGCCAGCCGGGATCGGGTGCTGACGATTTAGCGTCGAGTGTGGCGGGGCAAAAAATCTGTCAACAAGTCTATTGACAACAGACTTTCCGTACAGTATAATTCTGGATAGTCAGCGGAGTGCCGCGCGCAGCAGGTGCGGTTTGGCAATTTGGTCGGAAGAGAAGAATTCGGGATTGGACTGTCCCGCAAGTAGTTCTAGCAGGGGGGTTTCCCCCTTGGTTTCCAGAAACCCCCTTGATGCTTGTTTTTGGTAACTTGACGCGCGGCGGAAGTGCGATTTCCCCGAAGTTTTTCGCCGCCGGCAGCCGCGCAGGTTTCCAGCACTAGGCAAACGGTGGAAACCGACTATAAGTGCTTTTGTGGCAACGACTTAGTTGTCGTTTTTCGTCCAGAATCACGATTTTCCGTGGAAACCACGTTGGAACCCGACTGAGGTGAGTGGAAGGGGGGTAACTGAGGCTTCGCAATTTGGCACGCCGCATGCATTGCTGATCGCCGCCGGCCCAGGGGCGGCTTGGCAAAACGATGGGTGCTTTCATTGTGTGGAATGGGAAATGGCTCGCGGCAAGTTTGCTGATCGGGATGCTGGGAGTGACAACCACTCGCGGCGCGGAGCGCGCGGAAGCGTCGCCGCCGGTCGAGTTCTTCGCGGCGATCAAGAGAGGCGAGATCGAAGCGAAGATCATCCCCCGCGACGAGAAGGTGGGGACGGTGATCGTCACCAATAAGACCAACCGCCCGCTCACGATCAAGCTGCCGGGCGCGTTTGTCGGTTTGCCCGTGGTGGCACAATTTGGCGCGGGGCTCTTGGGCAATAATTTTGGCAACAACTTCGGCGCGAACCAGGGGAATCCCGGAGCCAATCAGGCGCTCGGCGGAGCGATGCGGCAGCCGGGGGGCCAGCAAAATCCGTTCGGCGCGGGCATTTTCAACGTCGGCCCCGAGCGCGCGATCAAGCTCAGGTTCAACGCGGTTTGCCTGGAGCACGATAAGCGCTCGCCGAATACGCGAATTCCCTATCGCCTTGCGCCGCTCGACGAATACACGAGCGACAGCACCCTTATCGAGCTGATAAGCATGCTCGACCGGCGCGAAATCGATCAGCCCACCGCCCAAGCCGCGGCGTGGCACGTCGCCAATGGAGTGACCTGGGACAAGCTGGCCAAACGAATCAGCGCGAGGCACCTGAACGGCACGAGCGAGCTGTTTTTCACGACGCAGCAGATCGAAGCCGCCCGCGACGCCGTGGCCCAGGCCGAGCGACAAGCGGCCGGCTCGGTGGCGACCAATCGAGAGACATCGCAGCGGTGATAGCACTGCCGAACGCAAAACAAGCGGTCGTTGCATTTCGCCGCAAGGTGGTCGATCTCGCGGCGCGAAATCGCTCAACCCAATAGCGACTTCGCGGCTGGCTATTTGCCCATTTCGGCCCGCACTTGCTCGAATTTAGCCCGCAGCCTGGCGACGATCGCCGGATGATCGGCAGCGACATTCCGTTGCTCGCCCGGATCGGTCGCCAGATCGAAGAGCGCGGGGCCGCTCGCGGTGTCGCCGGTGAGCAAACCAGGAAAGGCCGTTGGCCGGGCTTGTTCGACCGGGGCGAGGATCGTCGTGCCGTCCGGAGCGCGAGGATCGACCCAATCGGCTCCGCGGGTGTCGGGCTTGGGCGTTCCCGCCGGATGCAGCTTCCAGTTGCCCATGCGAATCGTACTCAGGTTTTTGCCTTGCACGCTAAAGAGAGCTTCATGCGGCGACTTCGCGGCAGACGAAAGGAGGGGCAAGATGTTTCGTCCGTCGATCGTGCGCTCCGCCGGCAGCGGTGCGCCGGTCGCGGCCAGCGCGGTGGCGAACAGGTCCATCATGATCGCCGGCTCGTGGCTGACATGCCCCGGCGGAATGCGGCCCGGCCAGCGGGCAATCAGGGGGACGCGAATTCCCCCTTCCCAGTTTTGCCCCTTCATGCCGCGCAGGCCTCCGGTCGAGCCGCCATACCACGGCCCGTTGTCGCTGCTGAAGAGGACGAGCGTGCGCTCTTCGAGTTTGCACTCCGCGAGTTTGTCGAGCACGCGGCCGATCCCCGCGTCTAGCTCGGCGAGCACGTCGGCATACAGGCCGTTGCCGCTCTGCTTGTAGAACTTGTCCGAGGCGGCGAGCGGCTTGTGAGGCATGGCGTGCGGCAGATAGAGGAAGAACGGCCGGTCGCGGTTCTTCTCGATGAAGGCCGCGGCCCGCTCCGTGTAGCGCTCGGTCAAGGTGGCCTGCACGACGGGATACTCAAACGCTGCTTCGTTTTCGCGCAGCTCGACCGGCCGCATGTCGTTGGAATAGAGGATGCCGAAATACTCGTCGAAGCCGTGGCGCGTCGGAAAGAATCGGGGCTGGTGGCCGAGATGCCACTTGCCGATGCAGGCGGTTGCATAGCCGGCCGCGCGGAGCGCTTCGGCCAGTGTCACTTCGCTGTCGGGAAGTCCCAGGTCGTTCACTCCCCCATCGGGGGCCGGATTGCCGTTCATGCCGCTGCGGAAGGGATAGCGGCCGGTGAGGAGCGAGGCGCGTGTCGGAGCACAGAAAGGACAGCTCGCGTAGAAGTTCGTCAGCCGAGCCCCTTCGGCCGCCAGTCCGTCCAGTCGCGGCGTTTGGAATTTTGGATGGCCAAACGAGCCGAGGTCGCCATGCCCCAGGTCGTCGGCCAAGATCAGCACGATGTTGGTTCTGGTTCGTGGCTCGGCGGCGGAGAGCGAAATCGGATTGACTAGCGTCACGGCGATCACGACCAGAAACAGCGGCGAATTGATACGCGGCATGAGCGGAGTTTCCGAGGAGAATGAGGCGCTGCGTGGCGGTTACGAAACCAGCGGCACGGCTGGATCGTCGGTAGTTATGATAATGTCCGTGAGGAGTGTCGGGTGCGGCGGACTCGTAGCGAGAGGTGTGTTATGTCTCAAAATTCGTGGCGATTCGCGGCTGCTCTTGTGATCTTTTTGGCCAGCCTACATGCCAGCCGGGCCGCCGAAGGCGAAGAAACCGCCGCGCCGCCGACCTTGCGCGAGCCAGGCGCGGTCGAGGCAACGCTCGCCGATGGGAGCGTGCTGAAGCTGATACTTGCCGACAAAGAAATCGAAATCGCCACGCCGCACGGCAAACTGCGCGTGCCGACCGAGGATGTTTTGCGAATCGAGTTTGCCCAGCGCTTGCCGGCGGAGGTCGCGCAGCTGTTGGATGCCAAGCTCGGCCAGCTGCGCGATCCGGATGCCGCCGTGCAAAAGCAAGCGGCGAGCGAATTGCTCGCCATGCGCGAGGCGGCTTACTTGACGCTCATCAAGGCGGCCAAAAGTGGCGATCCCGACCTCGCGCCGCAGGCCGCCACGGTGCTGGCGAAGCTGCGCAAGGCGGTGCCCAGAAAGGTGCTTGATACGGTTCGCGACGAGGATTTCATCGAAACGCCCGACTCGAAAGTTGCCGGTCGCATCGTGCCCGCGAGTCTGAAGGTGCGCACCAGCCAGTTCGGCGAGCTGAGTCTGAAGTTGGCCGATGCCCGCCGCTTGCGGCATCAGTCGCTGATTCCACAAGGTCCGGTCGAGGACGAGACCGAGGCGCTCCCCGATCCGGGGAACCTCAAGGCGTATGAATCGCAGCACGGCAAGGTGTTCGCCTTCACCGTCACCGGCGCGGCGGGGGGCGGCGGTCTGTGGGGAACGGGAACCTACACGACCGACTCGCGGCTCGCGCTGGCGGCGGTTCATGCGGGGGTGCTCAAGGTGGGCGAAACCGGCGTGGTTCGCGTCAAGATGCAGCCTTCCCCTGATTCGTTTGCCGGCTCGACGCAGAACGGCGTCACTAGCAGCGGCTATCCGCGGTATAGCGGGGCGTATGAAGTGCTGACCAAATCGGCCGACGACGAGTAGCGAATTTTCGCCTGTTTTCGGGCCACTTGCGCCGCTACGCGCCGGCGGCCCAGGCAATTAGAATGTTAGATTCGGCTTTTCAGCCGGCCTCGCTAGTGCTTGCGGCGGGCCGGCGCAAACCCTTTCGCCGCTTCCGCTTATGTCCACCGATCCGACCGTTGTCCCGTCGTCTTCCGCCCTCGCCGCGGCTGGTCCGCTGGCGGCTTTCAAGCGCGGCTCGGCCGCTGCCGGAGCTACCTCTCCCGCTCCGGCAGCGCCCGCCGCGCCAGATTCGCCGGCTGTGGCGGCACCGACCGCCGACGCTTCCGCCGCGCCGCCATCCTCCCCGCCGCGTGGCCCCCAGCCAGGAGGCCAGCGCAAGCCGCGGCGCGAAAAGAAGCATCGCGACGAGGATGCCACGGTGGATGCGATTCTGGCGGCCGACCGCGAAGCCCGCGGCAATCGCGAGCGCCAGCCGCACGTCGCGGTCCCCAATCGCCGCGAAAAATCGGCCGAGCTGGATGCCGAGATCGCCGCGGCGCTCGGCGATCTGTCGCTCGACGAAGTCGTCTCCGGGCAGGCCGCCGTCCTTGCCGCGAATGCCGAGCGTTTGCCGAACGAATCGCGGCATCGCTCGCAAGTGATCGATATCCACGGCGACAACGTCTTCTTCGCGCTCGGCGGCAAGAATCAAGGTGTGGCCAGCCTGCGGAGCTTTGTCGAACCGCCGGAAGTCGGCGCGGTGCTCGACGTGGTCGTCACCGGCTATAACCGCGAAGACAACCTCTATGACCTGGCGATTCCCGGCGGGGCGATTGTCGCGGGCGATTGGAGCGAAATCAGCGAGGGATCGCTCGTCGAGGCGACGATCACCGCCGCCAACACCGGCGGCCTGGAGTGCAAAGTGAATTCGCTCCGCGGGTTCATTCCGGCCAGCCAGGTGGCCCTGTATCGCATCGAAAATTTCGGCGACTTTGTCGGCCAAAAGCTGGTGTGCGTCGTCACCGAATCGAATGAGCGCCGCGGCAATCTGGTCCTCAGCCGGCGAGCCGTGCTGGAGCGAGAGAAAGAGGAATCGAAAAAGGCCCTGCTGGCCGAGCTCGCGCCGGGGCAAATGCGCGACGGCATCGTGCGGCGAATTCAAGACTTCGGCGCGTTTGTCGATCTCGGCGGCGTCGATGGGCTGATCCACATCAGCCAGCTGAGCTGGGAGCGCGTGAAGCACCCCGGCGAAATCCTGCAGGAAGGGCAAAAGATTCGCGTGCGTGTCGAGCGGATCGACCCCGACACCGGCAAGATCGGGCTGTCGCTGAAAAATCCCGAAGAGCATCCGTGGAGCGGGATCGAGCAGAAGTTTCCCGTCGGCGCGGTGGTGCGCGGGCCGGTTTCGCGTTTGGCCCAGTTCGGCGCGTTCGTCAAGCTCGCGCCGGGCGTGGAAGGGCTGATCCACATTTCGGAACTGGCCCACCACAAGGTCTATAAAGTCGATAACGTCGTCAAAGAGGGGGAAGAGGTCGAGGTCAAGATCCTTTCCGTCGATGCCGATGCCCAGCGGATTGGCCTTTCGCTGAAGGCGACGCTGGCGAAGCCCGAGAAGGCGGACGCCAAACCCAAGGCCGAGGAGCCCGCCGACGAGCCGCCGCGCCCGCTCGCCGTTCCCGCCCGCCGCGGCCCGCTCAAGGGTGGTGCCGGCAAATCGACCGGCGGCGAGCAGTTTGGTTTGAAGTGGTGATGTTCGAGCGAAGGGACTCGCATGCCTCAGCTATCGTGGCCTGAAGTACGCGACCGAGCGCTGGCGTTTGCCAGTCGCTGGGCCGGCGAGGCGAGCGAAGCGGCCGGCAAGCAAACGTTTTGGAACGAGTTCTTCGCTGTTTTTGGCCGCGATCGGCGCACCGTCGCGGCCTTTGAGGTGGCGGTTCGCAACTTGGGAGGCGATCGCAATTTCATCGACTTGCTCTGGCGCGGGATGCTGTTGGTCGAGCACAAGAGCTTTGGCAAAAGCCTGGCGCTCGCGGAAACGCAGGCCTTTGGCTACATCGCCGACCTTGCTCGCGACGGGCGAAGCGACGAGATTCCGCGGTACGTCATCGTTTCCGACTTTGCCCGCTTCGTGCTCTACGATCTGGAGCCGGACGAGTCGCAGCCGCAAACCGAACTCGCGGGCCTGCGATTCGCGACGACCAGCTTTCCGCTGGCGGAACTGCATCTGAATATTCGGAGCCTCGCGTTCCTGAAGGGGGAACAGCCGATCCGGCTCGATCCCGAAGACCCGGCCAACGAGAAAGCATATCGGCTGATGTGCCAGTTGCACGACGAACTGGAGCTGGCCGGATTTCATGGAACCGACCTGGAGCGGCTGCTCGTACGCCTGCTCTTTTGCCTGTTTGCCGACGATACCGGGGTCTTCGAGCCGGCGACTTTCGAGACCTACATTCGCGCGCAAACCCGCGAGGACGGCACCGATGTGGGGCCGCGCCTGAATCAACTGTTTGACGTGCTGAACAAACCGGCCGAGCGTTGGCGTCCAGCCGAGCGCGAGCTGTTCGCCGGGTTTCGCTACATCAACGGCGACTTGTTTCGCGAGCCGCTCGATTTTCCCCCCTTCGGCCGAGGCACCCGCGCGGCCTTGCTCGCGGCCTGCGAGTTCCAGTGGGCCCGCGTGTCGCCGGCCGTGTTTGGCAGCCTGTTTCAGGGAATTTTGGACGCCCAGCAGCGCCGCCGGCAGGGAGCACACTACACCAGCGAGCGGGACATTCTCAAGGTCGTGCGGTCGCTCTTCATGGACGAATTGCGAGCCGAATTCGAGGCGGTTCGCGGCGACCGCTCGACGCGCCGCCGCGCGCGGCTCGAGGATTTTCACGCCAGGCTCCGCGGCCTCCAGTTTCTCGACCCCGCCTGCGGCTGCGGCAACTTCCTGGTGGTGGGCTACCGGGAGCTGCGCCAACTCGAATTGGAGCTGCTCAAAGAGCGTCATGCCGACGCGCAGCAGATGCTCGATGTCGCCGCGCTGATTCGGGTCGATGTCGATCAGTTTCACGGCATTGAGATCGACGAGTGGCCGGCCCGGATCGCGGAGGTTGCGCTCTGGCTGATGGATCATCAGATGAATCAGCGCGTTTCCGAGGCGTTTGGCAAGAGCTTCGAGCGGCTGCCGCTGCAATCGAGTCCGCACATCGTGCAGGCCAATGCCCTGCGGATGGACTGGCGAAACGTCCTTCGCCCCGGCGACGAGGTGCGCGTGCTGGGGAATCCGCCATTCATCGGCAAGCAATATCGCACCGCCGAGCAGCAAGCCGACATGGCGGCGATTTGGGGCGAAGTGCCGGGAGCCGGCGTGCTGGACTACGTCACTTGCTGGTATCGCAAGGGGGCCGAGTATATTGCCGGCACGGCGGCGCGGGTGGCGTTTGTTTCGACCAACTCGATCACCCAAGGGGAACAGGTGGGGGTGCTGTGGCAGGAACTGTTCGAGCGCTTCGGCATCAAGATTCATTTCGGCCATCGGACCTTTCCCTGGACGAGCGAAGCTCGCGGCAAGGCGCATGTGCATGTGGTGGTGGTTGGGTTCGCCGCAAGCGACTCGCCGAACAAACGGCTCTACGACTACGAAGCGGGGGAAGAGCAGGTTGTCGTGCGGACGGTGCGGAACATCAGCCCGTATTTGATTGAAGGGCCCGATCTTGCGCTCGCCAAGCGTTCGACGCCGCTGGGCGACGTTCCCCCCATTTCTTTCGGCTCGATGCCCAACGACGGGGGGCACTTGCTGCTGACGAGCGAGGAAAAGGCCGAGCTTGTGGCGCGCGAACCGGAGGCGGCGCCGTTCGTGCATCCCTTCGTGGGAGCCGAGGAATTCATCAACGGCCAGGAGCGGTGGTGCCTGTGGCTGGTCGAGGCGGGGGCGGCGCAATTGCGGCAACTGCCCCTCGTCCGCGAGCGGATTCGGGCCGTCCAAAAGCACCGCCAGGCGAGTGCCCGGGCCACGACGCGCGAGCTGGCCACGCTCGCGCATCTGTTTGGCGAGATTCGCCAGCCGACGACGAACTACCTGCTGATTCCGGGCGTTTCGAGCGAAACCCGCCGCTACATTCCGATTGGCTTTTTGCGGCCGAATGTCATCGCCAGCAACCTTGTGAACGTGGTGCCGGGAGCCAGCCTCTATCACTTCGGCGTGCTCACTTCGCGGATGCACATGGCCTGGGTGCGGCAGGTATGCGGAAGGCTGGAGTCGCGGTTCCGCTATTCGAGCCAGATTGTCTATAACAATTTTCCGTGGCCGGTGGAGATCAGCGCGGCGAAGGAGGCCCGCGTCGTCGAGGGGGCCGAGCGCGTGCTCGAAGTTCGCCGCGCGTGTGGCGACGGACGGCACGGCTATTTGCCGGTGAAGAAGAAAGACGCCGCCGCGAGCCTCGCGGACCTGTACGACCCGCTCACGATGCCAGGGCCGCTGGTCAAGGCTCACGCAGCGCTCGACCGGGCGGTCGAGCGCTGCTATCAATCGGCCCCGTTCGCCAGTGACCGCGAACGGGTCGAGCATTTGTTCGCGCTGTATGAGCGCCTCGCCGCGCCCCTGTTGCCGGCACGGACGAGTTCATCCCGGCGGCGAGCGCCTAGAACTGATCCAGAATGAAGTGGTGCCCTTGGTGATAGCGACGCCCTTCGGGAAAGTCGCTGAACCACTGTTTGTTGTACACGGGCACTTGCATTTCCGGCGGATAGCGGAAGTACAAATCTTCGCTGGACCGGTAATACTCGTTCCCCCAGAAATTCTGGGGATACCACACATACGGATAGTGGTAGAAGCGATTCCAGTCCATGCGGCCATATTGGCCTCCCCAGGTGCGGCCGTATGCCCGCTCCTGAGCGCTGGCGTCGCTCGAAAGCGCCACCGAAACCACGGCCAGCACGGCCAATGCCAGCAAAAAGCGACGGATCATGTTGGGTCCCCAGTGCCTTGCGCCCGCGGGAGGGGCGAGACGAATGTCGTTCCCTACCTACCATCGGCCCGCCGCACTGCCGCTATTCAGAGAATATCCGTCAAAACCGGTACAATGAGCATGTTGCGCGGCCTGGGAAAATCGGCGAACCGGCGAAAGCAGGCCGACTTTGCGGGCGTGCCTACTCCTACACCTTCCTCCGCCGCGCTTTGTTGTGCTTGCGCCGCGTGGGGGGCTGCTTGCGTACCCAAACGAGAAATGCCGCCAGTTCGGGAGCGGCGCGCAACTTTTCGAGGGTCGGATAGAGCGCGGCGAGCGTGGCATTCGTGTAGGTCGCGTGGATCATCCCATGACACTGAGCACAGATCAGCCGCACGTCGTCGCTCGTCCCTCCTTTCGACTTTGGCTTGCAATGATGCCTCGTCAGCCGATCCCGAGGAAAACTCCGGTCGCACAGCGCGCAAGGCAGGGGAGTTTGTTGTTGAGCCATCCGCTAGACCGCGCGGTGCTGGGCGAGAGTCTTGATCCCTTTCAGGTCCAGCTTGCCGGTTCCCAAAATGGGAATCGCCTCGACCTCGAAAAAGCTATCGGCACCGGGGATGAAGAGGTTGGGCAAGCCGGCGGCGGTCAGCCCCTTGCGCAGGTCATCCACCGATTTGGTCAGCTTCGTGTGCAGCACAACGAGCCGCTCGCCGCGCTTTTCGTCCGAAACGGCGGTTACCGCCAGTTGCAGCTTGCCATCGTCCGATTGGCCGACGAGCTTCTCCAGCTCCTCTTCGATCTTGATGTGCGGCACCATCTCGCCGCCGATCTTGGAAAAGCGGCTTTCGCGGCCGGTGATGTGGATGAATCCCTCGTCGTCAATCAGGGCGACGTCGCCGGTCTGATACCAGCCATCCTTGATGACGGTTGCCGTCAGTTCGGGCTGATGCAGATATCCCTTCATCACGTTCGGCCCGCGAATCCACAGCATGCCGGGTTCTCCCGCCTTCTGCTCGACACCCGTTTCGAGGTGCGTGACGCGGGCGGTTACACCGGGAATCGTCCGGCCGACCGAGCCTTCCTTGCGGTCCGGCTGAAAGTTATCGACGCTCCGGCTGGGCGGAATATTTACCGAAACGAGCGGCGAAAGCTCGGTCGTGCCATACCCTTCGACCGGGCGAACGCTGAATTTCTTCTCGAATTCGTCGGCCAGATCCTTGGGGAGCTTCTCGGCCCCGCAAACGACCACGTCCAGCGTCTTTAGCTCTTCCGCCTCGCACCGCCGCAAGAGAGGCCGCAGAAAAGTCGGCGTATTGAGCAGCAAAGTCCCCTGGTGTTCTTTGACCAGCTTGCCGATTTGCCGCGCATCGAGCGGGCTGTAGTGATAGGCTCCCTTGATGTCGAGCGCGGCGACTCCCCACATCGTCACGGTGTAGCCCAGCGAGTGGAAATAGGGCAACACGCCGATTAAGACATCGCTCGGCTTGAGCTGCACCACCTGGTTGATCGCCTCGACATTGCTCCCCACGTTGGCATGCGTCAGCATCACCCCCTTGGGAGTGCCGGTCGAGCCGCTGGTGAAGATGACCGTCAGCACGTCGTCGGCTTTCACGCTCGTCAGCCCCAGGCCCCGCTCCAGAATCCAGGCGGGAACGACATAGCTCCCCAAGAATCCGGCCAGCTTGTCGGCCGCCGTCGGCTTATCTTTGAAGTCTTCGAGATAGACCAGCGGGGCGTCGAGTTTCAGGTCCATTTTGGACATGAATTTCTGGCTGGTGATGACATGCTTGATCCCCGCCATTTTGATGCAGGCGTTCATCACGTCGCTCGACACGGTGTAGTTCAGGTTGACCGCCACCCGCCGGTCGAGCGACAGGGCCATGTTCGCCAAAAAACCAGTGGTCGAAGGGGGCAAGAGCACGCCGACATACTGCTCGTCCGCTGCTAGCGTATGCCGTCGCAGCAGCCGCCGCAAAATGAGGGCCCGCAGCAGGGCGTCGCCGCCGGTCAGGTCTCCCCCCATCGTGTCGGCGATTTTGGAGGTGCGCTTGCGCCCCTTGGCGCGGCGCAAAAAGGCCCGGCTGACGGTCATCATGGTTTGTGCCGATTGTTGAGTGGCCGTGGCACCAAGTTGCAGCACGGCCTGACGAATGAGGTGCATGTCGTCGGGCTGGGCGATCGCCGGCCCGAAATGGATCGACATAGGATAGGGGATGCGCTCGGGCCATTTCCAGAAGAACTTGCCCCCTTTGAAGCTGAAAATGCTCCCCCAGAGCCCTTCCAGATAGACCGGCACGACCGGCGCTCCGGTCCCTTCGAGAATCCGCATCAGTCCCGGCTTGAAGGCTTGCACCTGCCCCGTGCGGGTCAGGCCCCCTTCGGGAAAGATGCAGACGAGCTCGCCGGCAAGCAGCGCTTCGCGGGCATCGCGCAGGGCGGCGACAATCTTCTTCGGCTTGAGCGGGTCGATCGGAATCGCGCCAAACAGCTTGGCCATGCGTTGCATCCAGGGGCGTTTTTCGATGTTCGACGCCAGCGCGACCATCCGAATTGGCCGCGGACTGGCCAGCAACAGCAAAATCGCATCGACCCAGGTGACATGGTTCGGCGCGAGCAGGGCCGGGCCGTGCTGCGGCAGGTTTTCGCGGCCAAAAACCCGAATTCGATAAACCGTCAGGCTCAGGAGCCACACCACGAAGCGAATCGACGCCTGCGGAATCAAAAACACGATGTAGAAAAACACCGGCACCGTGGCGATTCCCGCCAGCAGGAAGATTTGCTGAGGCGTGCAAAGCTCAACGTGTCCGCCGGCATTTTGGCCGATGGGCATCCGGAGCAGGGCAAACAGCAGCGACGCGACGCAGATTCCCGAGAACGTGAGGAAATTCGAGGCGGCCAGAATCGACCCCCGCGATTCGCGCTGGCTGCGATGCTGCAAGTATGCCTCCAGCGGCACGCTAAACAGCCCCGCGCTGATTCCCAGGCCCACCAGCAGCACGCAGGCCCAAACGAATCCCCCCGTCGTCGGCGCATTCGGCGCGAACAGTTGCAGCGGCACCGTGAACAGCAAGAGCGAGCTGAGCGCCACTCCCAGCGCCCCCAGCGGCAAGATGCCGAGCTCCACCTGATCGCCCGACCAAATGCCCGCCAGCACGCTTCCCACGCAAACACCGAAAATCAAGGCAAGGAGGAGCGGGCTTTTGGCCGATTCCCCCGGCGCTCCCCCTTCAAAGGCCAACTGATCGATATTCAGCTGCGCGAGAGCACCAACCGCGTAAAAGAATGCGATCCCGAGCGCCACTCGCAGCATCGGCCGGCTGGCGGCGAGCGAGCGGAGGTCGCGCCAAGTTTGGATCGGTGCGTCCCAGGGGAATTTGCGGGTCGGATCGCCGGCTGGCAAGCGAGTGATCGGCAGGGCGGTGAGGGTGCCGACCGCGGCGACGCCGATGAGCACCGCCGCCGACAGCCACCATTGGTGCATGCCGGGCAAATTCGGGTCGAATGTGGTTGCGTCGGTCAGATAGTTGCCCAGCA
>JANRLS010000226.1:0-85213 GCA_033762315.1 Pirellulaceae bacterium
TCAATCAGCCACTGCGCGGCGTTGACCTTGCGCTTGATGTATTCGCGCTCTTCGGGCGTGCAATTCCCGCTCATCAGTCGCTCGCGATAGTACTTGCTGATGTGCAGCGTGGGAGTGCCGCGATCCTCCACCCGCACCGTATAGACGCCGTTATCGTCGCGATCGACGAAGACATCGGGCGTGACGTTCGGCACGAACGTCTCGGCGAATCCGGCGGCGGGCTTGGGATTCAACTTGCGGAGCTCGTCCCAGGCCTGCTTGATCGTGTCGATCGAGTAGCCGGTGGTCTTTTGGATCAGCGGCAAGCGGTTATCGCGCAGATCCTCCAAATGCTTGGAGACGAGCGTCTTTTGCTCTTCATAGAGCGGCATGTCGGGGGTCAGTTGCGCGAGTAAGCACTCGCGCAGGTCGCGGGCCGCAATGCCCGGGGGATCGAGCTCTTGCACGATGCGGAGCGCTTTGTCGGCCATTTTTTCGTAGTCGTGGCCGGCATCGGGGGGGAGCAAATCGCGTAGGCTAACGCGGAAGTAGCCGCCGTCCTTCGGATCGAGCGAACTGATGATCCGCTCGCAAAGCTGGAACAAATCGGGATCGAGATCAAGCTCGCCCAATTGGTGGACCAGGTGGTCTTGCAGCGACTCGGGCCGGTCAACCACGTTCGAGATCACGTCGTGCGCCCGGTCGGCATCTTCGGCCATCCGGTTGGCCGATCGCCGCGTCGATTCGTCGAAAAAATCGGGAACCTCGCGATCCAGATTCAGCAGCCGCTCGAAGTCGTCGGTGTTGTTGTGGGCTTCATCGACGACCAGCGGCTTGTCGTCGATGTCCTTCTCGCGGGGATTATCGCGTTCGTCCGGCTCTTCGGGGAGCGTGGGATCGCGCTCCTGCATTTCCAGAACGGGATTCTCGACCAGTTCCTGCTCGATCTTCTCCTGCAGCAATTGCAGGGGAAGCTGCAGAATCTCCATCGACTGGATCATCCGCGGCGCCAGAATCTGCTTCTGGGTTTGGACGAGATTCTGGCCGAAGGAGAGACGCATGGTGAAAAATAAAGAGGAGTCGCCGCGCGGGGTCTAAAATTTTTGTCGTCCGGCCAAGGCATCGGCCAGAACTTCTTTATTCGTGTATTCGAGGATGCTCCCGGTGGTGATGCCGCGGGCCAGGCGCGTGACTTGCACGGGAAACTCGGCCAGCAAATTCGAGATGTAGAGGGCGGTGCCGTCCCCCTCGACCGTCGGATTCGTGGCCATGATGATCTCGCGGAATTCCCCGCCACGCACGCGCTCGATCAGCGGCTCGATGGTGAGTTGGTCGGGGCCAATCCCATCGAGCGGGGCGATCCGGCCAAGCAAAACGTGATACAGCCCGCGGTAGCTGCCGGGCTGTTCGAGGGCCATCAGGTCGCGCGGCTGCTCGACAATGCAGAGCTGCGTCTGGTCGCGCTTCGGGTCGCTGCAAATCAGGCACCGCTCGGCTTCGGCCAGGTTGAAGCAGGACTGGCAATAGTGGACGTTTTCGCGAACATCCCGAATCGCGTCGGCCAGGGCGAGGGCTTCCGCTTTGTTGACCCGCAACACGTGATACGCCAACCGCTCCGCCGATCGCCGCCCAATGCCGGGCAGCTTGGCGAATTCGTCGATGATCTTGCCAATCGACTGGGTGACGTGCGACATCGGGCCCGCTCCAACCGCGTGAGTCTCCTAAAAACCACCCTGATGGGGAGTTTTAAGCGACGTCGGAACCCGGCAGGGCGGGTTCGACCACGGCCGGCGAATCGCCTCCTTCGGCTTCCGAGGGGGGCGGATCGATCACACCGACGATCTCGGCATCGAAGATTTCGACCACCTGCTTGACGAGCGGATGACGCATCAATTCGATTTGCCGCTGTCGGCGATTGACCGGGGGACGGGGCGCAACCTGTTGGGAGGGCTTGGTTTGCGGCTCGTCGGGGGAAAAAGCGAAGTCGATTCGCATGTTCCGCCCGGTGATTCGCGAGAGCGTCTCTTCCAGGCGCGACCGGCCTTCGGGCCGCTCGCAAAACTCCTTCGCCGTAGTATAGGCTTTTCTGAATCGCACCACTAGGCGGTTTGGCGCGGAAATTGCTACAGAGTCATACTTTGCCGCCCAGGTTCCCGTCATATCGGCCAGATCGGCGACCGTTTCTTTCCAGGCGGCCAGGGCCGAATCGATATCGAGCGGGGGAACTACCGGCGCGTCCGTAGCCCCTTGCGGAACCGCCGGACTCGCCACTGCCGGACGGGAAACTTCGGAAATCGGGGGCAAATTCGGGCTAGCGCTTAGTTCGGTCGTTTTTTTTTCTGGAGAAGCCGCGACCGGGGCACTCGCCGGCGGGCTAGTTGCCGCTGGCCGGGGTGAAATCGCCACCGGAGTCCCATCGCGCAGTTGGGCGACGAGCGCGGGCAACTGATCCAAGTCCTCCAGCTTGCAGATCCGCACCAGGGCCATTTCGACAAGCGTTCGCACATGCGTGCTTTGCCGCATCCGGGCGAGCGTTTGATCGAGAATCTGCGCGGCGGCCAGCAGCGTCTCCAGGCCAAACTGCTGGCCGAAGGTTTTGACTTGCTCGACATCCGCCGCGGCGGTATGCAGCAGTAAATCGGCCGGGCAACCCACGAGCGCCGCCATCGCATCGCGCAAATAGCCCAGCAATTGCTCGGTAAATTGCCCCAGATCGACCCCTTCTCCCACGGCCGCTTCGATTTCGGCGAGCGCGGCGGCCGCATCGCGACGCGCCAGCGTCCCCGCTAGCGCCGCCAGCCGACTGCTTTTGGCGGTGCCGAGCATCGAGTGAATATCAGCGGTCGTAATGTGCTGGCCGCCAAACGAAAACAGTTGCTCCAGCAACGATTGGCTATCGCGCATCGAGCCAGCGGCGCGGCGGGCGATGATCTGCAAGGCTTCCGGCTCGGCGGTGACACCCTCTTTGGCGCAAATCTGCTCCAGTCGCCCGAGAATCGACTTGGTCTCGATCGGGGCGAAGTCGAATCGCTGGCAACGCGACAAAACCGTGATCGGAATTTTGTCCGCCTCGGTGGTGCAAAAAATGAACTTAACGTGCTCCGGCGGCTCTTCGAGCGTTTTGAGCAGGGCATTGAACGCTGGCGTCGTCAGCATGTGGACTTCGTCGATGATGTGAATCTTGAACCGCGCCCGGCTGGGGCGGACATTCACATTCCCGCGAAGCTGGCGAATTTCGTCGATGCCGCGGTTGCTCGCGCCGTCGATTTCGATCACATCCACATCGTCGCCGGCGGCGATTCCTTGGCACATGTCGCACTCCCCGCAGGGAGTCGTTGTCGGCCCTTTCACGCAATTCAGGCACTTGCTGAAGATGCGGGCCGTCGAAGTTTTGCCGACGCCGCGAGCCCCAGTGAACAAATAGGCGTGTCCGACCCGATTGGTCGTGATGGCGTTGGCCAGCGCCTGCGAAACTTGTGACTGCCCGACAAGCTGCTCGAAATCTTGCGGGCGATAGCGGCGGGCGACGACGACATACTCGCCACTGTCCGCCGGATTGGCTGCTGCTGAATTACTCATGCCCGCCCCAAAGCTGGCTTGCCGCCACGACTGCCGATCAGAGGCCCCCGCACAAGAGTACCTCGCTTATGGCTGCTCCGGTTAAGGCCTGACCAGGTTCACGGCTCCCCCTCGCGAGGGCCCCTGTTCGGCAGTCGCTACCGGTCTCTTTGTAAGCGACCAGGGGCGGATCGTCAAACGGGCGATTTCCCCGGTAAAATCGATTACAATCGGAGGCACACGCAAGCTGACCCGCCTCAAGGACCGCCGGATGTCCCACTTTCGCCCGCTGATTTTCGTCGCGTCGATGCTGGGGGGCGTGGCGGCATGGGGGCAAGACGCGGCCCGGTTCGACGCGCCGACCGCCGCGTTCCTCAAGCAGCATTGCCTGCGCTGCCACGGGCCGGAAAAGGCCGAAGGAGAGCTGCGACTCGACAAGCTCGGCACCGACCTCGCACAACGCGACGTTTTCGAGCGCTGGCACTTGCTGGTGAAGCGCATCACCGCCGGCGAAATGCCTCCCGAGGGAGAGCCACAGCCTGCGGCCGCCGAACGAACGGCTGCCGCGCGGGCCTTGTCGGCCCAGCTCGCGAAGGCCGCGGAAAGCCAGCGTGCCGCGGGGCGCGTAGTGCTTCGCCGCCTCAATCGGGTCGAGTACGAGAACACCGTTCGCGACCTCTTCGCCGTCGATGTGGCGGTGAAAGAGATCCTGCCGGAAGACACGATTTCGCGCGGCTTCGACAACATCGGTGAAGCGCTGAATATCTCGCCGGTGCTGATGGAGCGCTATTTGGAGGCGGCCGACGCGGTGCTGACCGCCGCCGCCACGCCGGTCGCTCCCGCCGAAAGCAAACGTGAGACATTCCTGCTGGCGGAGTCGATTCCAGCGTGGTTTACGGCCGTTTTGCCGAAGGGGGATAGCGTCGTCCTGTTTCGCTCCGAGGGTTCGGCCACGCACCTGGGCAAATTCCGCCCGCACGCCACCGGCCGCTATCGGGTCCGCGTGCCGTGCTTTGCATATCAATCCGAAACGCCTCTCGCCATGTCGGTGCTGGCGGGCAATTTCTTTGGTGGCAATGGGCTCGGATCGTGGCAGGTGGGCTATTTCGATGCGCCTCCCGGCGAACCCAAAGTCGTCGAATTCGAGGTTCGCCTGCAAGCGCGGGTGCATACGATCAAGCTGATGCCCGCCTTTCTTCCGCGAACCTATGTCAAGCAAGAAACCCTGGCCGAATATCCCGGTCCGGGCCTGGGCATTGGCCCGATCGAGATCGAAGGCCCGCTGCCGGAGCAGATTCCGAGCGAGGCCTATCGCCGGCTGTTCGGCGAGGCGGACCCGAAAAAGGGGACGCTCGCCGATGCGGAACGGACGCTGCGCGAGTTGCTTCCCAAGGCGTTTCGCCGACCGACCACGGATGCCGATCTGGCACCGTATTTGGCCCTCGTCTCCAAGTCGCTCACAGCGGGGGAGCCTTATGAACTTGCCCTCCGCGGCGGCATCAAGGCGATATTGTGCTCCCCGCGGTTCTTGTATCTCCGCGAAGAGCCAGGCGAACTTGACGACTATGCCCTCGCCGCGCGGCTGTCGTATTGCTTTTGGAGCACGCTGCCCGACGACGTGCTGCTCGAGCTGGCCGCCAAGGGAGAACTGAAGCAGCCGGCCGAGCTGCGTGAGCAAGTCGAACGGCTGCTGGCCGACCCGCGGGCCGAGCAGTTCACCCGCAATTTCGTCGGCCAGTGGCTGAGCCTTCGCGACATCGAAGCGACCACGCCCGACAAGCAGCTGTATCCCGAATTTGAAGAGCTGCTGCAGTGGTCGATGGTTCGCGAGACGGAGGCATTCTTCAATGAACTGCTGCACCACGATCTGCCGGTGCAAAACTTCGTGGAGTCCGACTTCGCGATGCTCAACGGCCGCCTCGCCAAGCACTATGGCATCGCGGGGGTCGAGGGAGTCGGCTTTCGCCGCGTCGCGCTGAAGCCCGAAGATCACCGTGGCGGAGTGCTGACTCATGCCAGCGTGCTGAAGGTGACTGCCAACGGCACGACGACCTCCCCCGTGGTTCGCGGCGTCTGGGTGCTCGACCGGATCATGGGGCAGCCCGTGCCGCCCCCTCCCGCCAATGTGCCGGCGATTGAGCCCGACATTCGAGGGGCGGTGACGATTCGCGAGCAGCTTGCCAGGCATCGGGACACGCCCAATTGCTCCTCGTGCCACGTGAAGATCGATCCCCCCGGTTTTGCCCTGGAAAACTACGATGTGATCGGCGGCTGGCGGGAGCAATATCGGGCGATTGGCGTGAAGAATACGGTCCGCCCGCCGGAAAGCCCGCTGACGAAGTTCCTGGCCCGGCCCCAATATGGCCTGGGCCTGCCGGTCGAGGCGGGGAGCGCGCTGGCCGACGGCCGCAAGTTCGCCGATCTGCGCGAGTTTAAGCAGTTGTTGCTCGCCGATCCCGACCAGATCGTCCGCTGCGTGGCCGAAAAGCTGGCGACCTATGCCACGGGCCATCCCATCGACTATGCCGACCGCGCCGAGCTGGCGCGGATCGTGGCCGCATCGCGCGAGGGGAACCACGGCTTGCGGAATCTGGTGCATCTGGTCGTGGGGAGCGAACTCTTTCGACACAAGTGACATGACCCTACCGATCGAGTCGCGCTATTGTCATAGTCTGCCGGGTCTCAATCGCCTGCTGGCGGTGACGCGCATCCTGGCCGAAGACCTGGACACCGGCCAAGCGCTTGCGCACATTGTCGCCGAGGCGAAAATCGCCCTGCATTGCGACCGGGCGATCGTCTATCAGTTCGACCACAAGCGCGAGCAGCTCGTCGCCACCGCTGGCTTGGATCGTGACTTTGCCGTTGATCTCGATCAGGGAATCGTCGGCTGCGCCGCCCGGGAGGGGAAGCTCATCAACATGGCTCACCCACGCAGCGATCCGCGGTTCCGCGACGCCCACGACCGCCTGCTGGACTATCACACGCAAACCGTGCTCGCGGTGCCGCTGATTGCCGCCCGCGACGAGCGGCTGCTGGGGGTGCTGGAGCTGCTGAACAACGTCGGCGGCCCGTTCGACAGCGACGACGAAGCGCTGGCCGTGGCCTTCAGCCACCACGCGGCGGCCGCGCTCGACCGGGGTCGGCTGTTGGCCGAGATCGAGATGCGGCGCGAACTGGAAGCCTCGCTCAGCGTGGCCCGCGAGGTGCAGCGGCGCTTCATGCCGAGTAAGATGCCTCCCATTCCCGGATACGAGGTCGCCACCTGGTGGTATCCCAACGAAGCGGTGGGGGGCGACTACTGCGATGTGATCGCCCTTCCTGGCGGGGAAGTCGCTCTGTGCGTGGCCGATGTCAGCGGGCATGGCCTGGGGCCGAGCCTGCTGATGGCGTCGGTCCGGGCGGCGCTGCGCACATTGTTGCGGAGCGAACGTTCGCCAAGCGTACTGTTGGAGCAACTCGCCTTGGCGCTCGCCGACGATTTCGAGCACGGCTCCTTCATCACGATGGTGCTGGCGATGCTCGCGCCGGAGCGGCACGAAGTGACCTTCGCCAATGCCGGCCACGGACCGGCGATTCACTTTCAAGCCGCGGGCGAGCAGTGCGTCGATCTGGAAGCGACCGGCGTGCCGCTCGGGGTTGTCGTGCCGATGCAATATCCGCTAGGGCCGCTGCTCGCGCTGGCCGAGGGGGACTTGCTTGTACTGACGACCGACGGGATCGTCGAGTCGTTCGATCAGCAAGGATCGCAGTTTGGAGTCGAACGGCTGCAAGGGCTGATTCGCCAGCTCGCCCGCGCGCCGCTTGATGATTTGGTGCGTGCCATCGGCCGCGAGGTCGAGCTGCACTATGTCGGCGATAGCCCGCCGGACGATTTGACGATCTTGGCACTGCGCCGAACCGCGCGATCCTAAATGCCCCTCGCCAGCCACACCGCCGAAATCGCCGTCGATTCGCCCCTCATTGGCGCGCGGATCGACCGCCTGATACAGCAATTGTGCGGCCTTTCGAGAAGCCAGGTAATCGGCCTCTTCGATCATGGCTGCGTCCGACGAGGCGGAGCGCTCTGCACGCAGCCGGGAGAGCGGCTGGCGGCGGGAGATCGGGTCGAGCTGCGCTACGATCCGCATCAGCGCTACCATCCGACGAACAAGCCGCGGCGCAACTTGGGGTTTGACCTGGTCTTCGAAGACAAGCACTTGATCGTCGTCATCAAGCCGGCCGAGCTGCTGACGGTCCCCACCGTGCGGCACGAGACCAACACCTTGCAGCACAAGGTGGAGGCGTACGTGCGGCATGTCGGCGGGGGGCGCGGCGCTTTCACGGTGCATCGACTGGATCGGGGCGTTTCGGGCCTGTTGGTGCTGGGCAAAACGCAGGAGATCGTGCGGGCGATCAAGGACCAGTTCGCGCTGAACAAGCCCGAGCGGGAGTATATCGCGCTGGTCGCCGGGCACCTCGCGCAAGCACAGGGAACGTTCGAGAGCCTGCTGGCGACGGACAAAGACCTGAACCGCTTTTCGACCGATGACGAGCAGATTGGCCAGCGGGCCGTGACCCACTACCGCGTGATCTCGCGGCTCGCCGATACGACGCTCGTTCAGGTGCGGCTGGAAACGGGGCGACGCAATCAGATTCGGGTTCACTTCGCCGAGGCGGGGCATCCGGTGCTCGGCGATCCGCGCTACCAGCCCGAGCGGGCGGCCCATTCCGATTGGCGGCATCAGCGGCTGGCGCTACATGCGCGGCTCTTGGGCTTCGAGCATCCGGTCACGGGGGAACCGCTGCGGTTCGAGGCGGAATTGCCCGCCGAAATGGCTCGGTTCATCAAGCAGCAAGGTTCGCGGGGAGCGGTCCGCGGGTAGAGCCGGTTGGAATATGCTCGCCCGGTGATTACCGTTGAACGAAGTTCCGCTGGCGGTATCATGGGCGTTGGTCCCTTCCGTCGGTCGTTCTTCGCGGCGCAGCATCATGGTTTTGCAGGTGGCGTGTACCAGTTGCGGGCAGGGAGTGCTGGTTCCCCAGACTTCCTTGGGGCAGCTCACGCGCTGCCCCCGTTGCCGCAATTCGTTTGTCGCGCAGGCTCCTTCGTCCGCTCCCAGCCCCACGCCTCCGCCAATGCCCTCGCGGTCGGGAATTTTCCCCGCTCCGCGGCCGGCGTCGAATGTGGCGGCCTCTCCCACCCTTCCGCCAATGCCCGGCGCTGCCGGAGCGGGACCGGATGCCTGGTATTTGCAGTCAGCGGATGGGAAGTCGTTTGGTCCCATTCCGAAGGCGCAGCTCGATGGCTGGGTGCTGGAGGGCTTGGTCAGCGCGGGAGACTTTGTTTTGCAGCATGGCGACCAGCAGTGGCGCAATGCCCGCGATGTCTATCCGCTGCTCGGCGGCGCGAGCGGCGGCTTCAATCCCGCCGGCAATTTTGGCGGAGCCGGCGGCGGCTTTCCGAGTTTCGACAGTGGCGGCGGTAGCAGCTCGACCACCGGCACGCGCAAGCAAAAGCGGCCGCATCGTGGTCCGCTGATTCTCACGCTCGGGCTCGTCGGTTTCTTTTCGTGCTTTCCGCTGGCGATTGCCGCCTGGGTGATGGGAGCCGACGATTTGAAGCAGATGCGGGCCGGCCGAATGGATCGCAGCGGCGAAGGGGCGACCACCATCGGCGTGGTGATGGGAATGATTAGCACGGGACTTGCCGTGGTGACCATTTTGGTTTATCTCGTCATTTTCCTCGCTTTCGCCAGCTCGGTGCAGTAGCAAGCCGGCTGGTCGGTACTGGCTACCCCAGTTGCTCGGCCAGCTTGTCCACGACGAGCGTGCCGACATTGAGCGCCGAAGTCGCCGCGGGCGATGGGGCATTGAGCACATGCACCACGCGGCCGTCGGCATCGATCACGAAGTCATCGACGATGCTGCCGTCGGGATTGACCGCCTGGGCCCGCACGCCGGATCGGGCCGGAACGAGCTGTTCGCTTCTCACCTCAGGAATCAGCCGCTGCAGCGCTTTCACGAATGCCGCTTTGCTCCAGGAGCGCCACAGCTCTCCCGCCCCGGTCCGCCAATATTTCCACGCCAGCCTGCGAAAGCCGCCGAAGCTCAGCGTTTCGGCCAGATCGGCGAGATTGATGTCCGACTTTTTGTAGCCTTCGCGGGCGAAGGCGAGGACCGCGTTCGGCCCGCATTCGACGCCCCCTTCGATCATTCGCGTGAAGTGGACTCCTAGAAACGGAAAGTTCGGATCAGGCACCGGGTAGATGAGCGTGCGGCAGAGATGCTCGGCCTCGGGCTTCAGTTCGTAGAATTCCCCGCGAAACGGCACGATTTGCGCCTGGACCCGATGCCCCGCCAAGCGGGCGACCCGGTCGCTATGGAGGCCGCAGCAGCTGACCGCGTGGCTGGCGGTGAATTCGCCCAACGTTGTTTCGATGGTCACGCGCGAGGAGTCTTGCTGGACCTTGATGACCCGCTCGCCGAAGCACACGTTGCCGCCGCGCTGGCTCACCAGCTCGGCCAGCTTCTCGCAAACGACCCGATAATTCACGATCCCCGATTCCGGCACGTGAATCGCCTTGATGCCGGCGGTGTGCGGCTCCAGCTCGCAGAGGCGCTCGCGGCCGATCAGCTCGCAGCGGACGCCATTCTGTTGGCCACGCTCGAAAATCCGGTCGAGCAGCGGCAGCTCGGCTTCGCTGATGGCGACGATCACCTTCCCGCACAAATCGAACGGCACGCCATGCTCCGCGCAAAATTCCTCCATCGCCTTTTTGCCGGTGCGGCAATTTTGCGCGCGGAGGGTGCCGGGCTTGTAGTAGATGCCCGAATGGAGCACGCCTGAATTGTGGCCGGTTTGGTGCTGGCCAACGGCGGCCTCCTTTTCGAGCACGATGGCGCGGAGGCGCGGATAGCGCTCGCTCAGGCGAAAGGCGGTGGCGAGGCCGACGATGCCCCCTCCCAAGATGGCGATGTCGTAGTGCGTCATGCGATGGTTTTCAGCTTTTGGCCCAGCTTCTCTTCGACGCTGGTAACTTTGGTTTCGAGCCGGCCGCGATGGCCCTGGCGATAGTCGAGCTTGGCGGTGCAGGTGATGCGGTCGCAATCGGCCGCCATCGCTTCGAGGCACTGGCGCAGCACGGCTAGCACTTCGTCGAGCTCTCCTTCGATGATCGTTCCCATCGCGTGCAAGCGATAGTCGAGTCCGCTCGCGGCGATGATTTTCAGGCTGCGAGCGACATACTCCCCGACGCTATCCCCTTTGGCGAGAGGGGCCATGCTGAATTCGAGAAGAACCATGAATGAGGCTTTCCGATAGCGAGTTGGCGGTAGCTGGCGGGTGCTGGCGTGGACGCTGCTGTCACCGATTGTGCTGGTGCGAATCGGCCCGATCGGATTCGCTCTACTTCGGCGGCGGCGAATTGGCTAGACTCTGCCGCCTCTAACCATTCTACCCGTTGCTCCGAATCTGCTGGCTGGCGGCCAAGTGCCGAAGGTGCCGGCGGGACGTGGCCGAAAACTCCACGGATGCCGCGTGTGCCGCGTATCGGGGTCGCGAGGATGATTCGCTTGGTTATCGTAATGTCGAAATTGCCGGGTTTGCTGACGGCCGCGCTCCTCGTGGGGCTCTTGGTCGCGCCGGCCCGCGCGCAGGTCGAGCAGTTGCCGCCGCTCTCGACCATCGAGCCGCTGCCGGGCTCGGTGGTGCCGCCCGGGCCAGGCGAAGAGTATTTCGATCTCGATGCGTTCGTTTCCGAAAATGCCGGGCCGACTTGCTACTGCGAAGATTGGCAGTGGCAATTGCTCCCCAGCGGCATCATTTATAAGGCGTACCTGGCGGACCAGAAGGAATCGCGAATCGGGACGCAGGTCTTTAGCGACTACGAGCAAGGGTGGCTGTGGGACACAACCCTCGGCGGCCGCGCGGGGGTGCTGCGCTACGGCTCGACGAACGACATCTGGCCGCAAGGTTGGCAGCTCGACATCGAAGGCTCGGGGCAGGTGCGCCTCGATCCCGAAGAAGAGCGCGACGTGCAAAGTGCCGATTTTCGCTTCGGCATTCCGCTGACGTACGGTTACGGCCCGCATCGGCTGAAGTTTGCGTATTACCACATTTCGGCCCACGCGGGAGACGAATTCCTCGAGAAGAATCCCGGATTTGTCCGCCAAAACTGGGTTCGCGATGCCTTTAGCATCGGCTACTCGCTCTATTGGACAGACAATTTGCGCTTGTATGCCGATACGAGTTGGGGCTTCTATACCGACATCAGCAAGCCGTGGGATTTCCGGTTTGGCGTGGAATATGCCCCGGCCCGGCCGACCGGTCTGCGCGGAGCGCCCTTCTTCGCCATCAATGGCCACCTGATGAGCGAGCTCAACTACGGCGGCAATTTCACCGTGCAAGCCGGCTGGGCCTGGCGCGGCGACAAAAGCAGCCATCTGTGGCGAACCGGGCTGCACTACCACAACGGTTCGAGCAATCAATTTGAGTTCTGGAACCGCTTCGAGCAGCAAATCGGGGCGGGGGTCTGGTACGACTTCTAACCAGAGCGGCCGGTCATTACACGCCGGATTTCGCTCGACGGGGCATCTTTCAGGGCCTACCGCATAGCCCCAGCTTGCCGTCTCCGCTGGCAGGCTGGCCACTGCTCTCGTCATAAAACCACCCTCTTTAGTGGTTTTTGCCATATTCCCCGACATTGGTAGCATTGCGTGCTGTCGCGATGCTATAGTTTTCCCAATCGGCAAATCTTTGCCGTCTAACGCACATTCCGTAGCTGTGTTTTCTTTCCCAAACTGCTTGAATTGCGTGCTAGGGTTGGTATGTTTTGGGGGATTCCAGGGCTCGGTTGGTGCCGTGACGTACACGCTGGACCTTCGCACAAAGGGGAAATTCGCATGATTCGCACTGTTACGATCAAGTTTGCGGCCGGCGCGATGTCGCTGGCCATGCTGGCTGCTGGCGCCAGCGAGGCCTTCGCCGGTTGGCGGTGGCACGGTTCGAGCGGCGGCTCGTCGGGCGGTTCTTCGAGCTGGGGAAGCTCGGGTTCCTCCGGCAGCAGCGGCTCGTCGAGCTGGGGTAGCTCCGGCAGCTCCGGTGGTTCGAGTGGGTGGCATCATCATCGCCATCGCCGCTGGCACCACTCGTCGGGCTCTTCGGGCTCGTCGGGGGGTTCTTCCGGCTGGTATAGCTCCGGTTCGTCCGGCAGCTCGGGCGGTTCGAGCAGCTCGGGCGGTTCGAGCGGCGGCACCTATTACTATGGCCCCGCTGAAACCGAAGTTCCCGTTGATCCTTCGACCGCTCCCGCCACTCCCGCGGCCCCGATGACTCCGGCCGGTGGGCAGAACACTTCGATCCGCCGGGCCGATGGCCTCCTGGCCGTCAGCGTTCCGGAAGACGCCAAGATTTTCGTCAACGGAGTCAACACGACCAGCACCGGCAGCGACCGGACCTACGTCTCGCGCGATCTCAACGGCGGCTACAACTACGCCTACGAAGTGCGGGCCGAAGTCGTCCGCGATGGCCAGACCATCGAGCAGGTGAAGACCGTCAACCTCCGGGCCGGTGAAACCGCCCGCGTGGCCTTCGACTTCGCCGCGGCCGATGCCGAAACCGCCCTCACGCTGAATGTCCCTGCCGATGCCAAGGTCTTCCTGGCTGGCAACCCGACCAGCGCTCAGGGCGAAGTTCGCATCTTCCGCACCACGGGCCTGGCCCCCGGCAAGACCTGGAACGACTACACCGTCCGCGTCGAATACGACTTGGACGGCCGCACCGTCACCCAGGAAAAGACCATCGCTCTCGTCGGCGGCAAGGCTCAGGAACTGACCTTCCAATTCGACGCCGAGAAGATCGCCTCGCGGTAGTTCGCCACCGCCCAGACCAACCAACAAAGCCCTCGGTCCGGTTATGCCGGATCGAGGGTTTTTTCGTTTCCGGCCGATCAGGTTTGCCCGCGCGAAAAATCTTGCCTCGCTCTCCCAGCCGGGCCGATACCACTTCGCATGACGACTCGCAAACCGCCCGCGGCAGGGGATGGCCCGCGGCAAAGCGAATCGCAGGAAGCGACGACGATCTCCTGGCAACTCAAGGCGCTTTTGAGTGCCCTCTTGGCCTTTCACGTGACGGCCGTCTTCTGGGCGCCCCTCATGTTCGCCTCGTCCGGCCCGCAAGGAACCTCCCCATTCGCCGAAGCGGGCATGGCGGTGCTGCGGCCGTACATCGGCGCGATGTTTCTCGATCATGGCTATGCCTTCTTCGCTCCCGATCCGGGGCCGAGTCATCTTGTCCGCTACCAGATTGAATTCGCCGATGGCCGCCAGCCCATCGTCGGCCGCTTTCCCGATCTGAAAACGGAGCAGCCGCGGCTCCTCTATCACCGTCATTTCATGATGGCCGAGGCGCTGAACAACCTCTACACCCCGCCGCAAATGCCCCCCGAGCCTTCGCCGCCGCCACTCACGGCGACCAAGGCGGAGCAGGCCCGCTATCGCGCCCAGCGCGCCGCCTATCGCGACGATCAACAGCGCTTCGCCTATGCCCGCCGCCGCTACGAAACGATGCAAACCGCGCTGGCCGAGCACCTGAAGCATCGCTATGGCGGCTCGAAGGTGACACTCACCCGCGTCGAGCATCGCCTCGGCGAACCGGGCGAAGTGCGCGACGGCGTTCGCCGCCTCGACGACCCCGATTCGTACACCGACTTGCCCGAAGTCCCCCCGCGCGGAGCTAGCCGATGAATCCTCTCGCCAGCGCCGCCAAAAACTGGTTTGCCGCCGTGGTACGCGGCTGGGATCGCTTCTGGTTCACCCCCGCCCAACCGCACACGCTCGCCCTCCTTCGCATTCTCGGCGGCGGGATGATCCTCTATACGCACCTCGTCTGGTCGATCAATCTCGAAGCGTTTCTCGGCCCGCAAGGGTGGCTGCCGCGCGGCGCGACCGCCGTGCTCAACCAAACCGCCGAAGGCAACATCTACGCTTGGAGCTATCTCGCCTGGGTCGATTCGCCGGCCCTCGTGTGGCCGCTGCACATCGCGGCGCTCATCGTGCTGGCGATGCTCGTCGCCGGCTTCTGGACGCGCGCCACCTCGATCCTCGCGTTTGTCATCACCCTCTCTTATTGCCACCGCCTGCCGATGGCAATGTTCGGCCTCGATCAGATCAACGCCCTGCTCGCGATGTATCTCATGGTCGGCCGCAGCGGCGATGTCTGGTCGGTCGATCGCTGGCTCGCCACGCGCAAGCATGCCGCGCCGCCCATCGCGCCCTCCATCGGCACCAACATCGCCATCCGCCTGATTCAATTGCACATGTGCATCATTTATCTGTTCGGCGGCATCGGCAAAATGAAGGGAGTCACCTGGTGGGACGGCACCGCCACCTGGTACAGCTTCTCGAACCTCGAATACCAGTCGCTCGACATGCTCTGGACCGTGCATTATCCGGCCGTGCTGTCGCTACTCACCCACATCACCGTCTTCTGGGAGACGTTCTACTGCTTCCTCGTGTGGAACAAGATCACCCGCCCCATTTGCCTCGCGCTGGCCGTCGCCGTGCATGGCGGCATCGCGCTCTTCCTCGGCATGAAGACTTTTGGTTTGGTGATGATCATCGCGAACATGGCGTTCCTCTCGCCGGAGTTCGTTCACGCCACCGTCGCGCTACTTTGCCGTCCTTTCGCCAAACTACTCGCGCGCCGCGACGCCGTCCCCCTCGGCCCTCCTCGCGCCGCGTTCCTGACGAATCCATCGTCCACTTCCAGACGCTAACAAAACCACTTTGCAATTCGCACTTTGCAATTCGCACTTCGCAATTTGCAATCTGTCCGCTGTCCCCTGTTTCCTGACCCTCCCCCTACTTCCTCGCTTCCGCCGCAATCTCCGCGAGCAGCTGCACCGCGGCGGGAGGAAACGCATCGAGATCGGCGCTCCAGAAGTTCAGCGTCCCTTTTTCCCCGGCAATTTCAGCCGGAATGTGCAGGCTCGATCCATACGCGCGGGCCATGAACGCCAGGTCAAAGCCCCGCTCGTCCGCCAGCCGCTGATGCGCGACCGGCGCGGGCTTGCCGATATAACTCGCCAGCTTCGTCAGCCGTGAATCGACCTTCCGCCCGGCCCCGCCGACGATCTTCTCCAGTTCCGGCTCTTGCGTGCAGCGCCGCACGACCAGCTTGCCATCGGCCAGGCTGGTCCAGCAAATCCGGTCCACCTGCGGCACGATCTTCTTCAGTTCGACGCTCAATTTCGCGAGTCCCTGATCCGACTCGACGGCCTCCTTGGCGAGCGATTTCAGCTCGCTCGTCAGTTTTGTCTTCCCTGCTTTTGCGCCGAGCAGAAACTCATCCGTACGGGTCGGTTCGCTGGCCGAAACGAGCTTCAGATTCTGGTCGGCGGGCGCGGCGTCGAAATAGCCGATCATCATCTCTTCCCAGGTTTGGTCTCCCCAGCGAACCGTATCGGTCGGGTCGGGATTGGCCAGATTCTCGCTGGAATTGTCGAACCACGCCTCGCAGAAGAGCCGCGTCCCCTTGGGAAGCAGCTTCGCCTCGGCGAATTCATAGCTGTTTTGCCAGTTGAAATCGTACCGCGGTACGTCAAGCAAGATTTCGCGGTCGCCGGTCGGATAGATTGCCGTGTAGCGAAACGCCTTGCCGCGCAAATGCATGTGCGGAAACATCGCGAGCATCAGCGTATCGCGCTCGAACGTGCGATAGGCCTCGACATGGTGATTGCTGTCTCCCGGCGGGATGCGAAAGCCATGGTTCGTGGCCTTGTCGGTCCCCACTTGCTTGCGCACCGTCGCCGGGTCGGCGAATTTGAAGCCGACGCAGCTCCGGTCCGACTGGGCCGTGCCGTTGGGAGTGTAGTGCATCTGAAACACCAGCTTCGACCCGGCGGGAACCAGCTTCGCCATCCCTTCGGGCAGAATCAGCGGCCGCGCGCCAGGTGCCGTCGCGGTGAGCCACTCCGAATGCACGCCCCCTACCTCGCGATTGCGTTGCCCTCCCGAAACCCCTGGTGCCAGGCCGACGATAATATGATGCACCACCCCCCGGTTCCCCGGCCGGCATTCGGCAGCTTGAATCCACTTATCCTCGGTAAAGCCCGGATCGGCCACGAAATACTGATAGCGAACCTCTCCCGCTGCCGGCACGTCGAATGGCTTATCGCGCATATAGACCACGGCGTCCGGCTCGCCGATCTGCCAGCCGGTGGTGAATTGCGGGGACGGCGGCAGATCCCGCTTGTCTCCTTCGGGAGCGCCCGCCGCGACCCACCGCTCGATTTGGCTCTTCTCCTCGTCGGAAAGTCGCGTGTCGTTGGCGAATTTGCCATGCTTGGGATTAGCGTGCCACGGCGGCATCCGCTGTTCGCTGACCACCTCGCGAATCATCGCTGCCCAGCCGACGACCTCTTCGTAGTTCGTCAAGGCGAACGGGCCGATCTCTCCTGCCCGATGACATTGCACGCAATGGTCGTTGAAAATCCGGGCAATCTGCTTGGAATACGTCACATCGCTACCCGCCTGCGGCTTCAGCACCCGGCCAATATGGCAGCCGACCGGCTCGGCCATCGGCGTGCTGATCGGCTTATCAGCCAATAGCTCGTCGATTGCCGCGACCAGATACTCCCGCTCGACCTTCGGCCGGGCGATGCCGTAGGTGAATTGATCGTCAATTCGTCCCTGAAAGACGACCCGCCGCTGGCGGTCGAGCAGAAACGCCTCAGGGGTTCGCTCGGCCTGGAACTTATCCGCGACCCTATTCCCCCCGTCCTTCAGCACGGGGATTGACAACTTGTGCTGCCGGGCAAAGGAGGCCAGCTCGGCGAGCGAATCTTGCTGGTTGGCGTCAATCGCCAGCACCTGCACGCCCGACGCCGCATACTTATCGGCCAGCGTTTGCAAGCGGGCCGCATATTGCCCCACCAGGGGGCACTCGGTGCCGACGAAGACGACGACAATCGCCCGCTTTTCCTTGAACTCGGCGAGCGACCAGGTTTTGCCCCGGTAATCGGGAAGTTCAAAATTGCTGATGGTCCGCGCCTGCGGCGTCCCCTCGGCGGCCGCGAATCGAGCACCGTCCATGCCGAACCAACCAGCCAAGAACAGCAAGCCCAAGATCATCCTGGTCTTCATGCTTCGATATCCCGCAAATGAATAGGAACAGCCTCGGCGAGTTCCACCTCGCCCGTGGACCCCATTGTCATACCATCTAAACCCCACAAGTCCCCTCTCAGTTTCGCCCCGCCGCCACTCCAGTGGCCTGCCGCTACACCCCCTCGAAACAACTATTCTCCGAGAGGCAATTAGTTATCAAACCTCTTTTGCGCCACCATTTTTGACCCTGTATTTTCGCCGCAACTCTTTTTGCGGTAATGGCTTGCGAACATAATCGCCTTGCTCCCTCCAATAAGCGCTCTTAACATTTCACTCCCGCTGAAAACGGTGCCGTCTCTGAAATTCGTTGCCCCCGTCGTCATCCTCCATCCACCTCCTCGCGCACTCCACCTGGACTTCGATGCGCTATGTGTACATTTTATTCCATTCCACTGAAAATAAAATCGAAGTTTTTCAACAGCATTTATGGGCCCTAGCCAGGCTTCACCCACGTCCGGTCTCCCAAGTCGTACCCCGGCTGCGACCTACTCCCCCATCTTCTCGCCGCTCGGTGTATCCTGAAGGCTATCGGCCCCACCTCCGGATTCCAGAATTTTGGCGAACCTCGACCAGATTGATGCCGTCCTTAAGATCACCGACCGCGAGGTCTGGGTGCTGACTTCCGCGGCTGGCGAGTGGCACGGCGGGCTGACGGCCACCTTCGTCAGTTCCGCCAGCATCGATCGCGACCGGCCGCAACTTCTGGTGAGCCTTGGCCATGAGCATTTTACGACCAGCCTGATCGCCGCCAGCGGGCGTTTTGCCGCCCACCTGCTGCGAGCCGATCAAGCCCCCCTCGCCTGGAACTTTGCCCACGGCAGCAGCCGCGAGCGCGATAAGCTCGCCGGCTTGGCGGTCGTAACGCGCGGCGATTCGCCCCCCATTTTGGCCGATTGCCTGGCCTGGTGCGATTGCCGCGTCTTCGCCCGCGTTGGTGCCGGCGATCGGCTGCTGTTTTGGGCGGATGTCGTCGCTGCCGAGCGCCTTGCGCCTGGTCCCCCCCTGCGCGAGCAGGAATTTTTCCGCAGCTTAACCGCCGAACAGCGCGGGGCCCTGGCTGCTGCCCGCACTGCCGATGCCCTGGCAGGACGAACGCTCCATCAAGAGTGGCGCGAGCGGGCCGGCGCATGAATTGCACCGTTCTGGTCTGGCGTCCCCCGACCAGACAAACCAGAATTCATCAACCTCCCCGGAGCAGAGCCGCAAAGTGTACGAAACAGAGCGTAGCGAAGGCGTGGCGCGCGAGAAGGCGATTCTCGCGCGGGTTGTTCTCCCTGGGCAATATGCCGGCGACGATCCGCTCGACGAAATCACCGGCCTCGCCAAAACGGCCGGCGCGCGAATCGTCAGCACCATCGTGCAGCGCCGCGAAATTCCCGATGTCACCACCTATTTGGGCAAAGGGAAAGTCACGGAGCTCAAGGCCCTAATCGAGCATCACGAGGCCGACGTCGTCATTTGCGACAACGACCTCAACCCTGGCCAGGTGCGGAACCTCGAAAAAACGCTCGGCGTCAAGGTGATTGACCGGACCGAGCTGATTCTCGACATTTTCGCCACGAACGCCCAAACCTACGAAGCCCGGCTCGCCGTCGAGCTCGCTCAGCTCGAATATTCGCTGCCGCGCCTCAAGCAGATGTGGTCGCACTTGTCGCGCATCAAGGCGGGCATCGGCATGCGCGGGCCGGGCGAAAAGCAGCTCGAAGTCGATCGCCGCCTCGTCGAGAAGCGGATTCACGAAGTCCGCGAGGAACTGCACGGCATCGAAAAACGGAAGGAGCGGCTCGTCGCCTCCCGCGGCGACCGGCTCACGGTGTCGCTCGTGGGTTACACCAATGCCGGCAAAAGCACGCTGATGAACGCCCTGACCGGGGCCGGCGTTCTCGCCGCCGATAAGCTGTTCGCCACGCTCGACACCCGCACCCGCCGCTGGCATCTGCCTAGTTGGGGGCCGGTGCTGCTCTCCGACACCGTCGGCTTCATCCGCGATTTGCCGCACGGGCTGATCGCCAGCTTCAAGGCGACGCTGGAAGAGGCCCGCCGGGCCGACCTGCTGCTGCACGTCGCCGATGCCGCCAATCCGGCCGTGCTCGATCAGATCAGCGCCGTCTATACCGTGCTGCAAGAGCTGGGTATTCAAGAAAAAGATGCCGTCCTCGTGCTCAACAAAATCGATGTCGTTGCCGACCGCAGCCTGCTCGCCCCGGTGCTGAAGCGCTATCCGAACGCCATCGGCATCAGCGCGAAATCGCGCGAGGGCTTCGACGAGCTGCATGCCGCCGTCAGCCACGCCCTAAGCCGCAGCTTTGCCGATATCGATGTCGAAACGAGCGCCGCCAATGGCCGGCTGCTCGCCTATCTGGCCGCGCATGGCGAAGTACTCGACCGGACCTACGACGAGGACCGCGTGATCGTTCACGTTCGCATTCCCCAGCGGCACCTGGGGCCGCTGCACCAGGAAGGAACGACGCTGCGACAGCATGTGGGGGGCGACTTGATTACGCAGACCCACGTCGATGACATTCCGCGGGCGATCGAGGATGTGGCGTGATGCGTCTCTTCAGCCCTAGCCCCCAGCCCTAGCCCTCGTCCCACATGACTCGCCGCGACATTGCCGGTTTGCGAACGATTGTCACCGGCGCGTCCAGCGGCATTGGGCGGGCACTGGTGCTGGAATTGGTGCGGCAAGGGGCAAAGGTCGTGGCGACCGCCCGCCGCGAAGATCGCCTGCGGGAATTGCAGTCGCAAGTCGCTGACGGCAGCCGCCTGCGGATTCTGCCCGGCGACGTAACGAGCGCCGCCGACCGCCAGGCCGCGATTGACCTGTGCCTCCGCGAGTTTGGCGGCCTGGATGCCCTGGTCAACAACGCCGGCATGGGAGGGCTGGGTCCGTTTGAATATGCCGATGAGGCGCGCTTGCGGCGCGTGATGGAGGTGAACCTGTTCGCCCCCGCCGAATTCATGCGGCAAGCGCTCCCTACGCTCAAGGCCGGCAATAAGCCGATCATCGTGAATATCGCTTCGGTGCTGGGTCATCGGGCAGTGCCGGGTAAAAGCGAGTATTGCGCGAGCAAATTTGCCTTGCATGGGCTGTCCGATTCGCTGCGAACCGAATTCGGCCGGATTGGCATCGATTTGCTGCTCGTCTGCCCCAGCACGACGACCAGCGAGTTTTTCGACGTCGCCATTCAGACCGAAGCCCAGCGGCGGGACGTGGCCAAGCGACCCGAAGGGCAATTCGGCATCATGTCGGCCGAGGCGGTGGCCCGCAAAACGGTAGCCGCGATGCGCAAGGGAAAAGGCGAGATCATCCTCTCGCTCGGCGGCACGCTCCTCGTCTGGCTCGACCGGCTTTGCCCCCCTGCCGCCGACTGGCTCGTCCGCCGCTGGACGTAGGAGCATCGGCGTGGACGAACTCATTCTCGAAGCCGCCGATGAAGCAGCCACCGAGCGAATCGGCGCCGCCCTGGCCGCACTGCTGCCGGCGGGGGCGGTCGTCGCCCTGCACGGCACGCTCGGTGCGGGCAAAACCCGCCTGGTGCAGGCCATTGCCGCCGCCAGCGGCATCGAACGGGCGGAGGTGGTGAGCCCCACCTTCGTGCTGCTCGCTACCTATCGCGGCCGGCGCACGATTCATCATCTCGACGCCTATCGCCTGCGCGACGAGGACGACTTTCGCGAAATCGGCGGCGACGAAATCCTCGCTTCCGGCGACCTCGTCTTCATTGAATGGGCCGAAAAAATCGCCGCCGCTCTGCCCGCCGACCGGCTCGACCTGATCCTCGAAGTGACGGGGCCCACCACGCGGCGAATTTGTTTTCGGACCTCGAACGAACACATCCAGCGCTGCCTCAACGAACTGGTACAACTCGGCAGTTAGCCGTGCGACTACCGGGATTCGCGGCGAACGGTGACCAACTTGGGTGCCTGGGTTTTGCGCAGCATAACCCAGAGCGATGCCAACCAACGATGAATCGAGTGCTAACCCAATCCAAATAGAGGCCCGCGTGTCTGGTTCTTCCCTAGCATCACGCAGTGCGATCCCGACGACCAAGGAACTGTGTGCCCATCGTTCCAACTGATCCCTACACTGTGAACATGGCTACTGAACCACCTCAAAGAATTCATCGTCGAGCCATCAATTCGCCAGGGCACGCGAGCCCGATCGTTCTCGATTCAATTCCGTCGGATTGGCTGGTGGCTGCCTAAGTGCGGCGGGGCTGGGTTATGCTGCGCAAAACCCAGGCACCCCAACGAAAGGATCCACGAATCGGGAAACCGGATTTCAGTGAATTAGTCCGGTGAGGCCCTTCGCGCGCTTGAATTTTGCAACCTTTCCGTCTCCACATATCCAAAGAGCGTGGCCACGAGGATGCCGCCGAGCAGGGCAAAGAGCCCGCCGCAGAGCGAATGCGTGGCAGGCAAAATGGCGGGGGAACTGGTGGCGATTTGGGCCGAAGGGGTCCATTGCGGGGCGCTGCCGTCGTCCCATTTGACGAGGTAGTCGTTGCCATTGACCTCTTGAATGGTGCCCGAATAGTAGCTGCCGCCGCGCCACTGGGCCATCACGCGGGCCCCGATCTTGCGGTTGGGAGTCAGGTTCGCTTCCAGCCAGGCGACCAGATCATGCGTGAGCAAAACCGGCGACCGCGACGCGGTGGGAACTGGCCCCAGCCAGCGGATCGACGTCCCCCCGCCTTGCCCCCCGCCCGCATCGAATTCGGCGAACCAATAAGCCCAGCCGAAAATCGCAAAGCCCAGCCAGAACGCCCGCGCGGGGAGCGGCCGCAGAATGGCCCCGGCCACGGCCAGGCAGATAAGGGCGAGAAAGACCGTTGTCGCCGCGGTGCCCCCAATCCGCGACTGCGACACGACCGCCGACATGGCGAGCGCGACGAGCGTGATAACCAGCAGGAACGCGCCGATGGAGAAGCGAAAGCGGGACATGGTCCAATCCCAAAGCCGGAGGCGAGCAGCCTCCGGAGCGGCTCGATCCATGGAACGTTAAGCGGCAAATCCCAGAGGCAGATTTGCGTCCAGCCACCAGCGCCCGGTGCGGTCGTGATGAAAACGGATGTGTTCCTCAACCCATTGGCAATCGACCTGGGTTGTCTTGCGGGTCAGCCGACGGACCTGGCAAGCTTGACGGTATTGGTCAAGCAGTTTCATCGCCTCGGTATTATCGTGCGCAAGAAATGCCGGTTCAATCACCCTCTGAAAGACCGACTGGAACAGCTTGTGGCGTAAGGCCTTATTGCTTGACTGCCGAGTCGATCTGAATTTACGCTAACCATCAGTGGCGCAAAATAAATACACGTCCGGCGGCGCGGGTATGTCGCACGAGTACAGGACGGTCTACGAGATTCTGGATGCGCTGCGGGTTCGACCTGCGCTGTTCTTGGGCAACCTCCATCGCAGACACCCGTTCGCCACTCTCCTGGCCTTCCTGGACGGGTTGAGCTTCGCGGACATTGACCCAGGCACTCCACCCATCTGGTTGTTCAGCCGGTGGATCACCGCCCGGGTAGATGGGATCTCGACCAACCTGCCGTGGGACTGGCTGGAGGAACAACTCGGAGGCGACGGCGCGTACGCGGCGTACTTCCAATACCTTGACGAGTACCGGGCCTGCCTGGAGGTCGAGGTCGCACGACCGGAGGGCGTGGAGTTGGTGCCGCGGTTCTGGCGCGTGGATTCCAAGGGATGCCAGGTGTCGCCGCCAATCCCAGAGCGGCTGTATGTTGGGCAGTGGGCACCCTCGGAGGTGTTCTTCCTGACTGAGGTGTACGGGGCGAGCGTAGAGCGGTGCTTCCCGTACCATCGCTCGGTGGAGGGCGTTGTCGAGGAGGCGCAGTCCCGTTGGAGTGTGCCGGCTTCGGCCTGGTAACACCGGCCGGGTGGCACTGTCAGTTGTGGGTCTGGTGGGTGTGGCACTCAACGGCCGGGTGGCACTGTTCTAGGAGGGCTTATTGAGGGTGCCACTGGCAGTAGTCTGCCAGTGCGAACTGAAGAAGGTGTTTCCAATTCCCTGAAGCAGAAACCGAAAGACGCGGGTGGGCCAGTTTGCGTGGAAACTGGTCCAGCAAGAGGCATTGGCGTGGCCGGTACAACATTCGACCTCACGACCATCGCGGGTCGCCTCGGTTGCTCGCAACCGTAGCGGGTAGCCCAGCTTGCTGGCAAGCTGGGCGGGGGAGAGGCACGACACCAGTCACGCAGAGCCTGAGCGTTCGAGTTCGCAACTGGTTGTCAACGTAGCCCAGCCGCCGAGGAACCACCAGCAGTGGTGCCTCCTGCTGGCCCAGTTTGCAAGCAAACCCGGCCACCCGCGATTTACAACCGATCCGCTGCCGATGTCTTTGCCCCAACGGGGCAACCTGTGATAGCCCAGGCCGCAGGCCTGGGTTGCGTGGCGCGCCAACGACACCCAAGCCCCAACGGGGCGCAATGTTCCCGGCGATACGGCGTTCGCCAGCGGTTTGCCATGGCGCCCCGTCGAGGCTTGGGAATGGATCTATGCGATCCGATTACCCAGGGCGTTGCCCTGGGCTGTCACAGGTCGGCCCGTTGGGCCGGCGGGTGGCACTGTCCAGGGTTCTTTTGTGCGGTGTGCCACTGGCAGTATTCTCCCAGTGCGGAGCGGGTTGGAAGCGTCCATTGGCACTACTCAGCGGCCTTGGGGAGCTTGTGGCAAGAAGGAGGGTTTGGAGCTGACGTGGATTGCAGCTGTGACCAGAACTCGGCGGGGAAGGTTAGCTCATGGATGTCGCCCGGCTCGTGAAAATGGCGAACCATTTTGCAATGTGGCACTGGGTGGTCCATAATCAACGCGATTTCGGAACTTCCGGCTCTTGCCAAAAGCCCCTTGGCCGACGTGCGAAGCCAATCGAAGCCTCCTCCCGCTTCGGCACTGGCAGAGTACTGCCAGTGGCACCCCAAGCAGCCACACAACCGACAGTGCCACCCAGCCGGTCGTGATGAAAACGGATGTGTTCCTCAACCCATCGGCAATCGACCTGGGTTGTCTTGCGGGCCAGCCGACGGACCCAGCCAGCCTGACGGTATTGGTCAAGCACTTTCATCGCCAAAGAATTATCGTGCGCAAGAATTGCCGGATCAATCACCCGGTCCCGCACTGGCCGTAAAGGCAAATGCCATAACACCTTAGCGATTGACTGCCTAATCAATCTGAGTTTACTCTAACCCCCAGTGGCGCAAGATAAATACACGGTAGGCCTAAATGGACCCATTTCCCGACGAATGGGAATTGCTTGCACTATTCGAGGCGGAGCCCACCGTCGTCGATCGAGGCGTTCCTTGGGAGTACAATGTCCTTATCTTTGAAACCACTCGCGGCCAGAGTCATGTTCGCTGCGAAATCGAGCCGGGCTATGAAAAGATAAAGCTCAATTGGTGGGACGGACCGGAAGAGCGGCTGTCGCTGGAATTGAACTCGGTCCTGGGGCTGCGTGTCGTAACCGGCGGTGGCAGGGATTACCTCGTGGCCTCGTTTCGCGATCCGCATTTGTTCGATTTGGAGTTCCACCTGAAGCCAACGGTCTGCCTCCGCTGGGGAACCTCCAATATGCATCTGGCCTAACCAGCCGGCGGGTGGCCTCGGTGGCGCGCAACCGTAAGCCAGCAAGAGGCTCACTCCGTGCGACGCCGCAACTCAGGTCGCCCCTGCCAGTGCGGAACTGGTGAATCAGGCCCAAGACTGGCGTGGGAACTCGCCGCGGTGGTACCTAGGGCGGCAGACGGAGGGACTGCCAATCGTCTCGTTCGACTGTCCACCCGCGGTTTCTGAAAAGCGCAACACCCCATCAACCCTCATTCGACAGTGCCCTCCAGCCGACAGGACGGGGAGACCGAAAAATCCGCGCACCAGACTCTTGAAAAATGATGTGTTGTATAGTATATTGGGAGTCAGGAAGTTAGCAAGTGCGGGAAGGAGGGGCAAATGCGGGGAGCTATTTTCGGCTGGTGTTTGCGTTGCGTGCGAGGTGCGGAAGGTGGCGGCATCCGCAGAGCGAGATGGGGCAAAGGTCTTATTGGGCTTATCAAAGGGGCCGTGCGCGAAAAGGGGGCAGGACTTGCCGCAAGTGATTGCAGCGTCAGGAGTTGCAAGCAGAAAACAAGCGGTTCCGACGTCGCAAGTCGCGTGCGCGCTCGGATAAGTGGCTCCGGGGCAACAATTTCGTGGTGTGGACCTGGAGGATGGCAGAGTTACCGCACCCAGCCCCTGCGGTCACGCGGGTGGCCTGACCGGACCGCCATTCTGGTTTCGCGCGACTGCAGGCCGTTGCGGCCGGCCCGCCATTCCCAGAGGCAGGTCTGCCTCTGGCTGCTATGGAGGGAGACAGGCTTAAGCGGGATAATTCACGGCGCTGCCGCTTTTGAGCGCCTCGCCTGCCATCAGCACGGTGGCGGCATCGGCGAGGCCGATGAAGGCGTCGCAAATGGTGGCGGGGTCGCGGCGGCGGACGTGGTCGAGAAAGCTGACCAGCTCGTCGCGGGTGTCGTCGCTTTCGAGCAGATCAATTTCCAGCGGCTCCCCCCGATGGGCCCAAGGCGAACTGCTCATCTTGAGCGTTTTTCCGGCGGTCAAAATCGCGGCGTTCCCCTCGTCCCCCGGCTTCAGCCAGGCGGCCTCTTCGGGAAGCTTTTCGCGATAGAACAGCCCCTTCGTCGAAGTGAGGAAGAGCGAGCCGCGCGTGCCCAGGATCAGCTCTGAGGCCCCTTCGTAGGCGTTGTTGCAGAGGGAGGAGTAAGTGACGCGGATGGTGCGTTTGCTGGCTTCTGGCTGCTGGCCCCTGGCTCCTGGCTCTTTCACGGCAGGCGAGACGCCTGCCCCACAGTCGTACTCATACACGCAGAAGACGTTGTCGGCGACCTCGCGGCCATCCCGCCAATAGTCGATCCCGCCGCTGGCAATGACGCGGCGCGGCGTGGTGCCGAGCAGCCAGTTGGCGACGTCCAGCTGGTGGCTGCCGAGCTCGGCCATCAGCCCCTGCGAGAAACGGTCGTACAGCCGCCAATTGAGCCGATACTCGAGGGCCTGCCACTGCGGATCGCCCGCCGGCACGGGAACGGGCCGCCGCCAGTTGTTGTTGCGGTGCCATTGGGCTTTGATCGAGGAAATCTGACCGAGCAACCCTGCCTTCACCATTGCGGCCGCTTGCTGATAGATCGGATTGGCCCGCCGCTGGAGGCCGACTTGAAAGACGCACTTCGCGGCCGCCACCTGCCCGGCCAGCTTCTGGCACTCGGCAACCGAATAGCACATCGTTTTTTCCAGAAACACATCGCAGCCGGCGCTGATCGCATCGCTGGCGACCTGATAATGCAGATAGAGCGGCACCGCGATCACCACCGCCTGTGGCTTGATTTTTTCGAGCAGTTGGCGGTAGTCGCCAAAGGTTTGGGCCTGCGGACCGGCATACTTGGCGGCCCGAGCGCGGTGCGGCTCGTAATCGTCGGCTACCGCGACGACTTCGCACCCCTGGATGGTCGTCAGTGCCCGCAGCAAATCGCTCCCCCGCGCGCCGGTGCCGATGACCGCCGTCCGCACCGGCTCGGCATCGGCAGCCGTGGCCACCGTTGCCGTGCTCGCTGCCGCAAACAGGCCGCCGGTCGCTTCGAGAAACAAGCGGCGGGAGCGGGTGATTTCGGTGATGGGCTGGCTGGTCATACCGACTCCAATAGCCGGAAGCTAACAGCTTCCGGGATCCTGCCGGCCAGCCGAACGATTCGAATATCTGACGCAACTTGTTCGAGAACAAACCGCTCCGCCGCCTCGCGGTCCATCACCACCAGCGCTGTCGAAAGCACTTCCGCTTCGGCCGCGGTCGGGGCCATCACTGCATAGCCGACTTCGCCAGCGACCACCTTGCCGGTGCGCGGGTCGATAATGTCGGCCTGCTCGTTCACGGCCGAACACGACAGGGCGGCATCGGAAAGCTCAATGGTTTCGGCTGGTTCGCCGGTCGTCGGATCGCGGAGGGCGATGCGCCAGGGCTGGCCGTTTTCGTCGCGGCCCTGGGCGAGGACCGAACTGGTGCCCCCGTGGAGCAGGGCGTGTTCGATGTTGTTTTCGGAGAGGATTTCGGCGGCCCGGTCGAGGGCATAGCCCTTGCCGATGGCGCCGAGGTCGAGTTGGATGACCGAATCGTGAAAGCGAATGAGGCGGCGGACAGGGTCGAATTCGATTTTCGGTAAAGCTGCGAATTTGGAGGAGGCGACGTCATCGGGAAGCTGACGCATCCCGCTCGCCTGGCTCGCCAGAGAGGAAGCGGCGATGTCAATCGCTCCACCGGTCCACTCGCGGGCGGCCAAGCAAGCGGCCAGTAGCTGGGCGACTTCGCGGTCGATCAGCACGGGTTCCCTCGCAGCCAGCCGGTTAATCCGCGAGATTTCGCTCCGCGGGTCGAAGCGCGAAAGGAGCTGTTCGATCCGCTCGATTTCGTCGAGCACCGCGTCGGCGACCGCGGCCAGGTGCTGCTCGTCGTCGCCCAGGAGCAGCACTTCGAAGAGCGTGCCCATTGCGGGACGCGTGCGGTGGACACTCCGCTCAGGCATAGCACCGCACCTCAAACACCCGCGCCAGCTTCTCGCCGTTGGTGGCGGTGACGACGAGGCGAATTGCCTGGGCGGTGACGGGCGAGAACTCGTGCCGCACGAGCCGCTGGTGGTTGTTCTTCACGTCGGCCAGCACTGCCCATTTGCCGTCAGGCGACGAGCGGTAATCCAAGCGATAGTCCTTCACCGTTTCCGGCTGAGGGGCGCGGATGATGCCGCCGTTGATGCCATTGGAGGAGGTGAGCGTGAGTTCCCGATGAAAGCCGGTATCAAAGGTCAACTGCACGCGGCTGATGCGCTGCGGCTGCTGCCAAGCGAGCTCAAGCCAAGCCCCATCCGGCCCCAGCGGGGCGCTCCAGCGGTTGGTCCATTCTCCCTGCACATCGCGAACAAACCCGCTGATGACGTGCTCGGCTTTGGCATCTTCGTTTTCGCCGGACGCGGTGATCTTGGCCTGACGAGCCAGATCGGCCGGGTCCTGGTTCTTCCGGCCGTTGATCGACTGGTCATCGCGGAGCAGGGTTTCTTGCAATTCGGCTAGTTTCGCCTTATCGGTGTAAAGCTCGCGCGGCGACACTTTATGCCGCACGGTCAGCGCGGCGGCGGTGCCGGCGGCCTGGCCCATGACGGCGCAGGTTGCCATGACGCGGGTGCTGGTGAAGGCGACGTGCGTGGCACTGGCGTTGCGGCCCGCCATCATCAGGTTCCGCACGTTTTTGCTGTAGAGCGAGCGGAGCGGGATGTTGTAGATCGGCGTTTTCACTTGCACGCACGGCGGCAGATCGGCCCGATCGAAGCCGCCAGGGGGGTGGTCGTCCATCGGCCAGCCGCCAATGCATACCGCATCCTCGAAATCGTCGTTGACCCCCATCAGGTCGAACTGCGTGAGCAGATGGTCCCCCACCAGCCGGCGACTTTCGCGCTTGCCGGTGAACATGCCGACCCAGTCGAGGGCCCAGTTGGCTGCGTCGGGGTGGTTGCCGCTGTTTTTGATGTAGTCCCAGACGCCGAGCACGATGGAGAGCAGCTCAAAACGGATTCGTTCGTTGTCGTGGATGGTGTGCATCTGCCCGCCCCACTCGATCCACCAGTAGCCGTATTCCCAGGCATTCGTCGGCCGCTTGAGAAGCTGCTGCTTGTTGACTTTGCGGGCCCACTTGGGGGGCGTGAAGGGCATCGGCTTGTCGAACTTTTTCGAGGTGAAGAGGATCGAGCTGCCGAGCATTTCTTCGTCGGGCTTGTCGGGGGCGAGCGACTCGCCGAATTCGGCGCGGGCTTCGCGGCCGAACCGCATTTCGGCCCCCGCTTCCAGGCCGAGGCGGCTGTCGCCGGTGCAATCGAGATAGGTATGGGCGGTGATTTCGTAGATGTGCTCGGTTTTGTCCGACCGGGCCCAAGCCCGTTGGATCGCCCCGTCCTTCACGTCGACGGCGAAGACGGCCGTGTCGAGCATCAGCGTGATGTTCGGCTCGCTGACGAGCTTGTCGTAGAGCAGCAAATCCCAAAGTTCCCAGCAGCGCTGCGGGTTGTTGGCGGCGTCGTCCAGGCGGAACTCTTCGATCAGTCCCCCTTCGCGCCAGCCGGGACGCGATTTGTGGTGGTTCGCGCCGACGACGTGCATCTTCACTTCGCTCGACGAATTGCCCCCCAGCCGCGAGCGGTCGTTGACGATTACCACCTTGGCCCCGTTGCGGGCTGCAGCAACCGCGGCACAAACGCCAGCGAGCCCGCCGCCAGCCACGAACACGTCGCAGGGCAGCTTGACGAGCGTCATGTGCGGCTCGTCCGGGGCGGCGGTCCGCAGGTCGCCGCGGGGGGCGATGCGGGCCATTTCCTGGCGGATTTCGTCCACGCTGCGGCTCGTGCCCGCTAGTGCCGATTGATCGTCCGCCAGCACCGCGAGGCTGTAACCAGCCAGCGAACCCAAGCCGATCCGAGAGAGAAAATCGCGACGTTGCACGGCGAACCTCGACGAGCATCAGGAGGAGATAAGTCGGACTTATTGTATCCCCCACGGAAACCACATGCACCAGCAGCAGCCTTTCCGGGAGGCTCGTCGCTCTCTTGCGCACCCCCGCAAATGGCTGCACAACGCCCGGCCAGACTGGTCGCCGCGCCACCTTCGGATTTGCGCGGAAACGGACGAATCTCTCGACAAAACGGCTCATTTTCTGGCAATTTCCGGCTGGCCACGCATTCGGTGGGCGATTTGGCATCGACTTTGCTTTTCGTGTTCTAGCGCTGGTCCGTGGTCCGCTGGCGGCGTTGAAAGGTCGCGCCGCGGAGGGCGGATGGACGTCTCGAATTTCGCAATCGTGAAAGGGAATTGTCATGTTGTTTTCCAAATGGTCTTCCAGCGTCGGCTGGTTGCTGATGGCGTCGGCCTTGGCAGTGTTGTTGGCAGGCGCGGCCAATGCCCAGCGGGGCGAACGAGGAGATCGCGGCGCAGGTCGTGGCAATCCCGGCGGCGGCCGCGGCATTCGCCAGCCGACGGCACCGCCGCGCGGCAACGCTCCGCGAGTGGCCACGCCGCGAGTCGAACTACCCCGTATCGCGGCCCCAGCGAATCCGCGCGATGGGAACTCGCCAGTTCCGCGCGTGGCCCAGCTGCCGCGTCTCGACCGATCGTCACCGCCGCGAGTCGAGGTTCCGCGCGTGACCGCGCCGCGTGTGGATGGTCCCCGCGTTGATGGTCCACGCGTTGATGGTCCCCGCGTTGATGGTCCAAAGACCGATGGCCCGCGTGTGGATGGTCCCCGCGTTGATGGTCCCCGCGTTGATGGTCCACGCGTTGATGGTCCACGCGTTGGTGGTCCAAAAACCGATGGCCCCCGTGTGGATGGCCCGCGCACCGATGGTCCGCGGGTGGATGGTCCGCGAGTTGGTGGTCCCCGCGTCGATGGTCCCCGCGTTGATGGTCCCCGCGTTGATGGTCCAAAGACCGATGGCCCGCGCACCGGCGAACCTCGTTCGGATCGGCCCCGCACCGATGGCCCGCAAGTCGGAGACCGCAACCCCGATCGCGATTCTCGCGGCAATGCCTCGTGGCGGCGGCCAAACAACAACGACCTCGACAAAATCCGCGTCCGCTTCGATAGCGCCTTACGAGCCGTCACTGGCGATCGCGGCATGGACCGCTGGGTCGAGCGCAATCCGTCGCGGATCCAGCATTGGAACGGCTGGGGAGCCGATTTCCGCACCAACTATCGCTACAGTCGCTATCCCTATTTCGGCCACAACTTTTGGAATGGCCGAAATCTGATCGGCGTCAATCTGGGGGTTCATGGCGGCCGGTGGGGTTATCAGCCGTGGGCCGGCGGTCGGCCGTGGTGGTATTGGTATGGCACTCCCGCCTGGACGGTGTTTGCCGGCTGGTATGGCTGGAACCGGCCGTATTACTACGACTATGGTCCCGGCGGGAATGTCGTGTATCAGCAAGACCAGGTCTATGTGAATCAGCAGCCGGTCGGCACGCCCGACGACTACGCCCAATCGGCCGCCGCCTTGGCCGCGGTCGATGCCGAGCTGATCGCCGCGACCCCCGCGGCCGATTGGCAAGCGCTCGGCACCTTTATGATCGTCACGAGCGAACAAGAGAAGGACCCGGCGCGGATGATTCAGTTGGCCGTCAGCCAGAAGGGGCTGATTAGCGGATCGATGTACAACCGCGAGACCGATAAGGCCTACTCGGTGCAAGGCCGCGTCGATCCCGAAACGCAGCGGGTTGCCTTCACCTTTGGCGACCGGGACGACATTGTCCTCGAAACGGGGCTCTATAACCTGACTCGCCAGGAGGCCCCGGTGCTCGTCCACTTTGGACCCAATAAGACGGCGACCTACGTCTTCGTGCGGCTGCCTGAACCGGAGCACACTGATCCGCCAGCCGCCGCGCTGCCGGAACCGCAAAGCGAGCTGCCGTAACATGGTTGGCGACCAATCGTCACCCGGCCGCCGCCCGGTTTTTTCGGGCGGCGGCTTTGTTTCTTGAGGGGCTTTCCGCGGATCGGAAGCTCGCTGCCTGAAGCCTGTTTGACCGGGCCTCGCGAGTCGGCGAGAATGCCGGCTTACGCACCGCGAACAAAATTCGCTCACGACCTCTCCGCCAGAGCCGAACATCATGTTGTCGTTTCATTCTCCTGTTTCTCGTTCCGCCGAGCATGAACCAGGGAGCCGGCGACGGCAGTTGGCGGTCGTCGCGTTCTGTTTCTTCGCCGTATGTTCCGTCACCGGGCCACAACTTGTCGCCCGTTCCGCCGAAACCGCCGGTCGGCCCAACATCGTCTTCATCCTGGCCGATGACATCGGCTATGGCGATCTGTCGTGCCAGGGAGCGAAACACGCGAAGACCCCGCATCTCGATCAGCTTGCGGCTCAAGGATGCCGGTTCGTGGATGCCCATTCCCCGGCTTCGACCTGCACTCCGACGCGACGGGCCTTTTTGACCGGCGTCTATTCCTGGCGGCAGCAAGCCGGAGCGAGCATCGCCCCCGGCGACGCCCCGCTTTCGATTCCGCCCGGCACCGCCACCGTCGCGTCGCTGCTCAAGTCGGCCGGCTATCGGACCGGCGTGGTCGGCAAGTGGCATGTCGGCCTCGGCCCAGAGAGTGGTCCCGATTGGAACGGCGAAATCAAGCCCGGCCCGCTGGAACTCGGCTTCGACTCGGCCTTTATCATGGCCGCCACCGGCGACCGGGTGCCGACCGTTTATGTGCAAGATCATCGCGTCGTCGGCCTCGACCCGAATGACCCGATTCGCGTCAGCTATAAGGAAAAAGTCGGCGACGAGCCCACCGGCCGCGAAAACCCCGAGCTTCTCAAGCTGAAGCACACGCACGGCCACGATTTCACCATCGTCAATGGCATTGGCCGCATCGGCTGGATGACCGGCGGCAAAACGGCCCGCTGGATCGACGAGGAGATGTCCGACACGTTCGTCAAGCAGGCGGTTCGCTTCATCGAAGGTAGGCAGGGGGAACCGTTTTTCCTCTTCTTCGCGGCCCACGACATTCACGTCCCCCGTGTGCCGCATCCGCGCTTCAAGGGGACCAGCCCCGTCGGGACGCGCGGCGACGTCATTCACGAGCTCGATGACGCCGTTGGCACCCTCCTCGCCACGCTCGACCGCCTCAAATTGGCCGACAACACCCTCGTCCTATTCACCAGCGACAACGGCGGCGTGATGGACGACGGCTACGAGGATGTCGGCAGCTTCGACTATCACCCCAATGCTCCCCTTCGCGGCACCAAGGGGACGCTCTACGAAGGGGGGCATCGCGTGCCGTTCCTCGCCCGCTGGCCAGGCAAAATCAAGCCCAGCACCACTTCGCCCGCCCTGCTGGCCCACCTCGACATGCCCGCGACTTTTGCCGCCATCGCCGGCGCGAAAATTCCCGCTGGGCAATGCCGCGACAGTGTAAACGCGCTCCCCGCGCTCGTCGGCGATTCCGCCTCGGCCCGCACGGATTTCGTGGCCCACACCGGCGGCACGCAAGGCCCTTTCGCCGTGCGCTCCGGCGATTGGAAATACATTACTCCCGGCGGCGGCAACTATGGCAAGGCGGGCGCGAAAGCCAAAACCCCGCCGATTCCGCAGCTGTACGACCTGAAATCCGACCCCGCTGAGGAGAAAAACCTCGCCGAGTCGAATCCCGCCCAGCTTGCCGAAATGCGGGCTTTGCTGGTCAAAATTCGTGAGAGTGAAAAGGCTCCGTAGGATCGCCCCGCTCCCCCGGCCAGTGCGACGGCAAATCGATTGCCTGGACAAGCAGGCCAGCGATACAATCAGGGCAGCCTCACGGAGTGCCGCCATGCGATGTGCGCCCCTTGCCGGAATGCTCATGGTGCTGCCCGCCTCGCTCGCCTGGGGTCAGGCGACCACGGTGCAGCTTCCCACCTATAGCTTCTTCACGGTGCAAACGGCGGTCTCCGTCCCTGACCGGGGTGGGGCATACCTCGGCGGCATCAGCCGGGCGCGCGACGGCAGCGCGCAGCGCGGCCTCGGTCCGCTGGCTAATCGTGGTTTGGGAATGGACCGGCTGGCGAGCGGCATGAGCGTTCATGCCACGATTATCGACCATGCCGAGCACGACCGCCGCTTGCTCGCCGAGGCGGCGGCCCGCCATGCCCCGCGCGATTCGGTCACGGCCAAAGCGAGCGAGCTTTCTGCCCATGTCGCCGCGCCGCCGCTGGTGTTCGCGGAGTCCGCGCCGGTCGCCGCCGCACCGATTGAAAGCGTCGCCGCCATCCGCGCCCGCAACTCGGCAGCCGCCCAGACCCGCTCGGCCGAAGCGGCCGAGTTTTTCGGCCAGGCGCAAGCCGCCGAATTGGCGGGCAAGCCCGCCGTGGCCAGGCTTTACTATCAAATGGTCGTTCGCCGCGACAGTGGCGATCTGCGCGAAGCTGCCCAGGCTCGCCTCTCCGCCCTCGCCGGCAGCCAGGCCGCAATCGCCGGCAAATAGCGGTCGATTTACGCCGGCCGCGGCTCCCACCGATAAGCCGCTCGGCTGTTGCCCACGAAAAACTTGCCCGCTGCGTCGTCCCCTTGGGCTTGCACGTAGTCCGCCGCCAGATCGAACACCTGCCGATAGGACGCACCCCGACTGCTGACCGGCCAGTTGCTCCCAAACAACAGTCGGTCGGAGCCCCACACGCTCCACATCGCATCGAGGACGGGCCGATAGAAATCCAATTCGGCCGGGGCCTTCATTCCGCCGCGGCCGGCACCCTCGACCAAGGCCGAGAGCTTGCACCAGACCCGCTCATGCCCCGCTGCTCCGCGCATTCCGGCCAGCCACTCGGCAGGGGGCGGTTGGCCATCGATTCGCAAATTCGCGCAGTGGTTAATGACGATTCGCAGGAGGGGGAGCTTCTCGGCCGTTCGCGACACGACTGGCAAAAGATCGGGCCCGCCGTTTACGTCGAGCGTTAGGTCCGCATCCGCCAGCCTCCGCAGATCATCCACATAAGCCGCCGCTTCGAGTCCCTTTGCCAGCCCTGCCTGATTCACCCGCAATCCTCGCAACAGCGGATTCTTGCCGAACCGAGCCAGGTGCCCCGCGAATTCCGGCTCCCCCGGCTTCAGGTGGCCGACAATCCCCACGATCGCCCGCTCGTCGCGGGCCAGGTCCAGCAGCCACTGGTTATCTTCCACCCACGAGCTGGCCTCGACGACGATCGTGCCGGTCACGCCGAGCGGCGCGGCAACCTCGCGAAAATGCTTCGGCAGCGTCGGGCGATAAAGCACCGCGTCGGTCTTTCCCGGCCACGGAACACCTTCCGGACGCGTCGGGTCGTAGAAATGTGTGTGCGTGTCGATGATGGTTGGGGGTTGGGACGGCTCGGCGGCGCTGGTGGGCTTCTCCACTCCGGCCAAACCGACCGCCGTCGCCGTTCCGAGCCAAACCCGCCGCGAGCAACTCCGTTCCGCGAATCCCATGTTGCACCACTGTTTTGAGGAGCAGTCCGCCGGGTGATGAAGGCGAACGTCGAGCGATCGCCCTCAGCCTAGGCCATCGCCGCGCCCTTCGCGAGCAGACTGGCAGTCGCCGTGCCAACGGGCTACAGTGACGCGAAATGGCATTTGGGAGACGTGGCATGCGATGTCGAGTTCTGCTCACTCTGTCGCTCCTGCTGGGAATTGCCGCGGAAGCCTTCGCCACCGAACCGGCGACCAAAGCCGAGGCTCACGCGGCGCTTAAAAAGAGCGTCGGCTTTTTTCGCGATCAGGTCAGCGTCGAAGGGGGCTACCTCTATCGCTACGCGGCCGATCTTTCGCTACGCGAAGGAGAAGGGAAGGCCAGCGCGCAAACCGCCTGGGTGCAGCCCCCCGGAACGCCCGCCGTCGGAGACGCCCTGCTCGCCGCCCATGAGCGCACCGGCGAGTCATATTTGCGCGAGGCGGCCCTCGCGGCGGCGCGGGCCTTAGTCAAGGGGCAGCTGCAAAGTGGCGGCTGGGACTACCGAATCGAGTTCGCTCCCGACCAGCGGGCCAGGTACGCCTATCGCGTCGGCGGCGGCACCGGCTCCAAACTTCGCAATGTCACCACGCTCGACGACAACAATACCCAAGCCGCCGTCCGCTTTCTCATGCACGTCGATCGCGCCTTGGAGCAAAAGGACCAATCGATTCACGAAGCCGTGACCTACGCCCTCGAAAAGCTGCTGGCGGCGCAGTATCCCAATGGGGCCTGGCCGCAGCGCTTTAGCGCTCCGCCAGATCCGGCTGATTTTCCCGTTATCAAGGCGAACTATCCGCCGACCTGGCCGCGGACCTTTCCGAGTGCCGACTATACGAGCTACTACACGCTGAACGACAACACGCTGGCCGACATGATCGCCACGATGTTCGAGGCGGCTGAGATATATGGCGACACGCGGTTTGCCGCCGCCGCCCGCCGGGGTGGAGATTTCCTGCTGCTTGCGCAAATGCCCGAGCCGCAGCCCGCCTGGGCCCAGCAATACAACGCCCAAATGCAGCCCGCCTGGGCCCGCAAGTTCGAGCCGCCGAGCGTCACCGGCGGCGAATCGCAAGGCGCGATCAAAATCTTGCTCGAAGTGTATCGCCAGACCGGCGACAAAAAGTATCTCGCCCCGATTCCCCGCGCCATCGACTATCTCAAAAAATCGCAATTCGATGGCGATCAGCTCGCCCGGTTCTACGAGTTGCAAACCAACCAACCCCTCTTCTTCACCCGAAAATACGAGCTGGTTTACACCAAGGACGATCTCCCCACGCACTACGGGTTCATCATTCGCTCGGGCATCCCCAAGCTCCGGGCCGACTATGAGAAGCTCCTCGCGACCGATCCCGCCAAGCTCCGCCCCAAGCCGAAAAGGCCTTCCTATGAGGCTAGCAACACACAGGCCCAGGCTTGCCGGCAGCTCATCGACGCCCTCGACGCGCGCGGAGCTTGGGTCGAAGCTGGCTCACTCGAAGATGCCGACCCGGACGGAATCGTCAAGCAAGTCATCGACACCCGCACCTTCATCAAAAATATCGACACCCTCAGCCGGTTCATCGCCGGCTCGAAATAGCGAGGCACCGTTATGTCCTTGTTTCGCAAGCTCGCCGCGCTGGCGGCGTTGACGCTCGCTTTCGCCGCGAATTCGCTGGCGGGCGACGATTGGCCGCAGTTTCGCGGGCCCAATTGCTCGGGAATCGCCCCCGCCGCCAAAAACCTGCCGATTACGTTTTCGCCCGCCGAGAACTGCCGCTGGTCGGCCGAAGTCGGCGATGGCATCGGCTGTCCGGTAGTCGCGGCGGGGCGAGTGTTCGTCAATGGGATGACGGGGGACGAAATGGTCAGCCTGCTGGCCTTCGACGCCCAAACGGGCAAAAAGCTGTGGCAGCGCGATTGGCCCACCGGCTTTTTGGCCGAAGTTCACAAAACTAACAGCCAGGCGAGCTCGACCGTGGCGGCTGACGGCGAGCGGGTCTATTTCTATTTTTCGACGCTCGGCCTGGTGGCGGTCGATGCGGCCACCGGCGCGGATGCCTGGCGGCAAAAGCTCCCCACGCCGTTTTTCGTCTTCAAATGGGGGCCGGGAATGTCTCCCGTGCTGTATCGCGACCTCGTGCTATTTTGTCAGGACGACGACCTCTTCCCCGCCTTCTATGCCTTCGACCGAACCACCGGCGAGCTGCGCTGGAAAGACGACCGGCTCGATCAGGCGGTCAACTATTCGCATCCGGTGATCTGCACGGTCGATGGCCGCGACGACATCGTGGTCGGCGGCACCGGCATGCTGATCGGCTACGATCCGGAGACCGGCCGGCGGCGCTGGTTCGCCAAAACGTTGCTCCGCAATATCAAGACCACCCCGGTCGTCGCCGACGGCGTCGTCTATATCTCGCTCCAAAGCGGCGGCATCGCCAACCAATGGCTCGCCTCGGTCGATCGGGCCGTCACCGGCAACAGCGATGGCAAGCTGAACAAATCCGAAATGCAGGCCTTTGTCGGCACCATGCCCATTCCCGAAGCGTTTTTCAAAAAGACCTTCGACCGGGGCGACCTCAATCGCGATGGCTTCTTGGAAGGGCGCGAGCTCGACGTGGCGTTTCTGCACCCCGACAACTTCGCCGGTGCCGACTTCACCGCCAACACCCCCGCCTCCGCCGCCGAAGAGTTTATCCTCGCGGTGCGGGGCGGCGGCACGGGGGACGTGACCAAATCGCATGTCCTCTGGAAACACCCGACGAAATACACCGATCACATCGTCTCGCCGCTGGTCAGCGATGGCCGCATGTTCCTGCTCAAAGAAGGAGGCATCACTACCGTTTTCGACACCAAAACGGGCGAATCGCTCCGTGGGGCTAAGCGCGTCGGTGCCGGCGGCAGCTACTTCGCTTCCCCCGTGCTGGGGGATGGCAAAATCTATCTTGGCGGCGACAACGGCACCGTCGTCGTCCTCAAGAACAGCCCCGACTACGAAGAACTCGCCCGCAACGACCTGGGCGACAATATCCTCGCCTCTCCCGCCATTTCCGGCGACGCCCTCTTCATCCGCACCCGCAAAAAGCTGTTTTGCTTTGGCAATTAGGGGAGTATCCAGTCAGTTATTGGTCAATGTCCGGTGAATCCCGGAGTTGCCAGGCCACCGGAGGGCATCAATTAACGCGAAATCTTCATAAATTGCTCATAATTGGCGGCGAGCATGGTGCCAACCTTTGATTACCCTGAATCGCTCCGTGACACGCAAATTGACCCCCCTTTGTTTTGAGAGGTTCTGCACCTAAGCAGCACCCCTCCTTGCGGGTGTCTTCGATTCAGATTTACCCTCGATCTGGCGTGTAGGGTTTCCTTCCATGAGTAAGGTTGTGATCCTTTGCGGCGGACTTGGCACGCGCATGCGGGAGGAAACGGAGTTTCGCCCGAAGCCGATGGTCGATATCGGGGGACGGCCGATCTTGTGGCACATCATGCGACAGTATGGGCATTTTGGATTTAATGAGTTTGTCCTTTGTCTGGGCTACAAGGGGCACATGATCAAGGAATACTTCCTGAACTATGAGGCGATGACGAGCGATTTCACGATTAGCCTGGGAGATCGCCAGCAAGTCGCCTATCACGGTCCTCACCCCGAACAGAGGTTCCGCGTGACGCTGGCGGATACCGGGGACAACACCATGACGGGGGGTCGCATTCAGGCGATCGAGCAATACGTTGACGGCGACACATTCCTTGTCACTTACGGGGATGGACTCGCGGACGTGAACATCGGCGCGGTGCTTCGTTTTCATCGCGAGCATGGCAAAATCGCGACCGTCACGGCGGTAAGACCGATTTCTCGCTATGGACTGTTGACCGTGGCCGACGATGGCCAGGTGACGGACTTCGCCGAAAAGCCCAATCTGGAAGGTTGGATCAACGCCGGCTTTTTCGTCTTTCAGCGCGAAATCTTCCGCTATCTTTCGGGAAATCAGTGTGTTCTCGAGCGCGAGCCGCTTGAGCGCTTGTGCCGCGAGGGTCAGTTGGCCGCGTTTCGCCATGAGGGATACTTCTACGCAATGGACACCTACCGCGAGTACAAGCACCTGAACGACATTTGGACCGCGGGGCGAGCTCCTTGGAAGGTGTGGACGTGATTCCCATAATCGATTGGCAACAGTCCTTTGCCGGCAAGCGGGTGTTCGTGACGGGGGCGACCGGATTCAAGGGAGCGTGGCTCTGTCTGTTGCTGGACAAACTAGGCGCCGAGGTGCATGCGCACGGACTGGAACCGGATACGACACCGAACCTATTCCACGCGGCGGACGTGGCTTCCAAGTTGGCGAGCATGACCGTTGCCGACATTTGTGATGCCCCGGCGCTCGAGTCGGCTATGCGTGCCGCGCGCGCCGACTTTGTGTTTCACCTGGCCGCCCAATCGCTGGTGAAGCGTGGCTACCTTGTCCCGCGAACGACGTATCTGACTAATGTGCAGGGAACGGCAACCCTGCTCGACGTGGTTCGCACGGGGAATCGCCCGTGCGTCGTGATCGCCGTCACGAGCGACAAGTGCTACGGGGGCCCCCCCACCGCGGCCGGTCACCGCGAGCAAGATGAACTGGGAGGGCACGATCCTTACAGCGCCAGCAAGGCCGCCGCGGAAATCGTGATCTCGTCCTTCCGACGATCCTATTTTTCGCCACGAAGTTTAGCGGAGCACGGCGTCAAGCTGGCTTCGGTCCGAGCCGGGAATGTCATCGGCGGCGGAGACTGGGCGGCCGACCGCCTGGTCCCCGATCTGGTGCGCTGTCTCCAGGCGGCGCAACCACTCGAGGTGCGCAGTCCCAATTCGGTGCGTCCCTGGCAACACGTGCTGGACTGCCTCGGTGGTTACCTGCGGCTCGCCGGGCAAATGGCGATGAGCGACGACCCGCAATGGTGCGAGGCGTGGAACTTCGGCCCACAAGTCGCCGACGAACGAACCGTGCGTCAATTCGTGGAGGAGTTTCTCCAAGTCTGGGGGGGCGGAACCTGGGTCGATGTTAGCGGCGGCGAGCATCTGCACGAAACGGGCGTTCTGCGCTTGTGCAGCGAGAAAGCGCGCACGAATCTGGGTTGGACGCCACGCTGGGAGTTTTCCCGCGCGCTGCGCCACACCGCGCGGTGGTATCAAGAGTTTGAGCGGGACCCACGCGGCGCTCGGGATTACTGCCTCGCGGATATTCACGACTATTTGGACGCGAAAGAGGCGAGTCACCGGGCGATTTCACGGCTCGTCGGCGCCGCGTCAGCGGACTCAAGGTGAATCTCATGTCTCCAGACCACCTGCGGTCACAGATCCTGGCGCTGACCGAGCAGTATTACCGAGCGAACTGGCCACACCGGGAGTTCGTGCCCGGCAAATCCCCGGTCCCAGTTTCTGGCCGAGTATTCGATGCCGATGAGTTGGAGCGATTGGTCGAGGCTTCACTTGATTTTTGGTTGACGACCGGTCGCTTCGCCGCGCAGTTCGAGCGCGAACTTGCCCAGACGGTCGGCAATCGCTTCGCGCTGTTGGTGAATTCCGGCTCGAGCGCGAATTTGCTGGCTGTTTCCGCCCTGACTTCGCCGCAGCTTGGCGAACGGCGGCTCATGCCGGGGGATGAGGTTCTCACGGTTGCCGCCGGATTTCCTACCACCGTCAATCCGATACTCCAAAACCGCCTTACGCCGGTTTTCGTGGATTGCCTGCTGCCGACGTACAACGTGGACCCCGTGCGGCTGGCCGAGGCGGTCTCGCCCCGAACGAAGGCAATCGTCCTGGCCCACACGCTCGGCAATCCTTGGGATGTCGCGGCCGTGCGGGAGATCGCCCGCAATCATCAGTTGTGGCTGATTGAAGACTGCTGCGACGCCCTCGGCTCCACCTACCACGGCGAATACTGTGGAACCTTCGGCGATCTTGCGACGCTCAGCTTCTACCCGGCTCATCATATCACCATGGGCGAGGGAGGGGCGGTGCTGACGAAAAGTCCGCTGCTCAAGAAAATCGTCGAGTCGCTGCGAGATTGGGGACGCGATTGCTGGTGCGAACCCGGTAAAGACAACACCTGCGGCCAGCGGTTCGACTGGCAACTCGGAAGCCTGCCCGAGGGTTACGACCACAAATACACCTACAGCCACGTCGGTTACAACCTGAAAGCGACCGACATGCAAGCCGCCGTGGGGGTGGCGCAACTCAAAAAGCTCGCGGGCTTCTGCGCGGCGCGAAGGGCCAATTTTCGCCGGCTTCATGAGGGTCTGGCCGACTTGCGGGACCTGTTGGTCCTTCCCACTCCCACGCCGGGAGCCGATCCCGCCTGGTTTGGTTTTCCGCTGGCGGTGCGACCCGACGCCCCGTTCACCCGCAACGACCTGGTCCGACACCTGGAAAGTCACAAAATCGCCACCCGGCTGCTCTTTGGGGGCAACCTCCTGCGGCAACCGGCGTACGCGGGGTGCGAGCATCGCGTTGCCGGCGAGCTAACCCGGACCGATTTCGTGATGAATCAAGTCTTTTGGATCGGCGTCTATCCGGGCCTCACGCCGCCGATGCTCGATTACGTTCTCGAAACGATCCACCTCTTCTGCCGTCAGTCGGTTCGGGCAGGTGCGAGATGAAGCGGCGCTCCATCCGGCACGCCCCGTTAGGCGCATCACCGGCAAAGCTCTGCCAGATCGGGCCGACGGATGATTCCGTTGTCATTGAGCCGGTTGAAACGACCTTGTTCTTGTTGAGCCTGCTTCTAGCGGTAGTAACATTTGTTCTGTCCTGTTGGGTGATCGCGGAAATTGGGACCGCGCCAGCGATGCTCCCCATCATCGAGCAAATGCTGCCGGAGATCCGCCAGCATGTCCATCCTGAGCCGCTGGAGCGGCGAATGTATCTTTGGGGCCTCCTGTGCATGCCCATATTGCCCGCGATCTTCTACGCAATGCTGTGCTGGTGGGGTCGGCGCTATCCCGGTCACTTGGAAAGCTTGCGGCATCCCCGCTGCATCGCGATTCAAGATGGCCTTCTTCTGGTCGGGGGAGTTCTGTGGATCACGGCACTCGCCAGTTCGACCAAAGTTCCCGGATTTTGGCCACGATTGCTCGTTGCAGCCCTGATCGCGACGGTGATGGTCGCCGTTTGCCGAATTCGATGGCAAAGCTGGAAATGGCTCGACGCGGGGTTGGCGGTTGTGTTGCTCATCGCGTGCTTTCGATTACTGTACGTCAATGACGAAACCTACCTAAGTTCATCCGATCAATCGACCGCACATCACCTGGAAGTCGTGCTGGGGGCCGTGTTGCAGGCGGCGAATGGCCGGATCGTGCTAATCGACACGACTTCTCAGTACGGGGTCTTGTATCCGTATGTGACGGCTCTCGCCGTCGCTCCGTTTGGTCTCTCACTTAGCAGCGTGAGCATTTTTTTCGCGTTATTGAATTGTGCCTGTCTGGTGCTCGGTTGGGCCTCGGTGCGTCAGCATGGAGAGCTTCCATGGGTATGGGAATTGGCGACTCGCATCGGATTGGCGGGCTGGGTCATCTCGTTCACTGGTTATGTCTTGTTCCAATTGGAAGGATCACTTGTCTATTACCAGTATTTTCCCATCCGGACACTAAGTGGCTTTTTTTTTCTGTGGCTGACGGCGGTAGTTGCCAAATCCAGCGGGCGATTGCGGGTATCACTGGTCGTGTTGGGATATGTCGCCGCGGGAGGAGCAGTACTTTGGAACCTCGACACCGGCCTCGTCGTACTCATTGCGTGGACCGCATTCAACGTGTTCGCCGCACTGATTCATCCTAGCCGCACCTTCAGGTCGATGGTCGCCGCTGGGATCGCCCATGCGGTTTGTGCGGCGGGCACGCTGGCCCTATGGGTTCTGTCCTATGCCTTGGTGGCGTGGGGCGCGAGGGGCCAGTGGCCCACGCTCCAGGGTGCGCTTGAATATCAACGAATTTTCTATGTTGCTGGGTTCTTCATGCTTCCGATGCGGATGTGGGAACTGTGGCAGCCGCTGATTCTCGTGTACTTGATCGCGATTGGTGACTGTCTGCGGCGCTGCTGGCACGGGACGGCGGACCACCGTACGGCTTGGCGAATGTTTGCTGCCTTGTTGGGTATGGGAGTATTTTCCTATTATCAGGGCCGAAGTCACATTCAGGTGTTGCTGGCGGTTGTTTATCCCGCGGTTCTCCTCTGCATCGACTATGGCTCCGCGGCGGCAGTGCAACTCCGGCAGTGGACGCCCGGCTACTGGTGGACCTTGCCGGCAGCCCGCCGCGCCCTGTTGATTTCCTGGTCCGCCGCTCTCCTACCAGCGCTGGGAATTGTCCTTGCGGCCGGCGCGGTTCCCGCGGCCGTCGAGGAAGTATTTTTTCGCGAGTCCACGGGGGCCACCAAATCCTTGGAGCCGACCCTCGCTCGCTATCGTGAAATCTTGAGGGGGCGAAAATTGGTCATCGCCTCGAGCTACGCCAACTACCTGCACGCCCAAACCGGCACCTGCTCGGCGCTTCCCTGCAGCGCGATCGCCGAGGTAATGCTGGCCAGTCAAGCTGAAGAGATTATCCGTCTGTTGACTTCCGGCGACGTGGAGTTCTTGATCGTCGATGAAAGAGCGCCGCGCGTCTGGTTAACGATTTTGCCGCAGGTGATTTCGAGCGGTGCCTGGGAGCCCATCGCCAAGGACAGCGGACTGGTGGTGTTCCGACGAGTCGCTTTACAAACCGGCGCGCCCGGCTCGTCGGGCTCGCCAAACTCGCCATGACGCCAACCCTAGGTTGGCCCCGGAGTTCCTCGCATGTCACACCCGCTCGCGGACGATCTGAACCATGTCCTCGATCGGACCCGCGAACTCTGGGAGGAGCTGCGCGGCAAGCACCTTTTCATCACCGGCGGCACGGGGTTTTTCGGCAAGTGGCTGCTGGAGAGTTTTGTCTGGGCAAACAAGCGACTGGCGCTTCAAGCCGAAGTTCACGTTCTCACGCGCGATCCGTCGCGGTTCGGCCACGACGTGCCGCATCTGGTGGCGGAACCCTGCATTCGTCTCGTGCCGGGCAACGTCCGGGCGTTCGAATTTCCGGCAGGTGAATTTTCGCATGTGATCCACGCTGCCGCTGAATCCAGCACCAAACGCGAGGACCATGACGACCTGTCGATGTTTCACACGGTCGTGCTGGGAACCAGCCGCGTGCTCGAATTCGCCCAACAGTGTGGGGCGAGAAAGCTGCTCTTTACCAGTTCCGGCGCGGTCTATGGCCGCCAGCCATCGGAGTTGTCGCATGTCGGCGAGGACCACGCTGGAGGCCCCCGACTCACTGACCCGCACGCCCCCTACGGCGAAGCGAAGCGGGCCGCCGAGCAACTTTGCTGTTTGCACGCTCAGGGGGGCCTGGAATGCAAAATTGCCCGTTGCTTCGCCTTCGTCGGACCACACTTGCCGCTAAACGCCCACTTCGCCGTGGGAAATTTTCTGGGCGATGCCTTGGCTGGGCGGCCAATCCGCATCGCGGGCGACGGAACTCCATTCCGCTCCTACCTGTACGCCGCGGACCTCGCGATCTGGCTGTGGACCATCCTGCTCCGCGGACGGAATGGCCGACCGTACAATGTCGGCTCGGACGAGGAGATCTCAATTGCCGACCTGGCCATGCGCGTTGCCGGCCGATTTAGCCCCCAGCCAGAGGTATCCGTCGCTCTGAAACCGGGCTCGGGGCCGCCCCCCCAGTATGTTCCCGATACTCGCCGGGCTCGCTCCGAACTTGGCTTACAAACTTGGATCGGGCTCGACGAGGCCCTGGACCGGACGATTCGCTTTCACACCCGTTCTCCCACCGGATGCCCAGAAGACCCATGAAGGTCAGCGATTACATAGCTCAGACACTTGCCGCCCACGGCATTCGTCACGTGTTTCTGGTGACGGGGGGCGGAGCGATGCACCTGAACGACGCCTTTGGCCGGTGCGCGGGGCTTAACTATCTGCCGATGCACCACGAGCAGTCCTGCGCGATGGCGGCGGATAGCTACTTTCGCCTGACGGGGCGGCTTGCCGCGGTCAATGTGACGACCGGCCCCGGTGCCACGAATGCCATCACCGGGGTCTATGGAGCGTATGTGGACTCGCTGGGCATGGTCGTGGTGTCGGGGCAAGTCAAGCGCGAAACGCTGGCCTGTCTCACCAAGCTGCCGCTGCGGCAACTGGGGGATCAGGAGGTGGACATCGTCCCGATGGTTTCGTCGATCTGCAAATACGCTCGGCTCATCACTGACCCCGCGACGATACGCTATCACCTAGAGCGGGCGCTCCACCTGGCCGTGTCGGGTCGCCCTGGCCCGGTGTGGTTGGATGTCCCGGTGGACGTGCAGGGCGCGCAGATCGAACCGGCGGCGCTGCAGGGATACGATCCCGCCGAGGACCGTCCGCGCTTTGAGACAACCGACTTGCCGTCCGCCTGCGAGCTCCTCCTGGACCGGCTGCGACGCGCCGAGCGGCCGGCGATCTTGGCGGGAGCGGGCGTCAGAATCTCCGGCACGCGGTCGCAATTTCTCCGCCTGATCGATGCGCTGGGAATTCCGGTGACGACCGGATGGAACGCGCACGACGTTTTGTGGGACGATCATCCCTGTTATGTTGGTCGGCCCAGTTCGCTCGGCGACCGGGCCGGCAACTTCGCCGTGCAAAATGCCGACTTCCTGCTGGTCCTAGGTTCGCGTCTCAACGTCCGTCAGGTCAGCTACAACTGGAACTGGTTCGCCCGCGCGGCCTTTCAGGTGCATGTGGACATTGATGCCGCGGAACTTCATAAGCCGACGTTGCGGTCGGATTTGAAGATTCATGCCGATCTGCGCGACTTTTTCGCCGCTCTTTTCGCGCGCGAGTTGCCCGGGCCGACCCCCGCGCATCGCGACTATCTCGCCTGGTGCCGCGAACGTCAACGAAAATATCCGGTCGTTCTGCCCACCTATCGTCTAGCACGGGGCTGCGTCAATCCCTATCACTTCATGGAGGCGCTATTCGATGAGGCTGCCGCGGACGAGCTCGTGGTCACGGGAGACGGCACGGCCTGCGTCACCGCCTTTCAAGCGGCTCGCTTGCAACCCGACCAGCGGCTCTACACCAATTCCGGATCGGCGCCGATGGGCTATGACTTGCCGGGCGCGATCGGAGCGGCGGTGGGAATGGGGCGGCGGGTCGTCTGTCTGGCGGGGGACGGCAGTGTGATGATGAACCTGCAAGAATTGCAAACCATCGCGACGCGCCGCCTCCCCATCAAGCTCTTCGTGCTCAATAACGAAGGCTATCACTCCATCCGCCAGACGCAGCAGAATTTCTTTCCCGACAACATCGTCGGCTGCGGTCGCGAGAGCGGCCTCGGGTTTCCCGACTTCGCGAAGTTGGCGGCGGCTTTTGATTTTCCCTATTCGAGGATCTCGGAGCCAGTCGATCTGCAAACGACTATCCGGGCCGTGCTTGATTCGCCAACGATGCATTTGTGCGAGGTGCGTCTGGACCTTGCGCAGCCCTTTGCTCCCAAGGTCGCTTCGCGGCGACTGCCGGATGGACGAATCGTCTCCAGCCCACTGGAGGACATGTCTCCCTTCCTGTCACGGGAAGAATTGGCTGAAAACCTGCTCGTCCCCCCGGTCGGAGGTTCCTGACATGCAGCCACGAACCATCTTCATCACCGGGGCGGCCCGCGGAATCGGCAGCGCGATTGCCGCCCGATATCAATCCCTGGGGCATCAGGTGGTGGCTCCCTCCCGCGGCGAATTGGACCTCGGTTCCGTTGACAGCATTCGTAGATACCTGGCCGACCATGCCGACCTGGAGGTCGAGGTATTGATCAACAATGCGGGCGAGAACCGACCGGAATTGATTGACGGCATGCCGTGGGAGGAGTGGCAACGCATTCTGACCGTGAACTTGTCATCGATTCTCCTGCTGATGCAGGGTTTCAGTCCCGGCATGCGCCGCCGCAAATGGGGCAGGATCGTCAGCATCAGCTCCATTTACAGCGTCGTCAGCCGGGAAGGGCGATCCGCCTACAGCGCATCGAAAGCGGGTCTGAACGCACTCACGCGGACGGCCGCCTTGGAATGGGGCGCGGATGGAGTGCTTGTCAACTGCGTCCTCCCCGGTTTCGTGGCAACCGAGTTAACCCGGCAAAACAACAGCCCAGAGCAGATCGCGACGTTGGCTTCGCTTACGGCCCTCAAACGACTGGCCCAACCGGAGGAGATCGCCGAACTGGTGTTGTTCCTCGGCTCGGAAACAAACACTTACATTACCGGCCAAGCCTTGCCGATCGATGGAGGATTTCTGTGTACGTAGTTCGCGACCTGGCGCGGGCTATCGCGCAAGCATAGCCGAACCGTGCTCCCCTTTTTCGCGGTCAAACAAGATGGCTGAATTATTGGAAGCCCTGCCGATTCGTTCCGGACAAGGGGACTATGTCGTGGAGTTCGCCGACGGCATTGAGTCGGCGCTCGCGGCGGCGAAGTTCGGCAACGACAGTCTGATTTGCGTCGATGCCACCGTGTTGGAGCTCTACGGCTCACGGCTGCGCGAGTCATTGGGCGGACGGCCAGTATTCTCCATGACCCCCACCGAAGCCTTCAAATCCCTGGACGGCGTCGGTCAATTGGCTGGTTGGTTGGTACAACAGCAGGCGAGCAAGACGACCAGCCTGGTCGCCATCGGCGGCGGCATTACCCAAGACGTGGCCGCCTTTGTCAGTCATGTCTATCACCGCGGCATCCGCTGGTCGTTTGTCCCCACGACCTTGCTCGCGATGTGCGACAGTTGCATCGGTGCCAAGTCGGGCGTGAATCTCAATGGGTTCAAGAATCAACTGGGAATGTTTCACGCACCCCAGCGCGTGGTGATTGCCACGGAGTTTACGAAGACCCTGAGCGACGATCATATCAAGTCCGGATATGGCGAGATTCTCAAGTTGATGCTGACTGGTTCGCGCGAGCACTTTGCGCGGCTGGCGCGCGATGTTGAAGCGGGGGGGCTGCGGAACCCCGAATTGGGACGGCTGATCCGCGACAGTCTGCTGGTCAAGCGAGGCGTAATCGAAATCGACGAATACGAAACGGACCTGCGTCGCATTCTCAACTATGGTCATACTTTTGGCCACGCCCTCGAGGCGGTCACCGAGCATCAAGTGCCGCACGGCATCGCCGTCGCGTGGGGTTTGGACCTGATTAACTACCTGTCCTTGCGGATGGGGCTGCTGACCGAGTCCGATTTTCGCGTGGTGCATGATTTCGTGATCCGTCACTTGACCACCACGATTCGCTGTCGCGTGAGTGCGGCGGAACTGGTTGCAGCCGCCCGCCGCGACAAAAAAGCGACGGGCGACGCCGTTAATCTCGTGCTGTTCGGTGGCCCCGGCGACTTGCGAATCGTCAAAACGCGGCTCGACCAGCAGCTTACCGACCAGATCGCTCGATACCTGGATGAGTTCGATGTTCTACGCGGGACTTGATGTCGGCTCGACGTTCTTGAAGGGGGGAGTTCTCGACCTCGCGGGGCGGTGCGTTCGCCAGACGGTTCGCCGAGCATCTCCCAACTTTCTGTCCGCTGCCTGTCCCGGCGCGCGGGAGGTTGATCCCGAGCGAATGGCAACGCTCGCCAGCGAGTTATTGGGCGACCTCCTTGCGGTGGAGCCCCGCATCGAGGGCGTTCTTCTCAGCGGACAAATGCATGGATTGGTGCTCGTCTCCCCCTCGGGCTCGGCCCTGCGTCCCGCGATCACCTGGCAAGACACTCGCACGCTCCAGTCGGGGGCGGGCAAGTCGGCCTACGAACTACTGCAGGAGCGATTGGACCCGGTGGTGAGCGAAGAAATTGGCCGCGAAATCGGACCTGGTCATCCGGCCACGCAACTCTGGCAATTCGGACTTCGAGGGGAGTTGCCGTGCGGGGCCGCGCCCTTGTCGATCGGCGACTTTATCGCGGTCCGACTGACCGGCGCGGCTCCCGTGACTCATCCCACCAACGCCAGCGCCCACGGACTTTATTCCCTTCCGGCAGGCGACTGGCACCACGAACTGATCGCGAACCTGGGATTGCAGACCCTTTCGTGGCCCGCGATCGTGCCCGAGGGAACGATCGTTGGCCATTGGCGCGGCCAGGGTCGCTCGCTGCCGGTATTCGTTCCTCTGGGGGACCAGCAAGCCGCGCTGCTTGGCGTTGACCTGCGGGACGACGAATTGTCGCTGAATATCGCCACCGGATCACAAATCAGTTGTCGCTCGAACAGCTGGCGTTCCACGGGATCTCAGGTTCGCCCGTTGTTGGCAGGAACTTACCTCCACACGCTGACTCATCTTCCAGCCGGACGCGCCTTGGCCCGGCTACTGGGATTGTTCGTCGAACCGCTGGTGCGGCTGGGACAAGTTCCGCCGGAGGCGGAAATATGGTCGCTACTGGATTCTCTCGCGCGGAACGCAGCGCCCGACAACCTGCTTGTCGATCTGTCCTTCTTTCCCTGTCGCACGGGGCAAATGGGCAGCTTCACCCACATTCAGGAGAGTAGCCTGAACTGGGGCTGCATCTTTTCCGCTGCGCTCAAGGCCATGGCGGAAAATTATTGGACTTTCGCCGCCCGCCTGGACCCGGCGCGACCCTGGAAGGAAGTGGCGTACTCGGGTGGCCTGGTCCAAAAGTTGCCGCTGCTCCGCGAGCGGATCACCGCTCGCTTCCGTTGCCGAGATCGAGTCGCCGAAAATTCGGAGGATGCCCTGAGCGGGCTCCTGGTCTATGCCCTACACCATGCAGGATTGAATCCCGGTAGTGCGTGGAATAAACATCCCCAAAGGAATGGCACCTGACCGCCGCAGTATCGAGGACGCGAGCCGTCTCCAGCCGCCAAGTGGGATTCCTGTCTAGCGTGAAGCAGAACCACCCTTTTGGGTGGATCTGCTTCACGGTTTCTTAATCTCTTCTTCGCATGATGGTCGGACCAGTGGCCTACCATCAGCTTTTTCCCTGAGTGCGACCGGTTCCACCAAGCGCGGACCGATGCTCGTGCTTGCACGGTGGCGAAGACTCCCCCCGTCGTATTGGGTGGCGACAATTGTGTCCTCTTTCGGTAGTTAGCCATGAATACTCTTGAGCGGCGCATGGTGGATGCCCTGCGCAATCTGAAAGAACATCACGCCGTCGTGGGCGTGAAGGCCGAGTTCGAGGCGGAAGGAACTCGCATGGACGAGATGCTTCGCCTGAAGGAAGTCTGCATGCGGGCGAATCTGGATCTAACGATCAAGATCGGCGGATGCGAGGCCCTGCGTGATATGTACGAGTGCAAGACGATCGGCGTTTGCCGCGTCGTGGCTCCGATGGTGGAAAGCCCCTTCGCGCTGACGAAGTTTGTCGCGGCGGCGAAGCTGGCCTTTCCCGGCGACGAACAGGACGAAGTCACTTTGGGAGTCAACATCGAAACCATTTCCGCCTGCCACGCGTTCGATAAGATGATCGAGTTGCCGCAGATCAACCAGATCGGTGACGTGGTTTTTGGACGAGTCGATATGTGTGGTTCGCTGGGGTTGTCACGCGACAGCATCAACTCCGACGTGATTTTGAAGCACGCCAGCGAATTGTTCGAGAAGGCCAAACGGAGCGGACTGACTTGCTGCGTCGGAGGGGGCGTATCCGCCGACTCCCTGCCGTTCTTTCGCGACTTGCCAGGACTCGTTGACCGCTATGAAACCAGGAAGGTGATATTTGCCTGTCCGGCCGCCCTCAAATCCGAACCGGAGCAAGCGCTCCTCAAGGCGGTCGGCTTTGAGCTGTTGTGGCTGCGGAATAAGCGCGATTACTACGCCGCGATCGCCAACGAAGACAAGCAGCGACTGGAGCTTCTGGAGTCCCGCTATCGCCGCCAGATCGAAGCGGTGGGTGGCACCTACTCCTGAACTTGATCGTGCCGGTCCGTCAGTTTCCCCCTGCCCACGCACACTCCGGCGACGAAAGTCGAAACAGCGGTGGAGCCATGAACCGAATCAGCGTTGTCACCCCCTGCTTCAACGAGGAGGAAAACGTTGAGGAGTTACATCGCCGAGTTCGCGAGGCGATGGATCTGGTCGAGGATTGCGATTACGAGCACATCTTCATCGACAATGCCTCGACGGATCGGACCGCCGCGGTGTTGCGAGAACTGGCGGCTCGCGATCAACGCGTGAAAGTGATCTTGAACGCGCGCAACTTCGGACACATCCGCTCCCCCCATCATGCCATCTGCCTGGCCCAGGGGGACGCCGTCATTCCCATCGTTGCCGATTTGCAAGACCCACCAGATCTCATTCCCACCTTTATCGAGAAATGGCGCGAGGGCTACAAGTTGGTACTGGGCGTCAAAGCCAACAGCGATGAAACGCCACTTTTCTTTTTGTTGCGGCGGATCTACTACCGGGTAGTCAACCGATTGTCCGACACTCCTTTAGTCGAGGGTTTTCACGGATTTGGAATCTACGATCGACAGGTGATCGACCTGTTTCGACAGGTGAACGACCCCTATCCCTACGCGCGCGGCCTGATCTCCGAATTTGGTTTCGAGCCGTTTCGCGTCACCTATCATCAGAAGGCTCGCAGGCGAGGCATCACCAAGAATAATTTCTACACGCTTTATGACATGGCCATGCTCGGCCTGACTAGCCACAGCAAGGTTCCATTGCGGTTGGCGACGATTTTCGGCTTCTCCATGTCGCTGTTCTTTCTGCTGGTTGGTTTCGGGTACTTCGTTGCCAAGCTCGTGTTTTGGCAGCAGTTTTCGCTGGGAATCGCGCCACTGGTGGTGGGGATGTTCTTGTTCGCCTCGGTGCAGTTGTTTTTCATCGGCATTCTCGGCGAGTACATCGGCGCGATCCATACGCAAGTGCTGCGCAGGCCGTTGGTGGTGGAAAAGGAACGCATCAATTTCGACGCGATTCCCTCGCCGCGAGCGAGAGATCGCCAGGTCGATTTGGAATTGCCGGCGAACGACCCGCTCAAACCCGAGTCCATGCTATTGAATGCGGTTGCCGAGGGCGTGAGATGATCGTTTTCCGAGCCGAGGATGCTCGCCGTGCCGTCCACCTCCGCCGCCATGCCCTCGATATCGTGCTCGCGCCAATTTCACTGGGCTTCTGGTCCCTGGAGCGCGCCGCATGAAGGGGTCAGATCATCAAGCATCGGCGACGGCCCCGCTTCGCGCTGCCGCGAGGAAATCGATCTCGATCTGGTGCGTGGCGGGTTTTCTCGTCGTCGTTGCGGGAATTGCCCTTGCCGAATGGTGGTGGCCCTACTTCTTCAGTCAGGACGATGTCCTAGTGGGCGAATTGCCCGCGATCCTGTGGCAGTGGCGGAATCTGTTGAAGGGGCTTTGGGTAACTTATAACCCCTACATCCTGCTTGGTGCGCCAGCGGGACACCTGGGGGGTGGCACGACCTATCCTCCGTCCTTCCTGGCTTACCTTTATGCCCGTTTCGTCCTCGGAAACGAGTTTGCCACGGCTGAAGTGCTGGCGGTTTTTCATTTGCTTGCCACGTATGGCGCGGTCTATCTGACCGTTCGCCGCCTGGATTGCGGCCCCATGCCGGCGGCCCTGGGGGGCGCGACCGTCGCGCTCGGCGGTCCCACGCTCATTCTCGGTCGATGTTGGCATTCGTTCCTGCCGATCGGGCTCTACATGACCTTGCTTGTTTACCTGGTCATCCGGTTGCGCGAAGGACCAATCGGTTGGCGTTGGATGCTTGCCACGGGCTTGGTCGTGGGCCTGTTCTACCATGTCGGATTTCCGCAAACGTGGTTCTACGCGGTCGGATTCTTTTCCCTGGCGGTGGGTTGGTTAGCGCTGACCGGATCCGTGCCATTGGCCCGGGCCGCCGTGAGCTTGCCCGCGATCGGAATCGGGATTTCCCTCGCCTGGCCAGTTATCGCCATGCAAATGGCGGCAGCCAGAAACATGCAGCACATGGCCAGCTACGGAAACGGCGTGGGTTGGGATTTCGTGGGAATGTTGCTCCCGTTCCCCCTGTTTGGCGCGCCCAATCCGAACGGCTGGGGGAGCGTGTTTTGGGAGTATTCGGCGGAAATGTACTATTTCGGCACCGTCTTCGTGATTTTCTTCGCGGTGAGCTGCTGGCGAATGATGGCCACGGCGCTTCAGCGGCGACCGATCCCTGAATGGGGGGACAGTGTATGGACGATTGCGGCCCTGGTGGCGTTCTGGTTGGCACTAGGAACCGCGGGCGGCTTGTGGAATGTCGTCTCCAGCTTGCCGGTCGTGGGAGGCGTGAATAACCACCCCTTCCGATTGATCCCGTTCATCGTGGTCTTCGTGGTGCTCTCCGGCGGGATGTCGCTGGAACGCTGGTTAGAAAACCAGCCGCGGCGACGGACGATCGAAATTGTGCTGGGGAGCTGCGGATTCCTGCTACTGCTGTACCACGTCACTTGCTGCAAAGGGGCCTTCTTTACCTACTTGTTCGCCCCATATCCGACTTTGCCGCGCGAGCTTGTCCAGCGAATCGTGGAAAACGACGGTCAGCCCATCCAACGCGTCGCGTCCATATCGCCGTTTCGCTGCGTGTCGCCGACCTACGGTCTGGCGCTCCCCCACAATCTGCCGACCATTTATGGCGTAGTTTCGACTCTCGGATACGATCCCGTCACGGAGCGCTCGCAAACTTGGCGAAACGCTCTGGAGGCCATGTCCGAGAATCCCGCGGAGGGGGCCCGAGCGTTCGGCATTCGCTGGTGCCTCATCCACCGCGCGTCGATCGAACCGCAGTTGTCTCCGAATCGAGTGGGACATAGCCTCGAGACCCTGATCGAACTCGCAACGCTGGCGAAATTCGTCAAACTGGATACCGCGGTGGAATTGGCCGAAGCCCCGGACATTATCCTGGCGGAGCTTCCCGGCGCGGCCCCCCTGGCCTTCGCTTCCAATCGGCCAGACTCCGCTTTGCCCCTCGAGCTTCACTGCCATGGAATCGACGTGGACACATGCAGCGTCTCACAGGCCAGCGAGGTAACGGTCGGTTTCCTGTGGTATCCGCAAATGCGGGCCTATGCCGACGGTAAACCGGTCGCCTGCCAACACGACTCCTGGAATCGCCTGCTGGTGGCGATTCCGGCCGGTTGCCGAAAATTGCAGTTGATTTGCGAGGTTCGGTGGTGGCCGCCCATCCTCCAGGCTGGCGCGATGTTGCTGGCGAGTCTGGGCGTTGCTTTCGCCATCTTGCGTTGGCAGCCGAGCGTGGACACGAATGCCAGCCAAGCTGGCCCGGCTAAAACTGGCCCGGCTTCGTCTGGCGTTTGACGCGCAGGCCGTAGGCGTTGTGCAAAAGCCCGCCATCGACGACGAGCGTGGTGCCGGTGACGAACGAGGCGTCGTCGCCGGCGAGCCAGGCGATCGCGCGGGCGATTTCTTCCGGCCGGCCAAAACGGCCAAGTGGAGTGTGGTCGAGGCAATCGGCGATCAGCTCGCGGAGCGCGTCGGGCGGCCCCAGATCGGCACTCAGCTGGGTATCGATCGCCCCCGGCCGCACCGCCACGACCCGGATGCCGCGCGGTCCATAGAGGGCCGCCAGCTCGTAGGTCAAGGCGTCGAGCGCTCCCTTCACCGCCACGTAGGCCGCCGCCTGGCCATCGCACTGCTCGCTGCGGATGCTGGAGATGTTGATGATGACGCCGCTCCCCTGCCGTTCCATTGCCTCGGCCGACCACTTGGCCAAAAAGGCCGGCGCGGTGAGCGAGATTCGCAGCGTCTTTTCCCAGGTTGCCAGGTCGGTCTCGCGCAGCGTTTGCACCTGGCGCCAAGCGGCATTGTTGACGAGCACGTCGAGCCGCCCAAACTGCCGCACCGTCCGTGAGATTGCCGCCTGGGCCGCGTCGAGATCAGCCAAATCGCACGGACAAATCAGAACTTCGACCCCGCGCCGGCGGCAATCGTCGGCCACATCGGCGAGCGATTCGGCCAGCAAATCGACGAGCGCCAGCCGATAGCCGCGATTCGCCAATTCGCGGGCGGTTGCCGCTCCAATGCCACGGGCCGCGCCGGTGATGAATGCGACGGGGGGATCGGCCATGTCGGCACCTGGTCAGGTTGCGGGCGGGAAGGTTCGGAGTACATTCACGCAGGCGGTAATCGCCGCTGGCACCCGAGGTGTCAGCCGATAGCCGGTAAACAATCTTCGGCGGGGCTTCCATGATACCGCGTTCTTTCTGGTTGGGTTCATTGCTGCTTGCGGGTTCACTGACAGTTGCCGCCGAGCCAGGCAGCGAGCTCGATCTTGCCTTGGAGCCGCCGGAGATCAACACCGCGCCCGGCCCCGAGTATTCGGATTCGCAGCGCGACTATGCCATGACCATCGGCATCGAGCGGACGCCGCGCGGCCGTCTGTGGGCCGCCTGGGTCGCTGGCGGCGATAGCGACAAGGGCTACTTCGTGGCCGCCATCAGCGACGACGACGGCCAAACCTGGAGCCCACCACGTCTAGTGATCGATCCTCCCGAAGCGCCGTCGGGCCTGCGCCGCCGCATCTTGGTCGGCAATTTGTGGACCGATCCGACTGGTCGGCTGTGGCTCTTTTTCGATCAGTCGCTGGGGTATTTCGACGGCCGAGCGGGCAACTGGGCGATTACCTGCGATAACCCCGATGCCGAGCGGCCCGCGTGGTCGGCCCCGCGGCGAATTGCCCACGGAGCGACCCTCAACAAGCCGACCGTGCTCACGGGCGGCGAGTGGCTGTTGCCCGTGTCGCTATGGCAGCGCGACCGCATTCGACCCGCCGAGCTGAAGGAATCCCACCACGATCTCGACGGGCTCCGGATGGCGAGCGTTTATATTTCCGCCGACAAGGGAGCCACCTGGACGCGCCGCGGAGGCGTGCGGTTTCCCCGGTTCGACTTTGACGAGCATAGCATCGTCGAGCTGGGCGACGGCCGGCTCTGGATGCTGGCCCGCACGCTCGATGGCATCGCCGAGAGTTTTTCCGGCGATCGCGGCCGAACCTGGAGCGAGCCGCGCATCGCCCTGCCGCACATTAATGCCCGCTTCTTTCTCCGCCGCCTCGCTTCGGGAAGAATCTTGCTGGTGAAGCATGGCGGGATCGACGAACGCACCAAAGGCCGGTCGCACCTCACCGCCTTCCTTTCGGTCGACGAAGGCACCGCGTGGCAAGGAGGCCTGGTGCTTGACGAGCGAACGGGCGTTTCCTACCCCGATGGCTTGCAAGCACCGGACGGAAGGATTTTCGTGTCTTACGACCGAAACCGGGCTGCCGACCGCGAAATCCTGCTTGCTCAATTCACCGAGGACGACATCCTCGCCGGAAAAATCGTGACCGAAGGTTCGCGCCTGCAAAAGGTCATCAGCAAAGCAACGGGGCCGAAGATCGAGCCGAAAGCCGTTGCCAGTACGCCGGTTAATCCTTGGCTGCGGCAGGCGGAGCTCGACGCCCAGCACGACCGGACCTCGATTCCGTACGACGGCGTGTCGCCCAACAAGCTGGTTTGCGATACGACGCTCCGCGTCTTGCCTGATGGCTCGTGGGCACTTTTTCTGCTGGCGGGGGACGATTTCGAGCCCTCGCCGAAAAACTACATCGGCCTCACCCGTAGCCAGGACGAAGGGCGGACCTGGTCGCCACTGATGCCGGTCGAAATCGGCATGCCGCGGGAAGGGAAAACCGCCGGCCAGGGCCCGACGGAACTGCTGGTGCGCGGCGAGCGTTGCACGCTCTTCTTCTCGACTCATTCGCAAACTTGGGGACGCGATTGGCAATCGTGGCTGATGCACAGCGACGACAATTGCCGCACCTGGACCAAAGCCGAGCCGGTGCCTGGCCGGCTGGCGAAGTTCACCTTTATCCGCAATCACATTGTCACCAAGGACGGCCGGATATTGCTTCCCTTCCAGCATTATCTGGGCCCTGGTCCCGAAGTGCCGCCGCCTCCCGCCGACGAGAAACCGTGGCACGTTTCGCTCCGCCACTATGTCAGCAATCCGCGAAATGGGGTGCTCATCAGCCGCGACGGCGGCAAGTCGTGGAGCGAACATGGCGACATTCGCCTGACGAGCGACGACCGTTATCACGGCTGGGCCGAGAACAACCTGGCGGAACTGGCCGACGGGCGCATCGCGATGATCATTCGCGGCGACCGGCTGGGGGGCGTGCTCTACTATGCGGAATCGCGCGATGGGGGGCGAACCTGGCCTGCGTTTGCGACGAAGACCGACATTCCCAATCCCGGCTCGAAGGCGACGCTTTATCCGCTGGGGGGAGACGTGGTGGCGCTGCTTCATAATCCGAATCCCGCCCATCGCAGTCCCCTCGCCCTCTGGATCAGTTTTGATGGGCTGAAGACGTGGCCCTACCGCCGCGTCCTCGTCGCCCAATCGAGCGACGGTCCGAAGGGGAGGCTCAACTATCCCGATGGCTTTGTCAGCGCCGACAAGCAGTGGCTGCACTTCGCCTATGACGACAACCGCCACCGGGCCGGGCATTACAGCGCGAAGCTCCCGCCGCTGCCGAAATGATCTGGCGGGCTGATCGCCCGTGGTTCTGATCGTTCGCGAACCGCCAATCGGACCGCTATAGTAAATGCCTTCCCGCCGCTGCCCCTCCACTCGCGAGTTTTGCCATGCTTCGCCGGACACTCTGGCTTGCCTTTGCCGCGCTGCTTTCCGCTACCACGCTCGCGGCGACTCGCGCCGCCGAGCCGGACCTGATCTCGGTCGTCAAAATTTGGGATGCGGGGCAGCATAACGCCTTCACCGACCTGATTCGCTGGCGCGATCATTGGTTCTGCACGTTTCGCGAAGCGGAGGGGCATGTGGGTGGCGATGGGCAGATTCGCGTGCTCGTTTCGAACGATGGGCAAAAATGGGAATCGGCCGCGCTGCTTGGCGAGCAGGGTATCGACCTTCGCGATCCCAAGCTCTCGACCACTCCCGACGACCGCTTGATGATTGTCGCCGGCGGCTCGGTGTATGAAGGGAAAACGCTCAAGGGTCGCCAGCCGCGAGTGATCTTTTCGACCGACGGCCGCCAGTGGACCGCGCCGCAGCGAGTGCTGTCCGAGGGAGATTGGCTGTGGCGAGTCACCTGGCATGGCGGTACGGCTTGGGGTGTCGCTTACGACGCCTCGCAGCGCGGCACGGCAGCCGCTCAGGAGGCCGCCAAGACCGGGGTCGCCCCGCTTGGCCCCGCTGATTGGAAGCTCAAACTCGTCGCCAGCGGCGATGGGACCAAATTCGATGTGGTCCAGCATCTCGATGTTCCCGGTCATCCGAACGAAACGACCCTCCGCTTTCTTTCGGATGGCGAAATGGTTGCACTCGTTCGCCGCGAGGGAGGGAGCACCTTCGGCTGGATCGGCCGGAGCCAGCCCCCGTATGTCGCTTGGAAATGGACCGAAACCAAGCATCGTTTCGGCGGGCCGAATTTCATCCGCCTTCCCGATGGCTCGCTGTGGGCTGCCGGTCGCAGCTATCCGGGGGGGGCGAAAACTATTCTCGCCCGCATGACCGCCGACGGAACCTACGAGCCGGCCCTCACCTTTCCTAGCGGCGGAGACACGAGCTATCCCGGCCTGGTGTGGCACGACGGTCGGTTGTGGATGAGCTACTACTCGTCGCACGAGGGGAAGACATCGATTTACCTTGCCACAATCAAAGTGCCACTGGTCGCCGAAGACATCGGCACGCGGCTGGAGCCGGTCGTCGATGGCCACTTGCTCGACCGGACGAGTGGCTCGACGAGGCTCGTTCCGCAAAAGCCGCAGCCGCGCGAGCTGGTGCTGACCGCCGATAAGCCGTGGGAAGGGAACACCAGCGCTTATTTCACGATCCTGCAAGATGGCGATAAGCTGCGCATGTACTATCGCGGCTCGCACTACGACGAAGAGACCAAGAAATCGGCCCACCCCGAAGTCGCCTGCTATGCCGAAAGTACTGATGGCATTCACTGGACGAAGCCGGAACTGGGCCTCGTCGAATATGAGGGCTCGAAGCAAAACAACATCGTCTGGAATGGCCCGGGCGCTCACAACTTCACGCCATTCCTTGATACCAACCCCCAGTGCTCGCCCGAATCGCGTTACAAGGCCTTGGCTAGCGCTAAGCCCGGCCTATTCGCCTTCCAATCGGCCGATGGGCTGCGCTGGCGATTGATGTCCGATAAGCCAGTGATTACCAAGGGAGCGTTTGACTCGCAAAATCTGGCTTTTTGGGATCCGCACCTGAGCAAGTATCGCGAATTCCACCGCACGTTCCGAAAAATTCGGGACATTCAAACCGGCATGTCGGACGACTTCCTAGCCTGGACCGAGCCGAAGTTCCTCGACTATCCCGGCGCGACACCCGAGCATCTCTATACCAACGCGATCCGCAACTATCCCGGCGCGCCGCACATTCTGATTGGCTTTCCGACCCGCTTTTCTCCCGCCGGGCAGCAGGTCGAGCCGATCTTCATGGCTAGCCGCGACGGGTCCACGTTCCGGCGCTACGGCGAGGCGATCATTCCGAAAGATGCTACCCCCGACCGGGCCGGCAATCGCAGCAACTACATGGCTTGGGGCCTCTTGACCGGCGAGCGAGAATGGTCGGTCTATGGCACCGAAGCCTATTACACCGGCCCCGCCAGCCGGTTGCGGCGGTTCACGTATCGCCCGCACGGCCTCGTCGCCCTGACGGCCAAGGGAGAGCCGGGCGAGGCGCTGACGCGACCTCTCACCTTCGCCGGACGCCGGCTGGTGCTGAACTATCGCACGGCAGAAAAGGGGTCGATTCGCGTCGAACTGCAAGACTCCGCCGGCCAGCCGCTCGCCGCATTTGCCGCCGAGAAGTGCCAGCCGCTGACAGGGGATGCACTCGCCGCGACGGTCGCATGGAACGGTGACGCGGACCTCGGCTCGCTGGCGGGCCAGCCGGTGCGGATTCGATTTGTGCTGCAGGACGCGGAGCTATTTTCGCTGCGGTTTGAATGAACAGGGCTCGGCGGTGCTGCGATGCTGCGAAACACATGGGGCGGAGCGGCGATGTTGTTGCTGGTTCTGGCTGGCAGCCTGACGCGCGCGGCCGAATCGCGGCGCAAATACGAAGCAGGGCCCCTCCGCGCCGAGGACTTCGCCGCCGAGCCACCCAAGTCCGCCGGCCGAGCGGCCAACACCGTCACCGAGCTGCGCTACGAGTATCGCTATCGCTACTCAACCGGCGAGAAATCGGTCCAAATTGCCCTCGAAAGCATCGAGATTCACGCCTACATTCGCCGCGATGCCTCGTGGAACCGGACCCCCGACGATCGCGCGCTGCTCGACCACGAGCAGGGTCATGCCGACATCGCGCAGATTCAATGCCTGCAAGCGCGGCGCGCCTTCGCGGAGAAAATCCGCCGTGGTTTTCAGGTCGAGGCGGCGACGCGGGCCGAGGGGATTCAGGCGCTCGAACGAGTCATCCAGCGTGAAATGAGTTCCTTCGAAGAGGCCGGCCGCGCCGCCGATGCCGAGTACGACCGCGCCACCGAGCACGGCCTTGGCGGCCAGCAGGCCGAATGGCGTCGCGTGCAGCGAGAAACGCTGCGCAATTTGCAGGAAGAGGGTGAGAAGCCGAAGTAAACTGAGTGCCGGTAGCTCCTCCCTTGGCGAGCCTCGCGCGCGAACAATACTCGTGGGAAGATCAAGAAATCGATCCGAACCGGCTCAATTTGTCGGTGTCCTATTCCTTCAGCAACGTACGGCATCCTGATCATTACTTTTCTGGAAGGACTTTTTCATGCCCAAGCTCAATCAGATTATCGCCATTCAGAATGGCAAGAAGACTCAAGTCAAGGAATCGTTGACGCAAGCCTATCATCAGCTACAGAAGCCTGATTTGCTGGCCGGAATCTCGCGCACCTACAAACCCAAGGAGGAAGGGGGCGAAACGCAGCCGCCGGAGAGCAAGCTCGTTCAGATCAAGGTCAAGGAGATTGTGGAGCGCGTGTCGCGAGATTTGACCGACTTGTTTGATGTCGTCGCGACTCAGGATTGGGCGAATTGCCAGGCCAAAGCAGACGTTCAAGTCGATGGCCGCACGATCGTGAGTGGCGTGCCGGTCACTTACTTGCTCTTCATCGAGAAACAACTCGTCGATTTGCACACGTTCGTGGATAAACTGCCGGTGCTCGATCCAGGCGAGCAATGGTCATTTAACCAAGCGCAGGATTGCTTTGCTTCCGAGCCGTTTCAGACAAGCCGCACCAAGAAGGTTCCCAAAAGCCACGTCAAATACGAAGCGACGGAAGAGCACCCGGCGCAGGTCGAAATGTATTTCGAGGATGTCACTGTCGGCACTTGGACAACCGTGAAGTATAGCGGTGCGATCCCCGCCGCCGAGCGAAATCAGCTGCTGGAGCGCGTGCGCAAACTGGCGGATGCGGTCAAGGCGGCCCGCGAGGAGGCCAACTGCTGCGAAGTTGAGCGACGGAAAGTGGCGGAGTCGATACTCGGCTACATTTTCCGCGGATTGTGAATTACGATGGAAGAGGAGTGCAGTCTGAGCATTAGCAGCAGATTGAATAGTCCGTCAGTGAAGGTGCAATTCCTTCTCCCGCCACTCCCCATCAATGGCGGGATAGCCCAATTAGCAGAGGCAGGACGTCAGCAGCAGGCTATTACTCCAGGCCAAGCATTCGTGCTGATCGCCGGATCGAGGTTCGAGTCCCACGCCGTCGGATGCGGGTTCAAATCCCGTCACCCCCTCTTTCGTTTCATGGGGGTGTAGCTCAAAGGCTGAGCACGACGGATTGAAGATTGAGACTTGAATTAAACGGATACCGCCGGCGTGCCCATTCCAGCACACCCCGGCCCCGGTCGAAGGATACTCGGCTGGGGCCACTTTTTTTCGCGGCGCTCGTCTCGCCTCCGCTACTTTTTCGGCTTGGCCTTGCTCCCTAAAAACGAGAGCCAGCCGCCGGCAGGGGCTTTGCCGGGTTGGTGGGCGTCGGGGGCCTCTTTGTCGGCCCGGTGCTCCTTGGTCAAGGCATCGGCCAGCATGACGATCGCCTGCGTGATGCTGGCCCGCGGGGCTTGCTCCAAGAGAGGGACGCCGTTATTGCGAACTTCGACCATTGTGCGGTAGTCGTTCGGAAGCTGCCAGAAGATCTCGCGGCCCATCGTCTCTTGGGCCTTTTTCAGGCTGATTTGCCCGCTTTCGAGACCGGCCCGGTTGACGATGATCTTGACCTTGTCCTTCAGCCCTTCGACCTCGTTAAACGACATCATCAATCGCACCACATTCCGCAGACACGGCAAGTCGAGCTGCGTCACCAGCAGAATGTCCTTGGCCGATTTGAGGGCCACCATGTCGAGCGGCGTGTAACCCTTCGACAGATCGAGGATCAAATGCGAGAACGACGCCTTCAAGAGCCCCAGCACGCGAGTCAGGTCTTCGGGCGTAACCAGCGACGTGTCTTGCAGTTGCACCGGCCGTGGCAGCAAGTACAGCCCCGAGGCGTGCTTCGTCAGCGACCGCTTGAGCAGGGCAAAGTCGAGGCGGCTGATGTTTTGAGCGACATCGACCAGCGTGTAGTCCGGAATCGTGTCGAGAAATACGTCGGCATCGCCCAGCGACAGGTCGAGATCGACCAGCACGACGCTGTTTTTCTGGTCCGAGGCAAGCACGCACCCCAGATTGATCGCCAGGCTTGTGCTGCCGACGCCGCCCGTCGCTCCACAGACGGCAACCACATGGCAGGCCCGATTCCCCCCGCTGCCGGTGCCGAACTTGGCCCCGCTGATCCGGTCCAAGGCGGCGACCAGATCCTCCATTTTGATCGGCTGGGTCAGGAACTCCTTCGCCCCGGCCCTCATCGCCCGCAGAATCACCTGACCGTCGTTCGAGCTGCTGACGACGAGAATCGCGCAATCGGGGGCGATTTCCCGCACCCGGTCGATCAGGGCCAGCCCCTTCTCGGGGTTGCTATCGATCGACACGACTCCGATGTCGGGCTTCGTTTGCCCGATCACGTCCGAGAAGAACTCGTAGCGCGAGCATTCGGCTTCGAGCCAAACGATGTCCATCCCCAGCAACATGTTCTTAAGCGTGTTGCGGGAATTGTCGTTCGGATCGACAATCGCCAGTCGCAGGACGTTGCTCATCGCAGCATGACGGCTCGGCAGGGCGGTGCGGACGGGGTTGCGAAAATGCAACCGCGCACAACTCTAGGCCACGCCTGGGCGACGGCAAATTGGAAGCACGCGGCCCCCCATTTGCTGGCGGCCGCGGAGTTGCGCGCGGACCGCCACTTACCTTAGATCGTCATATCCCTGGGGCCCAATCAGGGCCGGACGCAGGGCGGGTGTCGGATTTTGTCCCGCGCTGCTCATATCCTGCGTGCTATTGCGATTTTGCGGTGGGAGGGTTCTGAGGATTGGCATGGCTGCCGGGGTGCTGACGCCAGTGCCGATCGTCCGCCGCTGGCTCGCCGCCATCGGTTGCGCCTCTGGCTGCTTGATGGGAGGCAGCTCTTCATATCCACCGCCGCCGATCATTCCGGGGCCATAACCGGGCATTCCGTGCCCCATGCCGGGAGCGCAGTTCGGTCCATTGCAAGGTTTGGGAACTTCCATATAGCCGCGATAGTACAGCTCAACATCACTGGGCGACACGCTGTTCTGGCCCGGTCCGCACGGCGGGACTTCGTTCGGGTCGAGCGCCTCGCAGAATTCGGGGGTCACGAAGATCAAGAGTTCCACTTCGTTCCGCTTGTTCGAGACCCGGCGAAACGGCACGCCAAACCACGGCACATCGGCGATCCACGGAATCCCGCGGTTCACCGCGTCTTCGCGGCTATACACCAGCCCGGCGATGGCGAGCGTTTGCCCCGCCTTCATTTCGACCGCCGTATCCGCGGTGCGCGAGCGGAAGCCAGGGACGCCAGTCACGCTGTCGCGCAAGCTGGGGTCGATTTCGGTGATTTCCGGCCGCACTTCGAGCCGGACGACGCCGTTCCCCAGCACGATGGGGACAAAGTCGATCCGTGTGCCGAATTCGCGATATTGGACCGTCGTCACACCGAGGGCCTGTTGCAGCGGAATCGGCACCTGGCCACCGACGTTGAAGCTTGCTGGCCGCCCCGAAAGTGTGGTCAAGGTCGGTTCCGCCATCAGCTTCGCCAGGTTGTATTCGCGCAAAGCCTCGACGAATCCATAAAAGCTGCCGGTATCGACGATGCCAAACCGGACGTTCGCGCCGCTGTTGCCAATCAGGGTGCCGGGCGTTTGCAGGATTTGGCTGGTGGCAGAGCTGACAAAGCTGCCGCCGCTGAGCTGCGCCCAGTCCACGCCGAGGGTTCGCAGCTTGGTCCGCGAGACTTCGAGTACCTTTACGTGCAACAAGACCTTCTGCACGCCGCCGACCGACATGTCGTTGATGATGTTCGGAAAGTAGTCCCGAGCGACGTTGGTAATGCTCTGCACCATCTCGGCCTTCGGAACGTAGCCGGAGATATACAGGCTGCTATTGAGGGGGCGCAGGCGGAGCGAGGCTTCGGGAAACAGCGATTTGAGCGTTTGATCGAGGTCGGCCACGTCGCCGAGCACGATCAGGTCGATCGCCGTCACGTTGCCGGCGTCGTCCCAAACATTGAGTTGCGTGACGCCCGCTTTCACCGCCGATAGCTGAATCGAACGGGGAGAGATCGGCACCACCCGCACGAGGTCGGGATTGTTGACCAGCATTTTCGGCACATCGGCCGGAAATTCCACCACGCGACTGGTGTTGACGGTCATTTCCAGGCGTTCGGCGGCCCCTTTTACCTGAAACTTCACCGCGGGCGCCAAGCCGATTTGCGGCGGCTGGGCGGCGGGTGCCTGAGCCCGCGCGAGCGACGCATTCCACGCACAGGCCAGCGCGAGAGAGCCGGCGACGACGGCGCGAAGCGCCGTTTTCCATGAGATCGACATCCGTGTGCTTCCTTGCGCTCTGGGTAAACGCGAGTTCCCCATCCGTGGGTCGTTCGTCCGTGAATTGCCGCGATCGTTATTCCCCCGGCGTGGTGGCCGGCGGAGTCGGTTCCGTGCTGAGGTCGTCCTTGGTGGCCGGCTCGTCGGTCGGCGTCGCGTGCGCGGGATGCAGCGATCCCGTCGGCGGGCCAATCGTCGTAGGCGTCAGTTCCACTGGCATCCCCTCGCGAGTCTGCCACTCAAATTGCTTGGTTTCGTTCGGTCCGTAAATCACCATCTTGAACGCCGCTGGCACGGCCGGCAGCGGAGCCGTCACCGCCGGCAAGTTGCTCAGGATGTTCTCCAAACCGGAGGGGGCGGGGGTGATCGTGTTGTTCGAATCTTCGCTCGCCACCTTCGCGCTGCCGGAGAGGATTTCGCCGATTGGCGTCACTTCTTCTCCATCCGTTAAATCATCTTTCTGATCGGGCCGCCGCAAAGTCAGTAAGATTTTGCCAATTTCGCGGGCCACCGCTAATTCGCGGGCGTGGTCGGGCTTGAGGAGCAGCGACACGGTGCGGAAGTTCCCCTCCGGCCCCTTCTCGGTTTGACGCTCGGTGTTCGTATTCACCGCAAACACGCGCACGTTTTTCAAAATCGTAAACGCACCGGTTTCGGGAATCCCCTCTCCCTTTCGCAAAAACACCATCACATCGACCCGGTCGCCGGGCGAAATCGCCTTCAGCACCGTGTCTTCCTCCACGCGGACCGGCATCGCCCGATAGCCATCGGGAATACGGCTGGCGACGTTGCCAACCTGGTCGGTGATTTTCGCGGCCAGAATCGGTTCGCCTTTGATGAACCGGACCTGGGCGAACTTATCCTTGACTTCGTCGAGCGAACGAATCGCCCCTTCCTGAATTTTCGCCTTCGGCCAGTCTTCGAGCCGGACGTTCTGAGCGTCGAGCTTGTCGCCGATGTTGATGTCGGCCAGGGCGACCAGAATCTGCTCGACTTCGAGCTGTTGAATGGTCGTCCCTCCCCGTTCCATGACCTGGCTGATGCCGATCGACGCCACCAGGCCGCAGCCCAGCGCGATAAAGATCAGGATCAACGATTTCATTCGCATCGGAGAGTTCCTTGCCAACGAGACGGGAAAACCGGCGTGAATTGCCGCTGTCGCCTGACACTCGCTCTACTGCACGGCCTCGCGGCGCATGACAGTGGACGAGGTTAGGGTCTTCCCTCCTAGGTACATTGGCGACGGAAGCCAACTGACTTGAGTGAATGGAATGGAGACCGTAACGGTTACAGGGTCGCCAAATTCGGCATTCGAGGGCGGATTCGGCGAAACCGTTACAGTCGCACCCGAAATCGAACCGCTCGTCAGGTAGCTATTCACCGTCGTCTGCACCGCCGTTGTCGTGGCACCGTCCAGCACCGCCTGCCGACATCCCTCGCGAGAGGCGTTCGTCAGGATCTGCTGAACCATCACCATCCGCCCGTATTCGATCATCCCGAACACCAGCAGGAAAAACACCGGCGCGACGACCGCAAACTCCACTGCAGCGGCGGCCCGTCGATTTCTTCGGAACAACCGGCAAGGTTTTTCCAACTTGCTGTTGGCCGCACGAACAGCTTGACCAGATACCGCAGTTTGCCGCGCGAACCCGTATCGCGCCAGCGAATCCAGGCAATTTAGGAAATTCATACCAGCATCCCCATCCACATGAAGTAGCCAATCGTGCCAATCGCGATCGGAATCCCGTAGGGCAGCAGCAACATGCTCGGCTTGCGCTGGGCGGCGATGGCCGAAAGTTGCTCGGGGTTACGAATCACCATGATTTCGTTGAGAATCAGCCAGAACTGGCTGGAATGTTTGCTCCACGCCTTGCGGCAAAGGACCATGAGCACGGCGAGCACCGCCCCGACGACCGCAGTCCAAGCGAAGGCGTACATCGTGTGGATGCCGTACACCCACGCGCCGACCCCTGCTAGCAGCTTCACGTCGCCGGCCCCCATGCCGCCAATGGCATAGGCGGGCATCAACAGCCCAAGGCCCACGATCGTGCCGACGATGCTCCAGCCGAGCCCCTCCCAGCCAAAGGCGGCGACGCTGAAGATCCAACCGCTGATGATGAAGGGAAAGGTGATCCAGTTCGGAACCTTCAGCTCAAAGCCATCGATGACCGCGGCCAGGATGAGGACGACGGTCACGAGCCACACGGGCCAGTGTTCGGCCACGGCGGTGGCATACGCAGTGCAAAGTTCCCACATGTTCTTCTCTCCCGTGTGTTGATTCGTGTTGGGGCGGCCGGATTTCGGGGCTTCGCGGCCGCCGCTGGTGTGCTTTGTCTAGCGGCAGAGGAGCAGGTAGCTAACGAGCGCGGCCAGGAGCGTTCCCGTGTAGCAGACGAGCTCCCATCCGCCGATCAATATGTCGCTGGGAATCGCATACATGGCGGCACCTGGCCTCTCGCGCGAACCTGTGGGCGAAATGGTCGCCCTGGGAAAACCTAGCTTGAATTACGATGCGCTGCCGGAAGGCATTTTCGCGGCGACGCTTTGGAACGTGGCATTCGCATTGGTGCCGATCGCCTGGATCGCCGTGAGGCAGACAATGACGATCAGGGCGAGCATGACGGCATATTCGACGGCGGTGGGGCCGTCTTCGCGGACGAGGAAATTGCGGATTTTGCGGGTCAGGGCAAGCATGGGGCGAATTCCGATTCGTGAGTTCGGGAAGTAACGGGAACAAACGCGGCAAGAGCGGCCCAGACCCGTGTCGATCCGAGCCGCCCATGTCGCTAGGAGGAACAAGCCGCTAGCGGCTTGTTCCCTTCCGCCTTACGAGGCGCTGCCGCTGGGCATGGCGGCCGCGATGCTTTGGAACGTGGCGTTCGCGTTGGTGCCGATCGCCTGAATGGCGGTCAGGCAAACGACCACGATCAAGGCCAGCATCACGGCGTATTCCACCGCGGTCGGGCCATCTTCACTGTCAAGAAACGGACGAACATAGCGCGCATAGATCGATTGCATGGTTGCCCCAAGGAAGTGCGAGGTGATTGCCGAGCGGCCGACGAAACCGCTCGCTTGCTTCCTCACCCGCGTGCCGGGGGCGCCGCCGCGATCGCGGCGGGTCGATACAAAACGCCCCACCCGGCGGCAAGCGCCGCCGGGAGGGGTTGTGTCGTGTACCGGAACGACCTAGGCAAAACCGCCGTCGGCTACGAAGCCGAACCGCTGGGCAGCTTGGCCGCGACGCTTTGGAACGTCGCGTTCGCGTTGGTGCCGATCGCCTGAATGGCGGTCAAGCAAACAATCACGATCAGGGCCAGCATCACGGCGTATTCCACCGCGGTCGGGCCGTCTTCCGAAACCAGGAAACGTTGCACCTTCAGAGCGAGATTCTTCATTGCTTCCTCCGATTGCGGCCGCTCACGCGGAGCGGGTCGCGACACTCGAACCAGGGTCCGGCCCGTTGCGGCGACTCGCACAAGCCGCCGGCCTGCCGTGCAACGGAACTGGACCCACACTTTGAAGCTCGCCTCGTCATCGTCGTCATTGGATCAGGCAATCACACGCTCGGGAGCCAAGGCTCCCCGCACGCAATCCACCCTTTCGGCAGCCAGGCTGCCCCGCCCACTCGCGCGGACGGGGCCCTTTGCTTTGCGCCCCGGCATTGCTACCGGTTTGCCGTTTCGAGGATTTGAGGCGGCAGGCCATGACAGGCTGCCGTATTCCGAGTTGAAAACGGGACGAGAATTCGCCCCCAATCCGAAAGACGAGCAACTTGCCAGTGCGGAAAAACCAGCTCAACGCCACCTTCCCCGCACGATTAAAACCTAGGTCGATTCCCGACCCTGTCAAACTGCCGGCTTTAGAGAAACTGAGGAAATTCTTGGAAAAACCTATCGGATCGTGCCAATGCGAGTGGCTGAAACATCGCCACGAACGAAACATCTAGCAAACCAGGAGGGAGATTCGCCGTCAAAACTGTCTTTTTCCGCATCGGTGTTCCATCCGTGTTTGATCCGTGTCGAACCGACTCCTGATCCACCGAAGAAACGTAGGTTTGAGGCATGTTGCGGCCAGGAAAACAGCTCGACGCTTCACGCCTCCTCGCGCGAGTCAAATTGTGGCCGGCGCGGCTCTTGGGCACATTCATTGTTTGGCAGCTGATCTTCATTCCGCTCGCCAATTTGCTCGACTTCTATCCGCACCGGGCGCTGCGGATGGACGAGCTGACCGACCTCCGCGAAGTTCCGCCCGAATCGGTGCAGGTGCCCGTGGCCGTTCATGCGCTCTCAGCCGTGACCGATCGCTGGGCGCAGCTCACCGGCCAGCAGCAGATGTGGTGGCTTTTCGCGCCGCAATTTCCACCGCAGGCGACCTTTGCCGCCGTCGAGCTCCGCTGGCCCGACCGCGAGCCGGTGCTGCTTCGGTCGTCGCTGGAGCCAGCCGATACGTCGTCGTACTTTCGTCCGCCAGGGAGCGGCGACCGCCTTTTTCAATACGAAATGCATCTCGGCTTGGGGCTGGTGTTTTGGAATCCCGCCACGGCCGAACCCGAAGCAGTAATTTGGCGTAAGCATTTCGCCGATCTGGTCCGAATGCAGTGGAAATCCATGCGGGCCTATCTGCGCTGGAAAACAAAGCGTTATCTCGCCGCGAATCCCAACCTACTGCCGCCGAGCGAAGCCATTTTGCTGATGCGCATCTATCGGACGCCGCAGCCGGGCGAGCCGCTCGATGAGCCGCGCCAGCCGTTCTCGCAGGCCGTGGCTCGCTGGCGGCTTGCGGATGATCTCGCCGCCGGCCAGGTGCCCGTCGAGGCGGTTGACCCGTTTTCGGGCGAGTTCGTCCGGATTTTGATGGACAATCCAAGCCGGAGCGAGGCCGACCATGACTAGCCAGGCTCCGGTAATCGGCCTCGCGCCGCTCTTGCCCGCGCCGCTGGCCGCTTCTCGCTGGTGGGCCGAGCCCATCCGCGCCGAGCGACTCGCCGCCCTGCGAATCGGCATTGGGACGACGCTCTTGGTTGATATTCTTTGGCTCTACCTCCCTCGCGCGGCCGACTTCTTCGGAACGGGAAGCCTCGGCAGCCCGGAGGTGTTCGCGGGGCGACTCGATGTTGGCTGGCGATGGTCGCTGTTGGCGGGAATTGGTGAGCCGACCTGGCTGCTGGCGATGCTGGTTTTGTGGGCGATCGCGGCTCTGGGATTGATGCTCGGAGTCTATCCGCGAATCTGCGCGGTGATTGCCTGGGCTCTCGCCATCTCCGTGCAGAATACAAATTTCTATCTGCACAACTCGGGGGATAACGTCCGCCAGATCGCCCTCTTCTATTTGATGCTCTCCCCCTGCGGCGCGGCCTGGTCACTGACGGCCTGGTGGCGCGGCCGCCAGCAACCATCGAAGCAGCCGGCCTTCGTGCATCCCTGGCCGGTGCGACTGTTGACGCTGCAACTCGTGGCGATTTACTTCGTCAATGGGCTCTATAAGCTGTCTGGCGGCGATTGGCGGAGCGGCGAGGTGATGCACGATGTGCTGGCCAATGTCGGCTGGACGCGCTTCGCCTATGCCGACTTGCCCCTCATCCCTGGCTCCGTCGCGCTCATGACCTGGACCACGCTCGTCTGGGAACTGGGCTTTCCGCTCTTAATGCTAATGCCGAAGCTCCGCGCCCCCACCCTCTGGCTTGGGGTGCTCTTCCACCTCAGCACCGCCATCCTCCTGCCGCTGGGGCTCTTCCCCATTTACATGCTCTGCCTCTATCTGCCGCTGGTGCCGTGGGAGAGATTTGAACGATGCTCGCGTCGCATTGACTCGCAAGCGATGTCATGACGGCCTGTCGAGCCTTGGCAACTCTTCGACGGCCGGCAACGGGAAATTCTCGTTAGCGTAGAATCGCACCATGCCTCATGCCGATTCGTTGGCGACAATTTGCCTTTCGATATCACCGGGGCGAGCACGCACAGAGGCCCATGCATTGGCGAGGTCTTCGGCTCGGAGCGACGGATAGCTGCACAACAAGTCCGCCTCTGATGCTCCCAATCGCCGCGCCTGAGCCAACAACCACACTGGAATTCGCGTGCGAACGATGCACGGTTCCCCGCCGCAAACTGCGGGATCGGTGCCATTCCCGGAAAAGACTCGCCGAGCTCACGGGCGACAAGTTGCAAAAGTTGCGCTTATTCGCCCGGCGAGAGTTGGGCGACAAAAGTCTCAATTGCCGCGGCATTCATCGCGAAGCCCAGGAGGGCTAAAAGTGCGGTCGAAAGGGTTTGAACCTTCACGCCCTTGCGGGCGCCAGCCCCTCAAGCTGGTGCGTCTGCCAATTCCGCCACGACCGCCGGAATCTGCATTCTTTAGTCTAGGTGAACTCCACCCTTCGTCAAGGGACGCCGCCCGCCCGCAAAGGTTCGCCGAAGCCGTGCCAAATGCATTTGCCGCACAGACGGGAAAGTCGTCGGGTGCCTTGGAGTTCTGCGTTAGCAGAACCCAGCCGACAGACCCCCGAGTTTTGCGAACACGGATGCCAACCCCCGTCACTCCGGCCAAGCACCCGCGCCAAGTGTTTTTGTGCATTTATTGGCAAGAATACTTGGCAACCGCCCCGACTTGCGGCACAATCAAGTGGTGCTGGCGACCTCTTATCGTCTGAAGTCGCTGGGGTTGGTTGGGGAAAAATTGGGCCGATGCTCGCCGCATTCGCCGGCGAGCGCCCGGTTATCGTCGAGGTTCTCATGCGTCCGTTCGTCGCAAGTCTCGTGCTGATCGTTCTGGCCGGTTGTGGCGGCGGCAACACGGGGCCGGTCGAACCGGCTCAGCTCACTCCCGACGAAGAAAAGGCGATCATGCAACGCATGCAGCAAAATGCCGCCCAGGAAGCTCCCCCGCCGGCTGAAAGTCCCTAGTTCGCTCACGCAACACCTCTCCCATGAAAAATCGCCTCGCCTTCACGCTCGTCGAGCTTCTCGTCGTCATCGCCATCATCGGCGTCCTCGTCGCCCTGCTGTTGCCGGCAGTGCAGGCCGCCCGCGAATCGGCCCGCCGCACGCAATGCGCCAATCACCTGCGGCAAATCGGCCTCGCGACGCTCAACTACAACGACACTTATGGCCGCCTGCCACATGGTGGCTGGACGGATACGGGTACCCCCAGCACCTCGAACTGCCCTCCCTCCGAGGGTCGCTCGTGCTGGACCTGGGCCTACCACACGCTCCCTTTCATGGAGCAAAAAAACCTCTTCGACCAAACGAGCGACGCCTCGATTTACGCCACCGCGCTCCCCTTGCTCTATTGCCCTTCGCGGCGGCCCCCCACGAAATATGGCGGCACCGCCCGGACCGACTATGCCGGCAACACCGGCTCGAATTTCAACGTCAACAACGAAGATGGCGTCATCCTCCAATCGAAGCGGCCGCCGGTCCGCCTCGCGGGAATCACCGACGGCACTTCAAACACGATGCTCTATGGCGAGAAGCAACTCCATCCGCAGCTTTCCGGCAGCGACGGCGGGAACAACATCTTCGACGACAACGAGGCCCCTTATAACACCGGTTACGAAGTCGATACCGTCCGCGAAGGGAGCGCCCCCCCGCAGCCCGACCGGCTGCACTCGAACACCGCCAGCACCGAGGTTTTCGGCTCGCGTCACCCGGCCGGCATCAACGTGGTGCTCGTCGATAACTCGGTCCGCATGATCCCCTTCACCGTCGATGCCACCGTCTTCCGCAATTTCTGCGTCCGGAACGACGGCAACGTCCTCGCGCTGCCATAGCCATCCTGGCTGTTCATTAGGGCCGGCTCCGCCCGCCATTTTCCTCGGCGCGGCGGGGGTGCGACCACCGCGAAACACACCCCGCGGGCCTTATTGAAGATTCGACTTTGCTCTCCGGCCCTGCTGATCGTAACTCCAATCCCCGCCTCGCCTTGGGCGCTTATTCTTCGCGCCGTTTTCCGCCGGCTTACTATAGTTACTAGGGTTTCCGCCGCCGGCTCATTAGCCCCTCGCGAACGCCCCCTTCTCTACCAGGTTTTCAAAGATCGACAGGTTCTGTACAAGCCAATTTGCGAATGTATTTAATTGTACACATTTCGCAGTCCGTTGTCAAGATGCGCGGTCCCGCCCAATTATTCCCAGCCAGCAGAGATTGTGCGGTGCGCTCCACCCGCCACGCTGATCGGCCAACCTTTGGCCGGCGCAGCCCACTTCAGCAATCAGCGGGTCGCCCAGCATGCTGGCCAAAGCTCACCATCCACGCGAGAGTTGACAATCGGCCGCCGATACCGGCCCAACATTAACTCAGGCGCGAATTGTTGTGCCTCTCGGGGGTGCCGGTTGCACGCACCCGTGGCCACCCGCGACGTTGAGCACTATGGTGTTGCAAGGCCGATACTGTCAGGCAACTTGCGGACAAAGTTTGCGTAGTTGGCATCCTGACTTGCCTCTGCGATCTTCTCGAAGTTCAATCGGAGTGCAAGCTGATCAGATTTGTCCAAACGAAGAATACTCGACGCAATATTCTCCATGCAGCGAACTGCCGAATCGGGATCAACTTCGTTTGAGGCTGCCGATTCAAGAAACAGCAGAGCGTCGATGATTGCGGAAATCAAAGGGACATTGTCTTTGATCATGTCGCAAGTCGTGGAGCTTATGCTTCAGAACAACTTTTGAATAGTTCCGAAAGAAGTTATGCTGAAGCATGACCTTCTTCCTTCCTACACCCCATCCTTGGCAAAGTCGTACAAAATCTCAGCCGCGATGCGGAGCTGGTCGAGGTCGAGCCATTCGTCGCAGGTGTGGGCCTGGTCGATGCTGCCGGGGCCGAATACCACGGTTGGGCAGCCGGTGATGGCGAAATGCGGGGCGTCGGTGCCGAACGGCACGCCAATCGCCTGTCCCGGACCGCCGTGCCGGTGAATCGCCCCGATCAGCCGGGCCGCCAGCTCGCCGTTGTGCTCGTCCGAAAGGCCGCGGCTCATCATGAACGGGGCATCGTGAATCACGGGCGTTCCCGCGACGAGGTGCGAATTCACGAACTCGACGGCATGTTCGAAGGCGGCCTGCGGATTCTCTCCCGGCAGGACCCGGCGGTCGATTTCAATCGTCGCCCGGTCGGGGACGGTATTCACGCTGATGCCCCCTGAGATGAGCCCGACGCTGAGAGTCGGATGCCCCACCAGCGGATGGTTCCCCAGCGTCGGGACCACGTCGCGGGCGTATTGCTCCAGCACTTGCAGCACGCGGGCCATGTGATAGATGGCGTTGTCCCCCAGTTGCGGCTGCGAACTGTGGGCGGCAACCCCCGTGGTTTGGCAGCGCCAACGGGCGGCTCCCTTGTGGGCGACGACGACATTCAGCTTCGTCGGCTCGGCGACGATGCACGCATCGGGAACACGCGGCAGCAGCTTCGATTTGCTGGCGGGCTTCGCTTTCTTGGTCGGCTTGCCGATCGTCTGGCCGGAGTAAGTTGTCGCCCAGTGGGTCGCCCCCGTGAAGCCATGCTCTTCGTTGATCGTGCAAGCCAGGACCACTGTCGGCCGGCCCGCCGGTTTTTCCTCCGCCAGCCGGCTGAGGGCGGTCAGCATCGCGGCCATGCCCCCCTTAATGTCGCACGAGCCGCGGCCCCAGAGGCGGTTGTCCTTGATCTCGGCCGCGAATGGATCAATCGTCATCCCCTCGACCGGCACCGTGTCTTGATGGGCCTCGAACATCAAGATGCGGCCCCCTTTTTCCGGTAGCGGATCGCCATCGACCCGGACGATGATGTTCTCGCGCAGCGGCGCGACGACATGCCGCTCGTACGGCAGATTCAGTCGTTTGAACAGCTCTTCGAGATGCGCGGTGACACGATGCTCGAAGTAGATCTCGCCGCTGACATGGCGCCCCATCGGGTTGACGCTGGGAATTCGCACCAGGTCGGCGAGGGTTTGGACGACATCGAGCATCGAGCAGGTTCCTGGGAGGGGCGGCCACCAGCACGGCGGCCTGGCGGACCGGGCCGAGGGCCGGGGGGCGAGGTGCCGCCATTTTAGCCCGCGGCGCGGCGCGGGAACACGCCCACTACTCGCCGCTGCTCAGCACCAGCGGAATGTCGATCAGTTTCCCTTCGCGAACGACCGTCAGCAGCGTTCGCTCTCCCGGCTGATGGCGTTCGACCAGGGACAAGAATTCGTCGGCGGTGGCGATCTTCTCGCCATCGACGGCGACGATCATGTCGGCATAGGCCCGGTCGAGCTTGCGCTCTTCATAGGTGAACGGTCCGCGGCGCTTGGTCTCTTTGATGACGCGAAAGCCGCGGAGCCCCGCCTGTTCGGCCGGGCCGCCGGGAATGAGCGTCGCGATCACCAGCCCTTTTTCGGTTTGATACACGCGGCTGATGCCGGTCTCGGGGCGGATGAAGCGGCCGTTGGCAATGAGTTGGGCGGCGACGCGCTTGATCGTATCGACCGGAATGGCGAAGCCGACGCCGGTGTTCTCGCCGGTCGAGCTGGCGATGGCGGTATTCATGCCGATCAGGCGGCCGCGGGTGTCGATCAGCGGGCCGCCGGAGTTGCCACGGTTGAGGGCCGCATCGATTTGGATGATCGATTTCATCGTGCGGCCGGCCCGCGAGGGGAGCGAGCGGTTGAGGCTGCTGATGATCCCCGTGGTCATGGTGCGCTCCAAGCCAAACGGATTGCCGATGGCATACACGACCTGGCCAACCCGCAGCCGCGACGAATCGCCGAGGGCGATCGGTTCGAGTTCTTCGGGCGGGGCGTTTACCTTGAGCACGGCGGTGTCGTTGGGAGTATCGCGGCCGACGAGCGTGGCGTCGTAGGACTGGCCATTGTGCAGGGTGACCCGAATTTCCTGCGCGCCATCGACCACGTGAAAGTTCGTCAGAATGTGTCCCGCCCGGTCCAAGATCGAGCCGCTGCCGGTCCCTTCGGCGGGGACTTCCAAAAAGATCAACTCGCGTTGGGCCGACTTGGTGGTGATATGGACGACCGAGCGATTGGCCCGCTCATACACTTGGATGTGCGTTTGCTCTTCGGGGGTGAATTCGTCGAGGCCCGTTCCCGTCGGCACCGGCAGGCGGGTGGTCGCCGGAGCGAGATCCGGTCCGGGAGGAGGGGGCAAAGTGGGATCGAACGCCGGTTGGCGAACCAGCGGCTGCTGCGCGTGGGCCTGGCGGAGCGCGGCCGTCTGGTGCCAGGCCGTGGCCGCCAGCGCGCCGATCATGGCCGAAAGGAGGCAGAAGAGCGTGGAGCGACGCATGCTGGTCCCCGCGGCGGGGAAGCACCAAATCTCAAGCAGCAAATCTCAAACAGGGAGTCATTTCGCTGTTTTGGATTTCGAACTTCGGATTTGTTTGGAATTTGCTGCTTGGTTCTTGGTGCTTCGCCGGTCAAAGTGGCGAGAAATGGTGAATAAGTCTGAACCGCCGGCGATTATAGGGCGTCTAGTTCTGAGGGGCCTATGTCGATATGGTGAGTTCGTCTCGGAGCGGGCCGGACGGCCGCTGCCGGCGCTGTCATGGCGCGGGGAGAGGAAAGTCCGGGCTCCACAGGACAGGGTGGTCGCTAACGGCGACCGGCCGCAAGGTTCGGGATAGTGCCACAGAAAACAAACCGCCGCGCCGGCCCTTGGGCCCCCGTCTTGGGGCCGCCGCGGTAAGGGTGAAACGGTGCGGTAAGAGCGCACCAGCAGCCGGGGCGACCCGGCTGGCTCGGCAAACCCCACCCGGAGCAAGGCCAAGCAGGGCGTCCGCGCCGACTTCGCAAGAGGTGCGGCGCGCGGGCTGGTCCGGCCCGATCCCAGGCGTCCGGGTAGGCTGCTGGAGGGGGTGGGCAACCGCCCTCCTAGATAAATGGCCGTCGCTCGAGCGTCGCCTGGCGACGCTCGAGGACAGAACCCGGCTTACAGGCCCGCTCCGAGACGTTTTGAATCGGCGAAGCGAAATCCCATTTTGCGGTTATTACTTCGCGGTCCCCACGAACTCGCTATCGATCACATGAATCAGCTTGGCGATGCAAAGTTGATTGATGCTCTTCTTGCGGTCGTGGGCTTCCACCTTCAGCGATTCGTGCAGGCTCTTCGGCAGGCGGACGGTAATCACGCGGGTCGGCTCTTTGTCGTCGCCGTTGTCGCCGCGCTCGCGGAGGCGGGCCAGCATCGACTGGATTTCGGCGTATTCGGGGGTCTTCTCGAAGGCGGCCATCGCCTCGGCCGTGGGAAATAGCTTCCGCACGAGACCTTCGACACCCAGCACCTCGCGGAAGAACCGGAGCCAATCGGGGGTCTGGCCATACATCTCGGCCGCGATCCGCTGGGCGGTCTGCGGACGCTCGGCGGGGCTCACTTCAGCGAACACATCGGGGGGGGCAACTAACGATTCCATTGACGGCTCCTTCCAGAGAACACGATTTGAACGGGAACTACCCTTGGGCCACGGCCACCACGGGCTGCGGTTTCTCAAAACTTAGGAATTCAGTCAAGATCATCACCGAAGTCGTTGCAATGCTTGCACTTAGTGATAGCAAGGCCAGCTTGCACAAATTTCGTCACCCCTGCCAGAAATGCCAGCACTGGCCTGCTTGCACAAAAATTGGGCAGCCCTCAATTTCGCATCCGCCTAAGTGTCCACCTTGCTAGCGTGGAATAATCGGCAAAGTTTCACATTGGGTAAAGTTGCCGCGCAATAGAAGGGGCACCCAGCGACCGCGCCGCTTGGCCATCCCCGACAAACCAGCTAGGCTCAACCGTAACGGCAGGCTGGCCCGAAACGATTGGTGGGTAGGGGGCTGAGCAGCCGGAGCAGCAAACAAAGCCGGCCGGTCAACCGTCGTATCTCTGGCTGCTCGTCCGCCGATTCCCCCGCTCGTCGCCGTTGAGGATGTCGTGTTCGCCCGCTCGATGTTTCGCAATCTCGCCCTGCTTAGCGGCCTGGTCACGCAGGAGCAGCTCGATCAGGTGGTGGCGACTTTACGCTCGCAGCCGCAGCCCGGCCTGCCGCCGGCTCCAATGCTGGATGTCGATGACGAGCAATTGGCCGCCAAGCTGGTCGAACTGGGCATCCTCACCCCCTACCAGCTGAAAGAGCTGAAAGCGGGCCGCAGCAAGTTCAACCTCGGCTCGTACACCATTACGGACTGGATCGGCCAGGGTGGCATGGGGCATGTCTATAAGGGGGTGCATCAGGTGATGGGGCGCGAGTGCGCGATCAAAACGCTCCCCCTGGTGAAGGCTACCCCGGAATCGATCAGCAATTTCAACCGTGAAATCCGGACCCAGGCCCAGCTTGATCATCCGCACCTCGTCCGGGCCTACGATGCGGGCAAGGACGGCAACATCTACTACATGGCGGTCGAGTACGTTCCCGGCACCGACCTGCGAAAGCTCGTCCGGTCGCAGGGGCCGCTTACCCAAACTCAAGCCGCCAGTGTCATTTTGCAAACCGCCCGCGGCCTGGAATATGCCCACGGCAAAGGGCTGATTCATCGCGACATCAAACCCGGCAACATCCTGGTCACTGCCCAGGGAATCGCCAAGCTCTCGGACCTCGGCCTCGCCGGCTTCCTCCACGATGCCGAGAATGACCCGCGGGCGGGCAAGATCGTCGGCACGGCCGATTACCTTTCGCCTGAGCAAATTCGCTCTCCCGGCGACATCACCCTCACCACCGACATCTACTCCCTCGGCTGCACGCTGTACTACGCGGTTTGCGGCAAGGTGCCCTTTCCTGGCGGCACCGCCCGCGACAAGGCCCGCCGCCACTGTGAAGAAACCCCCTGGCATCCACGGCGCTTCAATCCCGACCTGCACGAGGAGTTTGTCGAAGTCATTGCCGACATGATGGAGAAAGACCCTAAGGCCCGCATTCAAACGGCAGCCGAGGTGGTCGCCCGGTTGGAGCAATTCGCCGAAAATGCGACTCCGCTGAAAACGCCCGCCAGCATCAAGTCCCCTTGGTCGTCGCAGCCGCTCCCTTCGGGTGAGTTCGAGAAAGAAGAAGTTGGCCAAGACACCGATGGGGGCGAAGTCTCGGCCAGCGAAGCGAGCGCCAGTCACGGCTCGCAGGGGACGGGCGCGGTCGCTTCGGGGACGCAAGAGACAATGCCCGTGAAGCCTGGCCGCCATCGTCCGCTGCCGGTAGCCCAGGCCGTGCCGCTGCCCGAGCCTTTTTCCGCGACGGCGATTGTCGCGTTAACACTGGTAATCTCGATCCCGCTCTCAATGGCCGCCGGAGCGCTCGTCGCCGCTCTCGCCTTCTGGCTGTTTAACTAGCGTTCTACGTCCAATCGCCACCCTGCCCAAGCGCTACCAGCATCGGCACCAATTGCCGCATCGCCCGCGAACGATGGCTGAGAGCCCGCTTCACCGCCGGGGCCAGCTCGCCGAATGTGCGGTGCCATTCGATCACCTCAAACAGCGGATCGTAGCCAAATCCGCCGCTGCCGGCCCGTGCGGCCAGAATTCGTCCGCGGCACTGCCCTTCGCTCTCGGCCCGCACTTGCCCCGTCGGATCGGAAAGCGCGGCGTAGCAAACATAGTGAGCCGTTCGCTTTTCTGGCGGCACGGCGGCGAGCTTTTCGAGCAAGAGGTCGTTGTTTCGCTCGTCGGTGGCCCCGGGCCCGGAAAAGCGGGCCGAAAAAACGCCCGGCGCGCCCCCCAAAGCATCCACCCCCAGGCCGCTATCTTCGCCCAGAACCCACTGGCCGATCGCCCGTGCCTGTACCGTTGCCTTGAGTCGGGCATTGGCGGCGAAGGTATCGCCCGTTTCTTCGACTTCGACCGACGCCGGAAAATCGGCCAGGGTTTTCAGCTCAAAGCCATGCGGCTTGAGGAGTTCGACCAGCTCCCCCAGCTTTTTGCGATTATGCGTGCCCAGCACCAAGACTCTCGACATGAGCGGAACCTGCTTTCGTGCGACTTATTGACGTGCGACCAAACTTACCCGAATTCCACCGCTTTGTGCCGGCCGGCAGCGCGTGGTACCCTGAAATAGGTGGTTTGGTGGCCATCCCGCGCAGCCCGGCAAACCTATGACCTCCGCGTCGATTCTGCTCACTGTGTTTCTCGCGCTAGCCGCCGATGGTCCGCCGCGCGTCGGCATGGAGTTCGCGGTTGCCGGGCCGGCGAAAACCGCCGACGATCCCGCGTTCGATCTTGCCGTTGGCGATTTGCTCGCGGTGCGGTCGGTCGCCGCCGATCATTGCCAGGTTCTTTCGAGCGACCTGGAGCGGGTGGTGAAGATTCCCACCGTGTGGCTGGGGGGCCGAGATGCGATACCGCTGAAGGAAGCGATGGACCTTTACACCGGCTTGATCGATAAGAATCCGCAATCGAAATGGCACCGGCGGCGGGGACTGGTTCGCCATGCCAATCAAGAATTGGAAAAAGCGATGGAAGACTGGCAGGCTGCCATCGCTCTCGACCCGCGCGACCATCGAGCGCATGTCGGGGAGTCGTTTGCCCATCGGCAGCTGAAGCAGTTCGAGGCCGCTATTGCTGCCGCGACGAAAGCGCTCGAAATCAAGCCTGACTTTCCCGCCGCTTGGAACGAGCGGGCCCAAGGTCACATCGGCCTGCTGAAATGGGCCGAGGCTCTGGCCGATCTCGATAAGTACGTCGAACTGGCGAAGTCGCCGGTCGCCTATCGAGCGCGAGGGAGCTTCCGGCTGGCGCGGCGTGATCTATTCAAGGCCCGCGAGGATTTCACCCAGGCGCTCACTCTCGATCCGCGCGATGTGACCGCTTTGCATCTGCGCGGGCAGGTCGAGTATTGGACGCAGAACAACGAAGCGGCATTGGCCGACTATTCGCGGGCCATCGAGCTATCGCCACGTTATTGGCCGCCCTACTTTGACCGGGCCCTCGTCCATTTGCGAAAGCAAGCGAGCGACCAGGCGATTCGCGATCTCGATGTCGTCATCTCCCTCGCGCCGACGCAAGTCGCGGCGTATCAAAACCGGGCGGTCGCCAACATCAACTTGAACCAGCTCGATGCCGCCGTGGCCGACCTGCGCAAAGCCTTGGAGCTAGTTCCGCAAAATTTAGCCTTGCTGCACCAAATCGCCTCGCTTCACGCCCGCGGCGAAAAGTGGCGCGAGCAAGCGCAAGCTCTCGGCGAATTGGTCGAGCGCGAGCCTAACCAACTGGCGCATCGCCTGCATCGGGCCCAAGCCTGGCGGATGGCCAGAGAAACGGAGAACGCGCTGGCCGACCTGACGTTTGTCGCCGCCCAGGCACCGCCGGCCGAACGTCAGCGGGCGCTGGTGGCCCGGTCCGACTATCACCTGGAACTGGGAAATGTCCAACAGGCGCTGGACGACTGCGAAACCTCCCTCGCGGACGCCAGCTCGCTCGACGATCCCGCGGCCGCTCTGGCGCTGATTCAGCGGGCCTGGATTCGCGCCACCGCCGCGGAGGAGAAGTATCGCGATGGCCGGCAGGCCATTCTCGATGCCACCCGCGCTTGTGCCGCCGCAGGCTGGAACGACTACCATCGCCTGGCCGTGCTGGCCGCCGCCAATGCCGAAGCGGGGCGATTCGACGATGCGGTGATCTGGCAAAAGATGGCGATCGAGAAGCTGGCGGCCCTCCCCGCGCAGCAGCGTCTGTTGCTGGTGCGCGGCTTTGACCACGAAATGGCCACCATGCAAGCCCGATTGAAGACGTTCGAGGCCCGTCAGCCCCTCCGGATGCCCCCCCCATGATCGCCAGTTCGACGAAATTTGCTTGGTCGCTGCTGGCGGCCGTCTGGCTGGCGGCCGTCTTTTTCGGCGGTGGACTGCATGCTCAGCAGCAAATTCGCGTTGCGACCCCAGGCAACAGCACCAGCAAAATCAGCGGCACCGTGCGCGGCGACGGCGACCTGAGCCTCATCATCCAAACGGCGAGCGATGAGCCTTACTTCCAGATACTCGTTACTGCTGACCGAAAGCACCTGCTCACCTTTAGCGATTCGATCCCCCGCCTCTGGGATATCGCCACTGGGTGCCTGCTGCGGGAATTCACGGACGAGCTCCCCCCCATGATCAAATTGGTGCGAGGGCGCTACGAGCTCTCGACCGAGGCGCGATACGAAATCGGAGCGGCGGGATTTGTCCGTCTGAATGCCGAAAATGGCCAGCCGCAGGTCTTAATCGCCAAGCCGATCGACGATCAGGATGCTTGGAGCCGGTTTGTGGTCTCGCCCGACGAAAAATTGGCGGCGTTCACCCATCTACGATCCGCCGCGATTTCGCTCTACGACCTGGCCGGGGGAAAACTGGTTCACCGCCTGGCCGGCCATGGAGACCGAATCACCGCGCTGCAATTCTCGGCCGACGGCAAACAGCTACTTACCGCCAGCGAGGACCGCACGATCCGGCTATGGAGCGTCGCCGACGGCCGGGAACAGACGCTTTTTGCCGGACATTTCGACAGCGTCGCCGCGGCCCGCTTTGCCGATTCGCCGGGCAAAATCCTCTCCGCCAGTGAGGACGGCACCATCCGCACCTGGGACGCCGCCACCGGGGCGGAGCTCGCGCGGCAGCAAATTCCCATCGAGGACAAGAGGTCGCCACTGGCGGTGACTTGGCTGGGCGACGACCGAGTGATCGTCGCCAATTGGCTGCGGTGCGGTCTATTCGATACGAAGACCGGCGCTGCAATTCGCCGCTTTGAATCGAAGGTGGAGCCCGTCAGCGAGGTGCAGCTTTCGCACGACGGCAAGTGGCTGGCGGTCGTCGGCATGGAAGGGGGAACGCTGCGGCTGTGGAACCTGCCCGAGGGGCGGCCGGCCTGGTCGCGCGAACTGGGGCTCCCCCGCGACAGCTTCGACGAGCCGATGTCGCGCCAGGTGCAGTTTTCCGCCGACGATCAGCTGCTGGTGCAGTGTTTGCCGCACGAAACGCGCGTCTATCAGACAGCCACCGGGAAGTTGCTGTTCACGCTGCCGATCCAGACCGGCCCCCTCTCGCAGGCTGGTTGGCTCGCGGAACATCGGTTCGCGGTGGCGGATCGCCTGGAAAAAGTTGGCGTTTGGAATGTCGCCACTGGCAAGTCGGAGGGATTCACACTCAGCGATCATCCGCACACTTCCCCTCGCTGCATGGCGATTTCCGCGGATGGCCGACGGGCCGTGGTGCGCGGCCGCCGAGTGGCCGGCTTCGACAACGACGAACGGTTCTATTTGCGCAATCTGGCCGACGATCAAAACGTGGTCCGACTCGACGACGGGGGCTATCACCTGCGGGAATTCCGCTTCGGCGCGGGGGGGGAGGTTTTCACCCGGATCGAAGAGCACGAGCAAGACACGCAAGTGCTGATGTTCGATCCGGCCACGGGGAAAATTGCCCGCAAATTTCCGCTGCCGCTCCTCCGACCAGGCCTGGCGCAAGCGGGCTTTCGCGCGGAGCTTCTCGCGTCGCCGGCAGACATCTTGGCCGTCCGGCTGGCCGATTCGCAGGTCGCTCTGTTCGATGTGGCCACGGCCCGCCCGATTGGCACGCTTCGCGGACACACGAGCGTCGTCACCGGCATCACGTTCTTGCCCGGCGGGAAATTCGCCATCACCAGCAGCCGCGACCAAACGTGCCGCGTCTGGCAACTGCCAGAAGGGAAGGACCTGGGTTCACTTGTGGGTTTCACGGCAGGCGACTGGGCGGTCGTCGATCAGCAGGGGAGATTCGATGCCAGTAATGCCGGCGATGTGGAGGGGATGCAGTGGGTGGTCGATAACGAGCCGATCGCCCTGAAGCAACTCAAGCACCGCTATTTTGAGCCCAAGCTCCTTCCCAAGCTGCTCGGTTTGAGCCGCGAGCCGCTCCGCGAGGTGGGAACCTTCACCAAACCTGATTTGTATCCCCAGGCGGAGCTAATCGGCGATGATCTCGCGGGACTCCAGCTCAAGCTCGACAACCGCGGCGGCGGCATCGGCCGCGTGCAGGTGTTTATCAATGGCAAGGAACTGTTGGCCGACGCCCGCGGCCCGAAACCAGAGCCGGACGCCAAATCGGCCACGCTGCCGCTCGATCTCTCTGGCGCGCCGCTGATTCCCGGTCAGCCGAACCAGGTGGAGGTCGTCACCTGGAACAAAGATGGCTACCTGGCGAGCCGGGGCTGTGTGCGGCGGTTCGAGGGGCCGCTCGAAACGCCCGAGCCGGCCCGACTATTCGCCCTGGTGGCGGGTGTTTCGACCTACGACAACGCGGCGCTGAACCTGCGCTTTGCCGCCAAAGATGCCGAGGACTTTGCCACCGCGATGGAGCTGTGCGGCCGGCGGCTATTTGGCGTGGAGCAGGTGCGGCTACGTTTGCTGACAACTTCGGACGATCCTCGTGCCCAGCGTCCGACGAAGGCCAATTTCGCGCAAGTCTTCTCGGAGTTTCGCGCGGCCCGGCCGGGAGATGTGCTGGTGGTCTATCTGGCGGGGCACGGCCTGGCCCTCGCGCAAGGGGCCGATCTCTATTGCTATTTGACGACCAATGCCCGCGGCCTCGATCCGCAGGAATTTGGCGATCCGGCGGTCCGCGCGGCCACCTCGATCACCAGCGACGAACTGGCGGAATGGATCAAGCAAATTCCCGCCCTCAAGCAAGTGCTGATTCTCGATACCTGC